>JAWXAV010000039.1:0-55730 GCA_034439695.1 Bythopirellula sp. | reverse complement strand
TGTCACGATGGCATGTTGAGCGTACAAACCGCTGTTTTTACAAGGTGTGGCGCAAATCGCGTGCCATTGTGCGGGAAGTCATCTGGGAAATCCGGGTTAGTGGAGGTACGATCGGCGAGCGATTTCTCGCCAGTTCTGGCTCGGAGGTCAATTTATTTGGCAAACAGTTTTTCCTTAACGGTGTTGACCTTTCGAGCTTTCTGGTGCCAGGACAGTCTTTTGTTATCACTGATCGAAATGTACCGCTGATTGGAGTATTAGCTGATGGCACACCTTTCGATTTCCTATTAGCTAGTTCGGGTGGTCGAACTCCAACGACTGACGTTTTTCAAACAAGTTCTACCCTTTCGGTAACGCTGGTAATTCCAGAGCCCGCATCATTTCTTCTCATGATGATGAGCTTTGCTGGACTTTCGTTACGAAGCTCGCGCCTCCCGGCGAGCGGGGGACGTAAGTCCCCTGCATAAAATCTTCCGTGGCCAAAAATCGTTGTGGCACGACCTCTTTCCATTCGCGATAATACCTTTCGCGCCAGGAAATACAGCGCGTACTTGCGCCAGCAAATACTGCGCGTTCTTTGACAACCTGAACTATTGCACGACGAAACACGCCGAAAACTCACCAACAACCCAGCGGAAAGTCACATGAATTCCGCGAGTTTTGCACGAGATGCGCGCTGTTCGCACGGCAATCCTTGAGTCGTGCGGCAAGAGAACGTGCAATACTCGCCGAGTTTTGCACGCTGGGTTGGGGCCCCCAGAAAGCGGTGCAAAATTCACCCCAATCATCACGGGCTATAAACCTTGAGCCGTTCCACCGAGCGCGTGGGGCCATAAGAGACGCTGGACCCGGCGAGTGCCAGCAGTGCCCTGTCGCCGTCGGGCAGTAAGCGATGACAATAGCGCTGCACACGCAGTTCGCCGACTTGTTGCCACTCGCCGTACATGGTGTCCAGACGATAGAGGGCACCATCGGCACCCGAGACATAAAGTCCCGAGTCGAGTCCCCACGCGGCGACGCCGTAGCCTTGCAAACCATCGGCCCGCGCGGGGAGTTCGGGGCCTTCCGACCAGTAGCCGCGTTGCGGGTCGTAATAAAACACAGTCCGATAGATGACGTCGTTGTCGTCCTTGCCGCCGATGGCCCAGATGCAATTTTGCCAGGCCGCGACCGCGAGGTTGCGGCGGCGGAAGGAAGGGATCGGCAGCGATTGCCAAGTCGCTTCTTCGCCGGCGGTTGTGTCGAACATGAGGGCCGAGTCATGCCAGTCGCTCGGTTTGGCGTCGCTGTGATCCCAACCACCGACGACATAGATTTTACCATCAGCGGCAATCGCATCGTGAGCGGATCGTGGCGCGGGGAGCGGCGTGAGTGCCGTCCACTCTTTGGTGCGTGGATCGAAGCGCATGAAGTCGCTGACCGAACCGACCGGAGCCGTGGGGTTATCGGCGTTCACCAACCCCGCGCCGCCGACGCGATACAAACTGTCGCCGCAACTCACGAGCGCGAGACTTTGGAGCGGTTTGTCGAGCGGCAATTGTTCCCACTGACTTGGTTGGTCGAGATCGCAACGAACAAACTGACGGGAAACATTCTTGCCCGTTTGTTCTTGTTCGGAACCTTGATGCCCGCCATAGACATAGAGAAACCCGTCGTGCTCAGCCGCGCCGAAGCTATCGACCGCATCGGGGAGCATCGGCAGGCTTTCCTCGATGGGAGGATTCGCCAGAACAAACGCATGTCCACACGCGATCACGTGCAATGCGAGGAGACAGGCCAAAAGTCGATGCGAAGACATGGTTGCCACTTCCTTGAAGAATAAGTTTCCCCCTCGGCGAAGAAAGAATCCGCCGCTATGTAAACTTAGGCCGTGATCCCGCGAGAAACCAACTCAAGTCCGCGCAAGAAGTCATGCTCAAGCGGCGCGGAATCGAACTAACCGGAATAATCCGACCGAAGACAGGGGAAGGGCAACATGTTAAGAACGGAAAAAAACTAGAAGCTGTTCCAAAACCCGCGTCCAGAAACCGGACGCTAGCGCGTTTCGGCTGATACTATTAGCCGCTGGGCGCTAGCCCACGGTTTTGAAACGCATCCTAGTGCAGCTCGATCCGTTCGATTCCGTTCATGTGCCCGTCGTTCAGCGAAGCTCCGGCCACCACCAAGAGCGAATTTTCTCCGCCAGGGAGAATGCGATGGAAGAAACGCGGCGTAGAAAGTTCGGCCGCTTGTTCCCACTGGCCATCGACGTTGGTCAGGCGATACAGTACGCCGTCGGTCCCCGAAGCGAACAGCCCGGAATCGAGTCCCCAAGCCGAGATGCCAAAACCTTGCATATCGTCGCCAGGGAGTTCGGCGGCTTTGGCCCAGGTGTTGGTTTGGGGATCGTAGGAGTAAACCTCGCGCTTGATGTCGGCATATTCATCCATCCCACCGAGAACCCAAATGCGATTGTTCCAAGCGGCGACGGCGAGCGCGCGACGTTGGAACGGCGGCTCGGGAAGTTTTTCCCATTTGGCGTTGTCACCCGCAGTGGTGTCATAGACCAGGGCATCGGTTTGCCATTCGCCGGTGCCACTCTTACCGGTGAGATTCCAGCCGCCAATGGTGTAAATTTTGCCATCGAGTACGGCCGCGTCATGCGAGGAACGAGCACCGGGCAGGGCAGGGAGCGCGGTCCACGATTTGGTGACGGGATCAAAGCGTGCGAACTCGGCGACCGAATGTAGGTCCGCGTCTTCCTTGCGAGCATTACGGGCATTCAAGCCACCGATACGGTAGAGCTTCCCCTCGCAACTTACCAAGGCCATGCCTTGGAGTGGGGTTTCCATCGTCAACGTTTCCCACTCATTCTTGTCGGCTGTAGCTTTATCGGCCACATTCAAACGAGCGAAAGTCTGGGAAAGATTGTCACGCGAATGTTGATGAGCACGGCCGGTGTGACCGCCGTACACGTAGAGCCAACCATCTTCCACCGCACCGCCGAAGCTGGAAATCGCTTCAGGGAGTTCGGGACCAAACGACGCGCTGTCCGTTTCCGATTCAGGGCGTTGCGGCCGCTTTTCAGTCGAGCTTTCTTTGGCTTCGGTTTCGGCAGCCGCTTTCTCAGCGGGTGGGGCTTCGCCGCTCGCCGTGAAGTTGAGGGTGAGCGTGGCGTAATTGGACTTACCAGTGTATTTCTTGCCGTTGGTTTCGCCGCTTTGGTCTTCCTGCGTATGGTTAGCCATCAAGCCGATGGTGCCCGAATTGGCGGCTATGAAAAACACCTTGCCATCGGCGTCGGTGACTTCTTCGCTCATCTCGCCGGTGGTATCGATCAGCGTGACGGGAACTTCGGCAAGCGGTTTGCCTTCCCAGAGGACGGTCGCCCCGATGCCGCCAGGCTTTTGTTCGGGAATGATGTCGAGCGTAAGCTCCTTGCTACGCTCGTAAGTCGGCAGCTTGCCATCGGCACCGGGCAGCACGGTTTGCGAGTAATAGCAGAGCAGCGAACCCGCATAGACGCCGTATTCGCAGACGGTTTCGATAGCTTGGGTTTCCTGACCTTCGGGCAGCTTCATTGTGAGACCGACATACCCATCCCCCTCGCGCTTCTCGGTTTTTAGCTCGGTGCGTTTGCCATCGGCCGTGCGAGCAAAGATCTTGGCTTCGGCAATCGGACCGGGCAGGTGGTAATCCTGATCGTTCGGGCCTTCGGAGAAAAATAACAGGCCGAGTGTTTCCTCGCCGGACTTTTCCGAGCCAAGCCAAACGAAGTGGGCTGAGGCGGAGGAAACTGACAGGCAAGCAACAAGAAGCGCGAGAGCCAACCAAGAAAAACGCTGCGACATGAGAAAAACCTTCGTTGAATATGAACACAGGCCGACGATGTTTAGCGTCGGCGGGGAAGTTAAAAGGAATGGTCGACCTCGCCCCCGGCGCGAGTTGCCAGGGCATCGAGTACCGTCTCTTCAATCTCGTTGACAATAAATCGGACCGAGCCATCAACGAACACGAACTGAACACCTCCACGATGGTCGCTACGGAAGGCGGTTGAGTATTTACCCACGGAACCAGGATCTACTTCTGGGTCAGGGCGCGATACAGGATTATACGGTCCCCACGTGGCAGCAAAGGAGTCCGAAATGTAACCGCCTGCCCATTTAGGACCGATGGGTGCCACTTCGACGAAAGATTGGTTCTCGAAATAGTCTTCCTCGCCGAAGGCAAAAGTGTTCGTCGTCCCGTCCGTGACGTCTTTCAGCCGCACAAGAATCGGGCGCGAGACAATTGCGCCATTATGAGGATTCGTGCCCGCGATTAACCAGGGAGACTGACTGCCGGTGCTAGAAGCATAGCTACTCGCGCCAGGCTCGGAAGCGTTGGGAGTGTAGATCATCGAGGGACAAAGATAGACCGGGATCGTCGCTTCGACGACTCCGGCGTTGACCGGATCGCTGGTTCCGAGGTCGGAATTGTAGGTCACGTAGCGGTTCGACTCTTCCAAGTAGGGCAACAGGAAGAGCAACGCACTTTCGCGGTCAGTTCCAATGGAAGCATGAGTTGATGCCGGTGGTAAGTAACCAAGTAAGTCGTGATGCATGTGCATCGCGAGGCCGATTTGACGCAGGTGGCTGCGGCAAGTACAAGTCCGCGCGGTTTCGCGGGCGGCTTGGATGGCCGGTAAGAGGAGTGCAATGAGCACACCGATGATCGAGATCACCACCAACAGTTCCACGAGCGTAAAGCCGGTAGCGAAGGAGCGGCGTGGGTTGATGGGCGGATCTATAAAAGTCATCGCGTGGCTCCCGGGTAAGTCCGTCTGTAGCTGAGAATGTTAAGAATACCGAAGATCACTAATGCTGGTGATGTAGGCTCGGGGATCGAGAAGCTCGTAAGTGCTTCTGCCCCCGTGTAATTTCGCTGCCAAATCAGGAGATCTCGGCCATCGCTATCCCCGTCAGCGTCGGCATCGCCCAGGCCGTTGAAGCTGTAACTAGCTTGCCAATCGGCCAAATCGTCGGTATCCACATCGGTGTCGCCATCGAAATCACCAGGAATCGCGACCTCTTCCGAGACTAATAGGGTGTCAACACGTAGCTCTTGAAAGCTCGAATGAACGGAGGACTGGAATCGCACACGAAAATCGGCTGCGTACGACGGCAGGAAAAACTCTAAACGCAGTTCTTGTTGATCCGCGAGACCGAACGAGGTTTCGACTTCACCGAGAAATAGCTGTGTCACGCTCAACAGATCAGTGTTTGCGCCACCCGCTAAGGCAGTTCCGTCGATCTTGACGAGCTCGACGCTGTTTTGAAACACGCTAGCAGCATAGTCGGGATTCATCGTGGCGGCGGTTTGCACGATCACGCGCGTGCCGTGATTGTTGGCGTAGGGCCCGCCGGTGCCGAAAGATCCCGCGTGGTTATAGACGTTGGCAAAAATGCGATAGGTGGGAATCGTTTCGGAAAACGAATAGTAGCCCCCCGAACTTGCGACAAATCCGGGGGATTGAACGCTCATTTTTGCCAGCGACGTAATTGTTGGGCTTGTGATGCTAGCCGTGGGCAAAGTGTTTACTGAGGCAAAAGGTGTAGCTTCCGAGGCTTCCCATTCTTGATAAGTGCTGCCCGTCCCACCAACGGTCCAATCCGTGGGAGATTGGAAATTGAAGGCACCTGCAACAGCGGAAGCTGATTGAAATATCTGACAGGCTGCGAACGTCAGTGCGATGGTGAGCGATTTTCTCATGTCAATACATGCGAGTTTCTGGCGAAATATAGCCGTGCCACGGGATGTTTGTCGTGGCACGGCGCAAAACGTGAATAAACTAAACCTGATTTCGTCGAAGCACGATGACGCCAGCCAGAACCAGGGCGCCCAGAGCAAGTGAGGTGGGCTCAGGAATGTTGACCGTCACTTGATCGAGCTCGAACGTGAATACCTGATCGAGACCTGCGAGAGCCGCTGGGACTGAGGCACCAAACTGGATGCGGCTGACGTTGCTGAAAATGCCGGCGTAGGAGCCACCCTCATAGAAAAAGTCTGGACTGTTAGGGCTGACGTCGAATTCGACCAACGTCCAAGTGTTGGGTTGAACAGTTAGGCTCTGGAAGGCGATGACTCCGGGAAAGGCAGGTGCGCCGGTAAATCGCGCGAAATAATCGAGTGGTGCCGTTGCATTGTGCCTGACGTACGCGCTGAACTTCGTGGCGCCAGCAGCGATCCAATTACCGAAGAAATTCCCGCCACTGGCGGAGTCGGAGAGATTGGCACGATGCAGGACAGGACCATCGTCCTCGAGGTTGCCAACGAAGTTGAAACTGCTAGAGATAAAGCTGCTTCCGTCCGGCCCGCCGTTCGCGTTGAAGGCGGCGAACGTAGTCTGGCCGTTCTGTTTCCAGTTAGCGTTATTTAGAGGGAAATCTTCCGTATAGGGTACGGTTACAGCTTGAAGTGCCGAGCCAAATACGGTTGAGACTATAAATGCCAAAGAAAACAGGGTCTTTTTCACGAGAGCTACCTCAGATGTCATGCAGGTATGAATCAACGCCAACCTTATTGAGAGTGAATCTCATGAGCGTTAGCATACAGATATTAAAAACCGTTTCAAGTGTGAAAAATAAATTTTCTTGCGATTTTGCCGCTGATGGATGACTTGCCGAGCCGGAGGACAACGTGCTCCGGGCCGCTGCAACGCATAATGCGCTACTGTGAATGGCGCGTGCGCTCTCGACTAGGATCAGCGAGTCACCATTTCTAAAGTGAATTGCCAAGAAGCGGCACAAGAATGCCCAAGCAGTGACGAACCATTGTTCGACTCAACAACTAAAGAATGATGGGGCGCTAGCATCCGTCGATTCTTCTTAATTTGGCTTTTTGTGGTTCTTGCAGTCATTCGCTTAATTTGAATCGCCATGCACCTTCCTCCTCTGATCCCGCGAGATGGTCCCCAAACACCCCGGGGGTGTTTTGGTACTTCGTGGGCTTTTGTTTATTTGCGTTGCTAATCGTGTGGCTCGCGAAGTGGATGTAGCGAGCAGAATCAACGAGTCCACACTTGCCGATTGGCAGGCGAGCTATGGGACGCCGTCACAAGCTGCCGGGTGCTTTCCCCTCCTAAAACGGTCAGCACCATCGGGTAAAGTGAAGGGATGAGATTCTTCGCTTGGCAGAAAGGTGTTCGGCTTTACTGGAGCGGTGTTCAAGCCCGATTTTTGGCCAAATTACGAGAATTTTCTTTCCAATTGGCGGAAGAGAAAAACGCATCGCGACCCCCATGGAGCCACTGCCGGTAGTGGCCAGGGGCGGGCAGGTCACCTAGATTTGGCCACAAGCATCAAAAAGGTTGTGGCCAAGGATGGGGGATTCCTCGAGGGTCGGCGCTTTCGCTGTTTTGCGAAGCTGCGTGATATTTGCCGATTGAGCGGTCGCAACACGAGTTTTCCTGCGAAAACCCGCAGAGAAAATTCACAAACAGGGCTCTTGTCGGCCATTGACCGCTTTTGAAATCCGCTTTAGAATCTGAGATTCGTCACTACTTGGTGGCGAGCAGTATGTTCTTCGGAGCATGCTGTTTGATATTTGGGTTTCGTTTTTCAGTTGGTGGGGTACACCGTGGCCGCTGCTAGAGAAGTTATTCGCATTCGGATGGAAGCGTACGATCACTCGGTCCTCGACCAGAGTGCGATGGAGATTGTGGATACCGCCAAGCGGACCAACTCCGAGGTGCATGGCCCGATCCCGCTACCCACGCGGATTGAGCGTTACACGGTGCTTTCCGGGCCGCACGTCGACAAAAAGGCGCGGCAGCAATTTGAAATTCGAACCCATAAAAGGCTCATCGACATCGTCCAGGCCACGGCCAAGACGATCGAAGCCCTGAATAAATTGAGCCTGCCCGCCGGTGTGGATATCAAAATCAAAGCAACGACAACCTAGTTGTTGAAGTGATTAGTAGTTGAAGTCCGGTAGGCAAGTATTTTCCTAGTTAACCAACACAAGCCAATTTTTAAGAGATCGACGCATGTTGCGGAAGTCGCGTAGGTAAGCCTCGCCGCGGCGAGTGGCTCCTGCGTCACAATCATCGTTAGGGATTCGAGCAATGGCTACAGACGGAAGAATTGTCGGCATATTGGGCCGTAAGGTCGGTATGACGCAGATTTTCAATGAAGCGGGTATCGTCGTGCCCGTGACCGTTGTTCATGTTGGTCCCTGCGATGTGTTGCAAGTTCGCACCGCTGAGCGCGATGGCTACGAAGCCGTGCAGCTTGGTTATCTCGATAAGCCCCGTCGGTTGGCTTCGCGTGCTCAGCGTGGTCAGGTGGCTAAGCTCGACAGCAAGCGCGGCAAAAAGCGTTCGGCCGCCGGCATCGAAGCGGTTGTTAAAGCCAATTGCGAACCCAAGCGATTCGTTCGCGAAATTCGTGGTCCGGCTGGTGAATTGGCGGTTGGCTCTCAGGTGAAGGTCGATGCTTTCGAGGGAATTGCCACGGTCGATATCGTCGGCACGAGCAAGGGCCGAGGTTTCTCGGGAGCCATGAAGCGGCACAACTTCTCCGGCCAGCGTGCCACGCACGGCGTGAAGAAGTGCCATCGCCACTTGGGTGGCACGGGTTGCAGTGCGACGCCGAGCCGTCTGATGAAGGGCGTGAAAATGCCGGGCCAATATGGTGCGGCTCGCTGCACCGTGCGGAACCAAAAAATCGTGCGGATCGACGCGGAAAACAATCTGCTGTTGGTCCGTGGCAGCATTCCCGGTCCCAACGGGGGATACGTGATCGTTAAGAAGTCAAACAAAGTGTAAGCCAACCCATGCCACGGACTGGTCGCTTAAGCGACCAGTCCAATTGGATGCAATAAGCCATGCCAAAACTCACAGTTCTTGATGCCAAGGGTAAGAAAGTCGGTACCTACTCGATAGAGCCGACCGATCTTGCTCCGCGCATCAACAAGCAGCTCCTGCACGATGCGGTGGTCATGTATCAGGCCAATTTGCGGCAAGGTTCGCACATGACCAAGACGCGCAGCATGGTGAGCGGTTCGACCAAAAAGTTGTATCGTCAAAAGGGTACGGGCAACGCTCGGGCCGGTTCACGGCGTAGCGGTACTCGACGTGGTGGTGGACATATCCACGCGATTCGTAATCAAGATTATTCGTATTCATTGCCACGCAAAGCCCTGCAATTGGCCACGCGAATGGCCATAGCCTCGAAGATTCAAGACGATCAAATCACGCTGATCGACAAGCTCGAATTTGCCGAACCCAAGACTCGCGAGATGATGGGGGTCATCAAGCATTTGGGCTGCCAGGGTGAGTCGCTGTTGATTGCCACGGCTGGTCATTCCCCCAACGTGTACAAGAGTGCTCGTAATATTCAAAAGGTCGCCGTGCAGTCGGCTGGTGACTTGAATGCGTTGAGTGTGTTGTCGGCCCGTCGGTTGGTGATCACCACCGAAGCGCTCGATCAAATCAAGCAACGTGCCGGCGCCAAGGCCAGCGCAACCGAGGCTTAGGGGATTCGCCTGGGCCGGTTAGTCCAGCCAGTTAAGAGTAAGAGTAAAAAATGCCACGACATATTCCCCAAACCACAAGCATCATCCTTGAGCCTCACCAGGTGATTTTGAAGCCGTTGGTGACGGAAAAGGGGATGCACCGTTCGACCCGCAATAACGCCTACGCCTTCGAGATTAATCGCTTGGCGACCAAGGTTGATGTAAAGCGTGCGGTTGAGGAGTTGTTTGAGGTGAAGGTGCTGAGTGTTCACACTCAGAATCGCAAGGGGAAGCCACGTCGCACAAAAATGCGTCTGGGTTACACCCAAGACTGGAAGAAAGCCATTGTGACGCTCGACGCCGAGCATCGTATCGAATTGTTCTAGGAAAGGGGCTATTCGCTATCGGCTACTGGCTCTCGGCAAGAGAGCAAAAATAGCTGACAGCCGATAGCCGATAGCCGAAAATGGGTATTCGCAAATACAATCCGACCAGTGCCGGACGCCGTGGGGCGAGCGTGAGCGACTTTAAGGAGCTCACGCCAGGCGCTAAGCCCGAGAAGAGCCTTTTGCGCCCCAAGCCCAAGAAGGGCGGCCGCAATTTTCAGGGTAAGATCACCGCTCGGCATCGTGGTGGTGGACACAAACAGCGTTATCGTTTGATCGATTTTCGCCGCAATAAAGACGGTGTGGCTGCCCAAGTGAATTCGATTCAATACGATCCGAATCGTTCGGCTCGCATTGCCTTGTTGCACTACATCGATGGCGAGAAGCGTTACATTATTGCCCCGGATGGGTTGAAGCCGGGTGACAAGGTCATGAGTGGTGGCGAGGCGCCGGCCAAGCTGGGCAATTGCTTGCCGCTAGCGAAGATGCCGCTGGGTACCGAAATTCACAATGTGGAGCTTCGCGAAGGTCGGGGCGGGGTGTTGTGCCGCAGTGCCGGGACGCATGCCACGCTCATGGCTCGTGAAGCCGATTGGGCACAGATTTCACTGCCGAGTGGTGAAATTCGCCGTATTCCGTCCGCTTGTCGGGCCACGGTTGGTACCACAAGTAACGGCGATCACAGCAGCATTGTGCTGGGCAAGGCGGGTCGCAAGCGTTGGATGGGTCGTCGTCCTCACGTTCGTGGCACGGCGATGAATCCGATCGATCATCCGCATGGTGGTGGTGAAGGTCGCACAAAGGGTGGTCGTCACCCCGTGAGTCCGACTGGCGTGAGTGCCAAGGGTGGTGCGACGCGCAATCGTCGCAAGGCCTCGAACAAGTCAATCATTCGCCGTCGCAAGAGTCGGCGTTATGGTCAATTGAAATTACCGAAAACCTAGGAGTGGCTATTGGCGGTCGGCTCTCGGCTTTCGGCCAGAAGGAATACAATTTTTCTTTCTGGCCGAAAGCTGACAGCCGAGAGCCGAAAGCGAAAAGTTAACTATGAGTCGCTCGCTAAAAAAAGGTCCGTATGTCGATCCTAAGCTCTACGCGAAGGTAGACAAGCAAAATGACTCGGGACGCAAGGAACCGATCACCACGTGGGCTCGTGCCTGCACGATCATTCCCGAATTCGTGGGCCACACATTTATGGTTTACAACGGCAAGGCGCACTTGAAGGTGTTCGTCACCGAAGACATGGTCGGCCACAAGTTGGGCGAGTTTTCGCTGACTCGGAATTTCCGCGGCCATGGTGGCAAAGGTAAGAAGTAAAGGAGTGGCTTTCGGCTTTCGGCTTTCGGCTCTCGGTCAGAACATCTGGCCGACAGCCGACAGCCAGTAGCCAACAGCCTAAAAACAATGGCATACACCGCAACACATATGCATGCCCGCATTAGCGCCAGTAAGGTCCGTCCGCTGGCGACATTGATCCGTGGCAAAAAAGTTGACGACGCACTCGCCATTCTGCGGTATCAACCGCAGCGTGGGGCGCGGATGTTGGAGAAGGTTCTCAAAAGCGCTTTGGGCAATGCCGAAGACCTGCGAGCTCCCAACTTGGGTGGCTTGCGAGTCGTCGATGCCCGCGTGGATGGAGGGCCAATGTTCAAGCGTGTTCGCCCGCGAGCACGCGGCATGGCACACATTATTAAGAAGCGATTCGCACACATCAAGATTTCCATCGAATGATTTAGGAATTTACGCCGCACATCGGACTGGTCGCTTAAGCGACCAGTCCAGGCACGGTGACCAAACCTGAGACGATACACATGGGTCAAAAAGTCAATCCAATTGGTTTTCGCACGGGCATCATGCTGGGCTGGAAAAGCCGCTGGTATGCGTCGAAAAAAGAGTTTTCAGAATTGCTGATCGAGGACTTCAAGATCCGCAAATTCATACACACGAAATACAAGTTCGCCGGCATTCCCAAGGTGGAAATCGAGCGGACTCGCGATGAAGTGAAGGTGATTTTGTTCACGGCCCGACCGGGCGTGATCATTGGCCGCAAGGGACAGGAAGTCGAGCAATTGCAAGACGAACTGCAAGCCCTGGTCGGTCGCCGGATCAACATTAAGATCGAAGAAGTTTCGCGTCCTGAACTGCAAGCACAATTGGTGGCCGAGGATATTGCCGAGCAATTGAGCAAGCGGGCGAGTTTCCGCCGGACGATGAAGCGGTCGATCGAACAAACGATGGAAGCGGGTGCCAAGGGCATTAAGGTGCAATTGGCGGGTCGCTTGGGTGGTGCCGAAATGGCCCGGCGCGAGAAGCAGATTGCTGGGTCGATTCCGCTTAGCACATTGCGGGCGAAGATCGACTACGGTTTTGTGGAAGCCATGACGGCCCAAGGTCACATTGGCGTTCAAGTTTGGATCAATCAAGGCATGTTTGAGGACGATACCGATGGCGCTGATGCCCAAGAGGGTCAAGCACAGAAAAAGCCAAAGAGGTCGTATAAGAGGTAACGCCACCCGTGGCAACCGAGTCGTTTTTGGCGAATTCGGTTTGCAGGCCATGGAGCCAGGGTGGATCAGTGCCCAGACGATCGAGGCAGGCCGTATCGCCGCGCAGCAGTATGTTCGCGGTGAAGGGCGGTTGTATATCCGTTTGTTTCCCCATAAGTCGATTACCTCGATCCCGCTGGAAACCCGCATGGGTAAAGGCAAAGGTGAACCTGAGTTCTGGGCCGCCGTCGTGCGTCCAGGAACGATTTTGTACGAAGTCGCCGGCGTGAGTGAAGCGGCGGCGCGGATTTGTTTGGCACGCTTGGCCCACAAGATGCCGATCAAAGTCCGCATGGTAAAGAGAACATAATTGGCTATCGGCTGTTGGCTGTCGGCTCTCAGTGGGAGAATCGATTCCTTGCCAATTGCAGCCGAAAGCCGAAAGCCGAAAGCCGAAAGCCAATCCTATGACCAAGGCCAAAGAACTACGCGATATGAGCGACGAGCAATTGGGTCTCACGCTGAAAGAAGCGATGGACAGCCTGTTTCGCTTCCGCGTACAGGCTCAGACCGACCGCTTGGATGCCCCGAGCGAGTTGCGCAAGCAACGTCGGTTGATTGCCCGGATTAAGACGATTCAAACTGAAAAAGCAGCGAGTAGAATCGAAGCATAATTAATTAACTAGCTGAGAGCTAAAGAATGCCCAAGAGACAATTAATCGGCATCGTCACGAGCGACAAAATGAACAAGAGCCGTCGCGTGGAAATTGGCCGTTTGGTCAAGCATCCCAAGTACGGCAAGTTCATTCATCGCCGAACCGTGTGCCATGTGCATGATGAGAACAATGAGACGAACATCGGCGACACGGTGGAAATCATCGAGTGCCCGCCGAAGTCGAAGCTGAAGCGTTGGGATTTGGTTCGGATTGTCGCGAAGAACCAACAGGTGGACATCGCCGCCATGCGTGCCGCCGCCAAGTTGGAAGCCGCTGCCGCTGAGAGTGGATCCGCGAGTTAACGGAAATTAACTAAGTCAGAAGAGTCATCGAAAGAAGTCGTTTGAGGCTAAAGCCATGATCCAGATGGAAAGTCGTCTTGCTGTTGCCGACAACACGGGCGCCAAAGAAGTGATGTGCGTCAAAGTGTTGGGGGGCAGCCGCCGACGGTTTGCTTACTTGGGCGATGTGATTATTTGCAGCGTGAAAAGCGTGATCCCCGGTAGCGACGTCAAGAAAAAGGCAGTCGTGCGAGGGGTGATTGTCCGAGCAAAGTATCCGACACGCCGTAGCGACGGTAGCTATGTGCGGTTCGACGCGAATGCCGTGGTGTTGATCGATAAAGACAACAATCCGCGCGGAACACGTATTTTTGGTGCCGTCGCCCGTGAACTGCGTGAGCGCAAGTTCATGAAGATTGTTAGCCTGGCTAGTGAGGTCGTATAGCAATGTTGATTCGCACTGGAGATACCGTCCAAGTCGTGAGTGGCTCTGATCGGGGCACGCAAAGTCGCGTGATCCAAATTGATCGTGAGGCCGGCAAAGCATTGGTCGAGAACGTCAATCGCGTGTACAAGCACGTCCGTCGCAGCCAGAAACACCCGCAAGGGGGCCGGCTCAGCAAGGAAATGCCGATCCAGCTTTCCAACGTGATGTATGTGTGCGGTGCCTGTAACTCGAAGACCCGTTTGGGTGCTCGGTTCAGCAAGGAAGGGGCGAAAGAGCGGTTTTGCAAGAAGTGCGGCGCGGCCGCTGGCGAGATTTCGCCACCCCATATTTCGCACAAGAGCAAGAAATAATTGAACACCTACAACTCGTAGGATCGCGGCTATGGCAACTGACAAAAAAAAACAACCGGCAAATGACAGTCAATCCATGACTCCTCGTTTACAAGAACGCTACGAGAAAGAGATTCTGCCCAGCTTGGCTGAAAAGCTAGGTCGCAAGAATCGCCATTCTCTGCCCAAGCTGCAAAAGATTGTGGTGAGCATGGGCGTGGGTAGCGCGATTTCCGACAAAAAGCACATGGAAGACGCTGTTTCGGCGCTGACCGACATCACTGGCCAAAAGCCGTTGGTGTGCAAGGCGCGCAAATCGGTGGCAAGTTTCCGCCTTCGCGAGGGTTCGCCGATCGGCTGCAAGGTGACGTTGCGTGGTCGGCGGATGTACGAGTTTCTGGATCGCTTGGTCTCGATTGCTTTGCCGCGTGTGCGTGACTTCCGCGGCCTCAACCCGAATGCGTTCGATGGCCGGGGCAATTATAGCCTAGGTCTCAACGAGCAACTTGTGTTCCCCGAATTAAATCCCGACAAGTACACCCGCCCCCAGGGCATGAATATCGCCATTTGCTGTTCGACTGACTTGGATGACGAATCGCGAGAGATGTTAACTGGCTTTGGCGTGCCGTTTAAGAACGAGAACTCAGACAAGTAAATCATTTTATCTATTAGAAGATACCGAAAGGATACCAACCCCAGTGGCGAGCAAATCGAAAATCGCGAAGGCTGAACGCAAGCCGAAGTTTTCTTCGCGGATCGAGTCGCGCTGCAAGCTTTGCGGCCGGCCTCGGGCCGTTTATCGCAAGTTTGGCGTCTGTCGGATTTGCTTCCGCCAGTTGGCGGATCGTGGTTTGATTCCAGGCGTCAAAAAAGCGAGTTGGTAAGGTAAGTGGATTACGAAGTGAATTCGTGATCCGTCGTTGAAAGAAAAATTGAAGAACCCTGTTGTGGGATTAGAAAACTATGATGACCGACCCGATTGCCGACATGCTTACACGCATTCGCAATGCCGTCCGCATTGAACGGCCCGTCGTGCAAATGCCTCATTCCAAGGTCAAGCGCGGCGTCGCCGAAGTGCTCAAGCGAGAAGGCTACATCTGGGATTGGCGCGAAGAGCAGGCCACTGAAACGCCGGGCACGCAGTTGCTGATCGACCTCAAATACGGTCCGAACGGCGAGCGCGTGATTCGTCACATCAAGCGGGTGAGCAAGCCAGGTCGTCGTGTTTACAGTGGTGCGAAAGATTTGCGCCCAATCCTCAACGGTTTGGGTATATCGATCATCAGCACGAGCCGGGGCGTGGTCAGCGATCGCGAAGCCCGCCAGAAGAATTTGGGCGGCGAAGTTTTGTGTGAATTGTGGTAGGCGACTTTTGGCTATCGGCTGTCAGCTATCGGCAAGATTGATAAAGCCGACAGCCGACAGCCGATGGCCGACAGCCAATAGTTGAGAGCTAAATAACATGTCGCGAATTGGAAAAAAACCTGTAGCCATCCCCTCCGGCGTGAAAGTCGGCGTTTCCTCGCGGGAAATTTCCGTGGAAGGAAAGCTCGGCAAGTTGGTGTGGGCGCATCGCCCTGAAGTTTTAGTCGAAGTCACTGAAGACGGCAAAACGCTTAATGTCTCAAGCGATAGTGCAACTCGCGAAACGCGGGCTTTGCACGGCCTGACTCGTGCTTTGATTCAAAACATGGTGGTTGGTGTATCGGCGGGTTACGAGAAGAAGCTGGAGATTCACGGCGTCGGTTATTTGGCCGCGATTCAAAACGGCGTCCTGCAGTTACGTGTGGGATTTGCCAACGAAATACAAAAGAAGATTCCCGCGGGCTTGGATGTCACATGCCCCGATCAAACGCATGTTGTGATCAAGGGAACGGACAAGCAAAAAGTCGGCCAGTTCGCCGCCGAAGTTCGCGCCGTCCGAAAGCCGGAACCCTACAAGGGCAAAGGCATTCGTTACGATGGCGAGCAAGTGCGTCGCAAAGCTGGCAAGACCGCGAAATAGTTGAGCTAACATAGCAACGCCCAGGGATGGCACTCCCTGGGTCAAGAAATCGAGTAAGAACATGGACCATCATAAAGCAATCGGCAAACAACGGCAGCGTCGAACTTACCGTGTGCGGAAGCGCGTGCGGGGCACCGTCGAGCGTCCTCGGTTGTGTGTTACGCGGACGCTACGCAATATCTCGGCGCAGATCATCGACGACATCGCTGGAGTGACTCTGGCGAGTGCCTCGACCGCCGAAAAAGCCCTCGCCAAGAAGATCAAATACGGTGGCAATAGCACGGCGGCCGAAGCGATCGGCAAGGCGATTGCCGAGAAGGCAACCGCCAAGGGCGTAACCGAAGTTTGTTTCGATCGCGGCTCGAGCAAGTATCACGGTCGCGTGGCGGCTCTGGCAAACGCGGCTCGCGAAGCCGGGTTGCAGTTTTAGCATATTTAGCCGCGGGGCTTGCCCCGCGTTGTTGTCAATTTAACGGAGATAACCAAGCGTGGCGAACCCATCCCGAGGCAGACAGAAAAAAGATGACGATGCTCCTCGCCAAGGCGAGTTGATGGAGAAGGTCGTCAAGATCAAGCGGTGCTCCGCAGTGGTCAAGGGCGGTCGTCGCTTTAGCTTTGCCGCGATGGTGGTTGTCGGCGACGGCAAGGGCAAAGTCGGCTGGGGCTACGGCAAGGCCAACGAAGTTCCCCCTAGTGTCGAGAAGGCCGTTAAGGAAGGAATGCGGAGCTTGAAGACCGTGGCCCGCCACGAGTCGACCATTCCTCACATTGTGAAGGGCCATTTCGGTGCTGCTAAAGTGATCTTGGTGCCCGCTTCCCCTGGTACCGGTGTGATTGCTGGCGCGGCCGTTCGTGCCGTGTGCGAAGCCGCAGGCATCCACGACATATTGACCAAGTGCTACGGTTCGACCAACCCGGTAACGCTAGTCAAAGCAACCATGGACGCTTTTGAGCAATTGCGTCCCAAGTACGAAGTAGAACGCTTACGCGGAGTGACCCTGTCATGATTATCAATGATGTCCATCGTGGCATTCAAAAAAATAAGAAACGCAAGCGGCTTGGTCGTGGCCCCGGTTCGGGTCATGGCAAGACGGCTGGCCGTGGTTATAACGGTCAAGGTTCGCGCTCTGGCGTGTCGAAGCTTTCGATTTTTGTCGGTGGCATGACCCCGCTCGTGCGACGTGTGCCCAAACGTGGCTTCCACAATCGCTTCGGTTCGGAAGTGGCCGTCGTCAATGTGGGTCAACTCGACAAGGCTTTTAATGCTGGTGAAGAAGTCACGCTCGAAGCGCTCGCCGCCAAAAATCTGGCCAAGGGCCGGTTCGACGCTTTGAAAATATTGGGTGATGGCGAGCTCACCAAGAAACTCAAGATAAATGCCCACCAGTTCAGTAAGTCAGCGATTGAAAAAATCGAAAAAGCAGGATGCGAGATGGTGGTGTTGCCGGGTAAGACTCCAGTGAAGGAAAAGCAGCGGGCCGCCAGAAAAGCCAAGGCGTCATCCAAGGGGGCATAGTTCCCGCTGTGCTCATGGATCACTGCATGGGTGGACCTAGGGACAGGAAACTTTCAATTTGCAGTTGCAGATGAGGATCGAGCCATGTGGGAAAAAATTCGTGTCGTTTGGCAAATCCCTGAACTGCGACAAAAGATTCTGCTCACGCTCGGGCTGCTTGCCATCTATCGGTTGGGCTTTCAAATCCCTTTGCCGATTGTCGATCCCGACAAGGTGAAGGCAGCCGCGACCTCGGGTGCGGCGGGTGGCGTGACCGATGTCTTGCAGCAAGTGGCCGTGTTCAGCGCGAGCCAACTGACCCAGGTCACGATTTTCGGCTTGGGCATCATGCCGTATATCTCGGCGTCGATTATTTTCCAGCTTCTGGGCAGCGTTTACCCGCCGCTCGAAGCCTTGCAAAAAGAAGGCGAGGCCGGCAGGAAGAAAATCAACGAATACACTCGCTATGCGACGGTCGTGATCTGCATAATTCAAAGCTGGGTCTATGTGAACGCCTACATTATACCGCAGCAATTAGTCGACGCGGCCTATTTGGATCCGGATACGGGCTCACTGGCCTTTAGTTGGAAAGTGGTGGCGGTGCTCACCATGACCGCTGGCACCGTGTTTCTCATGTGGATCGGCGAGCAAATTGATGAGTTCGGCATCGGCAACGGCATCAGCCTGTTGATCATGGCGGGCATTTTGGCTGCGATGCCGGGTGCTGGTTTCGATCTGTTAAAACAATCCTCTTTGGAATTGGGCGGTGGTCCTGGCGGTAAATTGGGGGTTGAGTCACTCTTGATGCTCGCCGCGATGTTTATCGCCGTGGTGGTGGGCGTGGTGTATATCACGCTCGGGCAACGGCGGATTCCCATGCAAAGTGCCAAACACGTCCGTGGTCGCCGCGTCTACGGCGGCACGCGCCAGTATTTGCCGCTCAAGGTGAATCAGTCGGGCGTGATGCCGATTATTTTCGCCAGTAGCTTGCTGATGCTGCCGGCGTTAATTTTCACACAACTCAATAACGTAGCTTGGAAAACAGGTGGTTTCTGGGACAATTTCTTCGCCTGGGCAGCGGATGCGTTCTCGCGAGATTCGTTTGCCTATGTGCTGTTGTACGTGGCGCTGATCTACTTCTTCTGCTATTTCTGGACGGCGATTACCTTCAATCCCAAAGACGTTTCCGAGAATTTGAAGAACTACGGTTCCTTCATCCCGGGCTATCGTCCCGGCAAACGGACGGCCGATTATTTGGAAAAAGTGATGTATCGCATCACTTACGTGGGTGCCGGATTTTTAGCGTTGGTTGCGGTCATCCCCACGGTGATTTCCTCGTGGATGGGTGTACCTTATGGGGTGGCCAGTTTCTATGGCGGAACCGGTCTGTTGATTGCCGTGAGCGTTGCCTTTGATTTGGTGCAAAAGATCGACAGTCATTTGGTAATGAGAAACTACTCGGGCTTGCTGGAAAAATCGTAGGGAGCGCCGGCGAAACCGATTGACTACAACCCTTGGGCAGGCGAGCGGGGGTAGGGAACAAGGTTGTCATGCGGATCGTTTTTATGGGGCCTCCGGGCGCGGGAAAGGGGACGCAGTCGCTGCGCTTGGCGGAAGAACTGCAAATCCCCAAACTTTCCACCGGCGATATGTTGCGGGTGGTCGTTGCCCAAAAAACCGACGTGGGTCGCAAGGCCGACGAGTACATGGTTCAAGGCCATCTGGTTCCCGATGAGCTCGTGGAACGCATCGTCTTCGAGCGGCTACGGGAAGCGGATTGCGCGAACGGCAGCATTATCGACGGTTTCCCACGAACCGTCCCCCAAGCTGAGGCTCTCGACGAGTGGTTCGCGGAACACCAAAAGCCTCTCTGTGTTGTCATACAAATCTTTGTGCCGCAGGACGAACTGTTGCGGCGTTTGGCTGGCCGCGGCCGCGAGGACGACCACCGTGCGATTGTTGCCGAACGGCTTAGGCAATTCGACGAGCTCACTCGGCCGTTGTTGGAGTATTATCGCGAGCGAGGCATTCTCCACAGAATCGATGGTGTTGGAAAAACCGACGAAGTCTTTGCTAGAATTATGGCGGCGGTCGAAGAGGCCGAGGCAGCGGCAAGCAGAAAGAGAGCGTGACCGAGCAACTCGCGGCTGAGTTCGTCCGGTGCCGTCATCATCGACCATGATTCACTTGAAATCACCACGCGAAATCGGCTTGATGCGCCATGCGGGATTGGCCGTTTGGAGGGCGCACCAGATTGTCGGCGAGATGATTCGGCCTGGTGCGACCACCGCCGAGGTCGACCATGCGGTGCAAGAGCATTTCGCGAGTTTGGGCGCGGTCCCGCTCTTCATGAATTATCCGAACTCAGCCAAGAAGAAGCGTCCTTTTCCCGCAGTCACGTGCATGTCGGTCAATGAGGCCGTGGTGCATGGAATTCCCAACAATAAACCGCTCAAGGAAGGTGACATTGTCAGCGTCGACACGGGGTGCCGATTGAACGGTTGGTGCGGCGATGCGGCCTACACCTATCGGGTGGGTCGGGTGAGCAACGAAGTTCAAAGGCTTTTGGACGTGACCGAGCGGACGTTGGAGCTGGCGATTGAGCTCTTGAGCGTGAAAAGTTATTGGAGTCAGATCGCCGAGCAGATGGCCCAGTACGTGGCGGACCATGGCTATTCGTCGGTGGAGAATTTCGTCGGTCACGGTATTGGCCGCGAAATGCACGAAGATCCTCAGGTGCCCAACTATGCGAGCCGCAGCTTGCGGGGAAGTGCCGACTTTCGGATCGAACCAGGGTTGGTGATCGCGGTTGAGCCGATGGTGAACATGGGCACGAAGCGGGTAAAAATGCTGTCGGATGACTGGACGCAGGTGACCACCGACGGCAAGTTTAGCGCCCACTTTGAGCACACCATCGCGATTACGGCCGATGGCCCCACGCTACTCACAATCGCCCCGACTCCAGCCGAGATGGCTGAAATGGCGGTTTAGGCTGGCGAAGGCGGCGCAGTTTTTTCAATTCTTGACAAAACTCGGGGAAAATCGAATTTTCGACCTCCAGGAAGGCCTTGAACAGTCAGGCCCAGAAGGTCTATATTCATATGTTTCGCGAGTACTCGTTACTCGTAGGTGTGGAGTGAAAAGATGAAAGTTCGAGCCAGCGTCAAGCGCATTTGCGATAAATGCCAAGTCGTCCGCCGTCGCGGTGTCGTGTACGTCGTGTGCGCCAATCCGCGCCACAAGCAGCGGCAGGGCTGAGCGTCGGCGATGTTGATTGATCGCGGTGCGGAGCATCGTGTTAGAGCGTCGCTGGAGGCGCGAGTTTCGTTGCAAGAAATATATCCGGCAGTCGTGTTTCCTCGATTGCGTTTTTTTGGAGTGATGGCAGATGCCGCGTTTGTTAGGTGTTGATATTCCGACCGACCGTCCGACCGTCATCTCTTTGACCTATCTCTACGGAGTGGGCCCGAAGATCGCTCGTGAGCTGTGCAACAAGGCCGGCATTGACCCCAACGGTCGGGCGCGCGATTTGGGCGAAGACGAAGTCGCGCGTCTCGCGGCATTGTTGGACAAGGACTACACGGTCGAAGGCCAGTTGCGTCGGCAAGTGAGCCAAAACATTTCCCGCTTGCGCGACATCGCCTGTTACCGCGGCATACGCCATCGGCGTGGTTTGCCCGTCCGGGGTCAGCGTACCAAGACCAACGCCCGCACTCGTAAGGGACCGAAGAAGACGGTCGCTGGCAAGAAGGGCGTGAAAGACCTTCGCTAATTGATTTTGTGTGAGTCTTAGCGAAGTCATCAATCGAATCACTAATCAGCAATCGAATTTTTTGGAGAACGGCTTACAGTGGCCAAACAAGTTAAACCAACCAAGGTGAAGAAGAAGACCGTGCGTCGCAACGTGACTGTAGTCATCGCGCACATCAAGTCAACATTCAATAACACGACGGTGACGATCACCGACACAAAGGGCGACACTCTCTGTTGGGCCAGCGCGGGCACGAGCGGGTTTAAGGGAAGCCGCAAGAGCACGCCGTTCGCGGGGCAAAGTGCTGCTCAACAAGCCGCCGAAAAGGCGAAGAAGTTTGGTGTTAAGGACGTCGAAGTGAAAGTCAAAGGCCCTGGCAGCGGTCGCGAGAGTGCTATCACCGCACTCGAAGCCGCCGGGTTGAAAGTGAAATCGATCGAGGACGTGACCCCGCTGCCGCACAATGGTTGCCGTCCCCGCAAGAAGCGGCGTGTGTAAGAATCACCGCGCCCTCGTTTGAATATTTATTACCCGACCATTTGCAAAGATTGATTCATGGCTAGATATACCGGACCCGTTTGCCGTCTGTGCCGTCGCGACGGTTTGAAGTTGTTCTTGAAGGGTACGCGCTGCGATAGCTCCAAATGTGCCGTCGACCGTCGTCCCAATCCGCCCGGCCAACAGCAGGCGAAGCGCGGGAAGCAGACCGACTACGGCCTGCACTTGCGTGAAAAGCAAAAAGTGAAGCATTACTATGGCGTGTTGGAACGTCAGTTCCGCCGCTATTTCGAGAAGGCCGAGCACAGCAAGGGCAACACGGGCGATGCGCTCATGGGTTTGCTGGAACGCCGCTTGGACAACATTATTCATCGCATGGGTTTTGGCGCAAGTCGCGCCGCTGCCCGGCAGTTGGTCAATCATGGCCACGTGACGGTGAACGGTCGTCGTTGCGACATTTCCAGCTACATGGTGAATGTGGGCGACGTAATTCGCGTGAAGAATCGGGCCAAGAGCCTCGATTTGGTGCGCGGCATGTTGGCCGACCACACCAGCAACGTCCCCGATTTTCTCACCGTTTCCGGGGGCGACATCCCCGAGGGAATCGTGAGCCGTTTGCCCGTGGCCGAGGATGTTTCTTTGCCGGTGCAAACACAGTTGATTGTTGAATTGTGTTCGCGTTAATGCGGGCGTTCGATTTATCAATCAAAAGAAATGAATCAAGCGGAATCCTGGTTTAGGCATTACCGCAGAGAGGCTCGTGACAAACGGTTCGCTCACAGGGCGAGAGTTTTTACAAGAGCAAACATAATTACAGAACCCGCTACTTGAAGGGGTGGAGGTATACGATGCATATTCGCTGGCGTGGACTGGAATTACCGAGCAAAGTGATTTGCGAGGCTGAAACGTTATCCGCTACTTATGGCAAATTCATTGCCGAGCCTTTTGAGCGCGGTTTTGGCTCGACCGTGGGCAACGGCTTGCGTCGCGTGTTGCTTTCGAGTCTCGAGGGAAGTGCCGTCACGCAGATCAAGGTTCACAATGCTCAGCACGAATTCACCACGATTCCGGGCGTCTTGGAAGACGTTACCGACATCGTGCTCAACATCAAGTCGCTGGTGGTGAAGAACTACAGCGATTCGACCAAGGTGTTGCGCGTGGAGCGAAACACCGCCGGTCCCGTTACCGCCGCCGACATTGAAACCGATGAATCGGTCGAAGTGATCAACAAGGATTTGGTGATCGCCAATTTGACCGAGAACGTGCCGTTTGTCGTGGAAATGGTGGTCGAGAATGGTCGGGGCTATGTGCCTTCCACCGAGCATGGCGCGAACATTCAAGAAATCGGCATCATTCCGATCGACGCAATTTTCAGTCCCGTAAGCCGCGTGCGTTACGCCATTGAAGAAACCCGCGTGGGTCAGAAGACGAATTACGACAAGTTGGTGCTGGAAGTGCAGACGGACGGCTCGATCAATCCCGAAATGGCGATGGTGGAAGCCGCCAAGATTTTGCGGAAGCACCTCACCCCGTTCGTGCAATACACCGAGTTAGGCCCGCAAGTGCATGCTCCTTCGCGGAGCGGCGGCAGCTTGTCGATGGATTCGGCCCTCGAGTCGAAGCTCAACATGAGCATCTCGGAACTGAATCTGTCGGTACGAGCTAGCAATTGCCTCGAAGCAGAGCACATGATGTTCGTCCGTGATCTCGTATCGCGAACAGAAGATCAATTGCTCGAGGTACGCAACTTCGGCGAAACGACCTTGGCGGAAGTTCGTCAAAAGCTGCGTGACCTTGGCTTGCACTTGGGGATGCGAATTCCCACCTCGGCAAGCGCCCGCTGAGACTGAGCCTCGCTAAGAATTGAAACCACTGAATTGAATAAAGTCTGACAAGAATATCCGCTGACGCCTTGCGTTGGCATTTCCTAATTGGCGACCGAACCATGAGACATCGCAATAAAGGCCGCAAACTCGGCCGCAATCCGAAGCACCAACGTGCGTTGCTACGCAACTTGGCGAGTGCGCTCCTTTTGACGGAGCGTGACGCTGAATTCGACGACAACAAGCCCAAGGTGAAGGGTCGCATCGTGACCACGATTGCCAAGGCGAAGGAAGTTCGCCCGCTCGTGGAAAAGTGCATCACGATTGCCCGCCGTTCGCTTTCCGCCAAGGAAGCCGCTGTTGAACATGGTACAACGGCCGAGCGCGGCAGCCAGGAATGGAAGAAGTGGCGGGAAAGCGATCGTTGGAGTGCTTGGGCCAATGCCATTTCCCCCGTGGTGGCTGCTCGCCGTCGCTGCATCCAATTGCTGGGTGATAAGCAGGCCGTCAGCATTCTGTTTGACGAGATCGCGCCGCGGTTTGCTGAACGTCCCGGTGGCTATACTCGCATCGTGCGACTTGCGCAACCACGTTTGGGTGATGCCGGCGTCCAGGCGATTCTGGAGTTCGTGGGCGTGAGAGATCGCGTGGTTAAGCGTAGCGAGAAGCCCGCCTTTGAGGACAACGAGCCCGCAGTTGCCGCTGCCGAGTGATTGTAGGCTCGAAGAAGCGGTGACGTCTGAAGGGTGTGCTATTTAGCAGCGGAACTTGTTCCGCTCTGATCCCGCCGCGAGCGGCGGGGCTAAATGTGGGCAGCCGGGTATGGAAAGCTCCCTCCACGAATTCGATTTCACGCTTGCGATGCGTGATCTTTGCGCCGATATCGTCGCGCGACTTTCTGAGTTTCAGCACGTTGATCTCTCTCGCGTGGCTTTTAATGTTTGTCAGACGCGCCGCAATGTTTCGCACGGGATGTACGCCTCGCTGACGCCGCTACGTTTTGAAGGCGGCGCGGAACGCAAAATCATGCGTGGCGTGAGTTGGGGTGTGGAGCCGTTGAGCGATAAAACTGGCCGCGACTATTTGTATTTGTTGAGTTTCTACTTGCCACGGTTTCAGAATGTGACTCTCGAAGAAAAACTGACCACAGTTTTTCACGAACTGTGGCACATTGCCCCCGAGTTCAACGGCGACGTGCGGCGACATGCGGGCCGCTGCTTCGCTCACGGATCGTCGCAGCGACGCTATGACGCCCAAATGACACGGCTCGCCCAAGAGTGGCTGACGCTCGATCCGCCCAGCCATTTGTACGATTTTTTGTCGCTCTCGTTCACGGAATTGGTGGCCGAGCATGGCCGAGTCGTCGGCAACCGCTGGCGAGCACCGAAACTGGTGCGGCAGTAGCTACAGAACGCCTCATTGCACAGATAGCGGGCTTCATGCCGTCGTAAATCTGCTATAATTGCTGATAGTTGGAGAATAATCTAAGCTGGAGTATCTTCCATGCCATCTTGTTTAATCGAGCAGCGAGAATCGATTCTTCGCATCGCGGAGAATTACGGGGCCAGTAATGTTCGCGTATTTGGTTCGACGGCACGCGGCACGAGCACTGCGGATAGTGATATCGATATCCTTGTGGCGTTGGCAGTAGGCCGTTCTTTACTCGATCAGGTAGGTCTCAAGCAGGATCTAGAAACGCTGCTGGGGCGATGCGTGGATGTCTTGGTCGAGGGTGGGATCAGCCCCTATCTCGAACAGCAAATTCTCGCGGAAGCCGTGCCTCTGTGAAAGAAGACCGCATTTATCTGGCACACATTCGTGACGCCATCGAGCGTATCGATTGTTTTACGTCTGGTGGTCGCGATCATTTTTTGGGCGAGCCGATGGTGCAGGATGCCGTGATTCGTAACCTCGAAGTCATTGGCGAGGCGGTTAAAGGGTTGTCAATGGATTTGCGCACCGCCAATCCCGATCTCCCATGGCAGCGTATTGCGGGGATGAGAGACGTGCTGATCCATCACTATTTTGGCGTCAAATTGGAAACTGTGTGGCAGGTCGTGGTTGATCACTTGCCCCAACTAAGGCAACGTGTCAAAAACTTGCTTGACAAGTGATGTCTTCTGGGTCGTCGTAGCAATGGGCGCTGCTAGCATTGCCAGTCACCGTTGACGCAATGCGGCACGGTTCGTAAAGTTCGCCCCTCTTCTGCTCTCTCGGATTGTCTTGTCTTGCCGGTGGCTGCCGCGCCGGCACGGTGCCGTTATGCCTTCTCGTCAACCTCATACTTGCTGGCTCACGCGATTCGCGCTGCTGGGGATCATGAGTTGGTGGGTGTTGCTCGCGGGTTGCGGCGTTGTTTTGACCACCGCGACGGTAAGCACACCGCAATCGATTTTGAAAGCGGTGCGTTCCGGTCCCGATCGCGTGACGCTCGAAATCTTTCAAGTTCGCGTGCCGGCCGACGACAAGCAACTTGCCGAGGAACTCTGGCAGGCGGCGGATGAACAGCGGCTTGATCTCGACGTTCGCAATCGTCTGGTGAGCAATGGTTTTCGTGCCGGCGTGATCGGCGGTGCCTTGCCGGATACGTTGGCACGTTCGTTGAATTTGCAAAGCGCAATGCCCGAGGAAGAACAGGAGCGGATTATCACCGACGAATCGGCGACGCCGAAGGTAGCCCGTCGAGTTTTGCAACTCAAACGCCGCGAGCCGGCGACGATTCAAGCCTCCGAAGTGCAATCCTCGCTGCATGTTCTGCTCAACACGGAAAGCGGGTTGCAGGGAAAAAGCTACGAAGAAGTCCAAGGGGTTTATTCGCTGCGTGCCGAAAGTTTGCCGGGTCAGCAGGTCGAGGTCCAGTTGATCCCCGAGTTGCAGCACGGCGAATTGCGCAATCGCTATGCCGGGAGCGATCAGGGCATCTTTGTCGTAACACCCTCCCGGGAACGCAAAGTCTTTGACGAGATGAAGATGAGCGTGTCGCTTGCCGCAGGGGAAATGCTGGTCGTTACTGGCATACCTGACGCACCGGGAAGTCTGGGCAGTGCGTTCCATACCGAGCGAACAGCCGGCGTGGCTGAGCAAAAGCTGGTCTTGGTCCGCTTGCTGCAAGTCCCCGACAGCGAGATTCTGGCGGACGTATCTTTGCCGTCCGATTAAGCGTCCTCCGCTTGAGGGTTAAGCGAGTTGTTCGCACTTCTTGGCCCCTCCGCGAGCCGTAACGAACTTGCTATAATCCAACCTCGTTCAAACGAACCTGCCAGACACTTAACTTAAGCGAATTATTAGACGAAGGAGTTCTGCCATGCCATTGGTACCCATGCGATTGTTGTTGGATCACGCCGCCGAGAACGATTACGGCTTGGCCGCGTTTAATGTGAACAACATGGAGCAGATCCAGTCGATCATGGAAGCCGCCAAGGAGACGAATTCTCCCGTCATCGTGCAGGCTAGCCGAGGGGCGCGCTCCTACTCGCAGGATAACTATCTGCGGCACTTGATGTTGGCCGCGGCGGAATTGTATCCCGAGATTCCCATCGTGATGCACCAGGATCACGGCAACAGCCCCTCTACGTGCAAAAGCGCGATCGAGAATGGCTTCACGAGCGTGATGATGGATGGCTCGCTCGAAGCCGACGGTAAGACCCCCGCCAGTTACGATTACAATGTGCAAGTCACCAAGGAAGTCGTCGAGTCGGCTCATGCTCAAGGCGTGTCGGTTGAAGGGGAATTGGGTTGCCTCGGTTCGCTCGAATCGGGTGAAGGCGAACAAGAAGATGGTCACGGTGCCACGGGAACCCTGTCGCACGACCAATTGCTGACCGATCCCGACGAAGCCGAACGGTTCGTCGCCGAAACCGGCGTCGACGCCTTGGCGGTGGCCATTGGCACGAGCCACGGGGCCTACAAATTCACGAGCAAGCCGACAGGTTCGGTGTTGGCCATGGATCGCATCGAAGAAATTCACCGTCGCTTGCCGAATTGCCACATGGTGATGCACGGTTCGAGCAGCGTGCCTCAAGAATTGCAAGACATCATCAATAAGTACGGCGGGCAGCTCAAGCAAACGTGGGGCGTGCCGGTCGAGGAAATTCAGCGTGGCATCAAGCACGGCGTGCGCAAAATCAATGTCGATACTGACAATCGCTTGGCAATCACCGGCGCGATCCGCAAAGTATTCATGGAAACTCCCGAAAAGTTTGATCCTCGTGATTACTTGAAACCAGCCCGCGATGCCATGAAGCAAGTCTGCATCGCCCGGATGGTGGCGTTTGGTCAGGCTGGAAACGCCTCGAAGATCAAGCCCGTGTCGACTGGCAAATTCGCCAGCTTTTACGCGGCGGTTTCCTGAGCCGCCAGACCGTGTTTTCCCCCTTCAGTGGGCGTGATAAAATAGGGTTATGAGCACTGCCCTGCGCACCATGACTGCCGATGAGCTTCTCCACATGCCGGAAGACGGCTACCGGTACGAACTCTTGGAAGGAGAGTTGCATCAAATGGCCCCTCCCGGTTTTCAGCACGGTGCCGTCGGCCACAATCTTGGTTGGCGTTTGGCCCAGTATGTTCAAAGCCATGATTTGGGTCTTGTGACGGCAGCCGAAACGGGTTACTTGATAAGTCATGACCCTGACACGGTGCGAGCACCTGATGTTGCCTTTGTGAACAAAGAGCAACTCGCACGCTGTGGTTTACCGATGGGATATTTTCCCGAGGCACCCGCGCTGGCCGTTGAAGTCGTTTCTCCTGGCGACACGGCGGAAGAAGTGGATGCCAAAGTGCGGTGCTGGCTGGCCGCGGGGACGCAATTGGCTTGGGTTGTTTATCCTGGCGGACGGAGCGTGACGGTCTATCGTTCGCTCGACAGTATCCATGTTCTCACCGAGAAAGATCAACTCACTGGCAACTCGGTTGTGCCGGGCTTTGAATGTGCCATTGCCGATTTGTTTGCCGGCATCAAGTAAACCGTCTTTGTTATTGCGACGGAGCGGACCATGATTCGCCGGGAGGTGAAATTTGCCGACGGCGTGCCACGGTGGCTGCTCATTTCGCAGTTGGAACACGCGCGTTTGAGCGGCGAATTGGCCGAGCGCTGCATCTCGCAATTTGGCGAGCCGAAGAGTTCGCTCGACCCCGTGCGGAGGGAATTGTTGCAGGCGATCTCGCATCACGACGATGGTTGGTGGGAGTGGGAAACCAAGCCGCGGCTCGATCCGGAATTAGGCCGGCCGTTGTCGTTCTTGGAATTGTCGCTCGGCGAAAAACTCGAAATCTGGGAACGGTCGATTCAGGCCGCGCGTGCGATTGGCCCGTTGGCGGCGTGGATTGTGGCGGGGCATTTCAGCCCGCTGTTGGTCACGGTCGGTCATCATGCGGCGGAAGTGCAAGCGAAAAATTGGTTGCGTGAGGTGGCTGGCCAGCGGAGCGAGTGGTTTGCGGCTTGGCATTCGCACAATCCAGCACTGCACACGGTGGAACTTGCCGGCGAAGCGCTGCGGTGGTTGCAACTTTTTGACATTCTCAGCTTGTGGCCGTGCTCGCAATATTCGGTGCTGGGAGAACAATTGCCTTGCTGGCCGGAACCGTATCGCACGGCCGAGGATTGGCCGTTGGTGCGTGAGATTCGCCCGGCGAGTGAAATCTCTGTTGGCCAGCCGTTTCGCATCGTGTTTGCTCCTTGGCCGTTTGCGGAACGGGACATACTCGTGAAAGTGGCGGCGCATGTGGTGCCGGTGCGGCACTATGCGAACTCACGGGAGCTTTTGGCGGCGCGGGTGCCGTTTGTAGTGGAGTGGGTGTTGGTGTCGTCAGATTCGGTCTGAACGCTGAGTGATTTTTCGGCTCGGCTCGTCTTAGTGGACGAATGTCCACAATATGTTGTGTGTCGGTGTGCCGCACCCACTGTATGATGTGGTTGCGCTGGAAAAAGCTCTCGTTTTAGACGTTTTCGGAGGCAATTCTTGTGGCACGACTCTCGAGCGCATACAAGTAGCCAATCCGTGCGGATTGGTGTGTGGTTGTTGGCCGAAAGTCGCGGAGTTGGTTCCGCGCTACGGATTATGCATCGCTAAGCCGCAAGCGGCCGGAAAAATCGTGGGTACCCACGGGCGCAAATTGTTCGTGGCGGTGAAAGGCCTTGGCTCTGGTTTTGTTAGTCGCTTGACGTCTCTTCCGGTGGCGCTCAATTCTCGAGAAATCCCTCCCGAGCGGCAGGCCCAGGCGATGGTTAACCGAGCGGCGAAAGTACCTTGCAACACCAGAGTGTTGGCAATCGTGTGCTGCGAACGAGCATCATTATAACCGATTGGAGTGGCCAATTTTAGAGGCGATTTTCTGCTAGGCGCGGAATATTTGCAGGGGACTTATGTCCCCCGCTCGCCTGCGATGGATTCGCGAAACCGCAAGCGATGTGGAGTACGTTGGATTGTCGGTTTTGGGTTGGTGCTTTAGACTTTTGCCAAGTGGCATCGACGCAACACCGCGAGAAAATTCCGTGCATAATCTGGAAGCTGGTCAACTGACGGTGATGCTGTTGTCGCTGGGGCTGTTGATTGGCATGGCGCGATTGTTGGGGGAGCTGGCCCGGGCGCTGCATCAGCCGGCGGTGTTGGGGGAGTTGCTCGCGGGGGTGTTGTTGGGGCCGACGGTGTTTGGGACGCTCGCGCCGGAGTGGCAGGGTTATCTGTTTCCCACGGACGGGCCGAACTCGATTGTGCTGCATGGGATCAGCACGCTCGCGATTGTGCTGTTCCTGTTGGTCGCGGGGCTCGAGGTTGATCTCTCGATTGTCTGGAAGCAGGGCCGAACGGCGATTAAGGTGGGCCTCGCCGGGATCGTGATTCCGTTCACACTCGGCATTTTGGGAGCGTGGCTCATTCCTCGGGCGCTCGGTCGGCAAGACGATGCCGATCCGCTAATCTTCGCGCTCTTTCTCGGCACGGCCATGGCGATTTCGGCGCTGCCGGTGATCGTGAAGACCATGATGGACCTGAATCTCTATCGGACCGATTTGGGGATGATCGTGGTGAGCGCGGCGATCTTTGATGATCTGACGGGCTGGACGATTTTCGCGATCATTATGGGAATGATCGGCGCGCAGAGCGGCGGGGGCTTGAGCATTTTGCTGACGGTGTTGCTCACGCTGCTGTACGCGGGTTTGATGCTGACGGTGGGGCGCTGGCTGTTTCATCGCATCTTGCCGTTCTTGCAAGCGTATGCGCATTGGCCAGCGGGAGTGCTGGGGTTCATCGTTTCGCTGGGGCTTTTCGGAGCGGCGTTTACCGAATTTATTGGCATTCATGCCATCTTTGGGGCGTTTATCGTGGGAGTTTCGATTGGCGCGTCGCCGCATCTGCATGAACGGACCCGCATGGCACTCGAGGAGTTTGTGTCGTTTATCTTCGCGCCGGTGTTCTTTGCGAGCATTGGTCTGCGGGTGAATTTTTTGACGCAATTCGACCTCCAGTTGGTGCTAACGATTTTCGTGCTCGCCTGTCTGGGAAAACTGCTGGGGGGTGTGCTGGGTGCCCGCTGGGGAGGGTTGCCGACGCGCGATCGCTGGGCGATTGGCTTCGCGATGAATGCCCGCGGCGCGATGGAGATTATTTTGGGGTTGTTGGCGTTGGAGGCGGGCATTATTCGGCAGCCGTTGTTTGTGGCGCTGGTGGTGATGGCGATTGTGACCAGCGCGATCAGCGGTCCGTTAATGCGTTGGGTGTTGCAACAGCGTCAGCCGCATAAACTGCTGCGGATGTTGTCGCCCAAGTTGTATCAACCAGACATGCTGGCCACGACGCGCCGCGAAGCGATTCAAGAATTGGCGGCGCTCGCGCATCAGTACCATGACATTGATATCGAGGCCGTGGAAACTCTCGCGTGGCAGCGGGAAGAAATCGCGGCCACTGGCATCGGCAACGGCGTGGCGATTCCTCATGCGCGGCTTGCCGGTTTGAAGGAGGCGATTGTCGTCGTGGGGATTTCCGAGCCGGGGATCAATTTCGACGCGCCAGACGGCCAACTGGCGCATGTGCTGTTTCTGTTATTGACTCCGCGGGAAGATCCGACCGTGCAACTGGGCCTGTCGGCCAATATCGCCCAGACTTTTCGCAATCCGGATTCGTTGCAGCAGGTGCTGCGGGCGGGGAATTTTACGGAGTTGCTGGCGGCGCTGAAGATTTTGGAATCGCGGTAGGGGTAGACCCAGGGGGTGCCACCCCTGGGCTTGGGATTTTTCGCGGAACCTGTGGGGTTTTGCGGAGTTTCATCTCTTGAGGCATCACATTTCTGGCTGCTGGCTTTTCGTTAATACCTGAGCGGTCAGAACCCATAGCGAGGAGAATTACCATGAAACGGGCCATGTTTTTGTTGGCAATTGGTTTGCCGGTGTTGCTTGCATCCCAAGGCTGGGCGCAGGAAGAGGGGGAACGTCCGCGGCGCGATGGCGCGATGCGTGAGGAGATGATCAAAGAATTCGACGCCGACGGCGATGGGAAGCTCAGCGACGACGAGCGACAAACGGCTCGTGAGGCCATGCGTGAGCGGCGGGGGGATCGTCCGGAAGGTCGTCGCCGGCAGGGGCAAGGTCGTGGTCCTGGCGGTGAAGGTCGGCCCGCGCCGCCTGATCCGAATCTGTTGTTCGATGAATTCGATGCCGATAAGGATGGCCAGTTGAGCCGTGATGAGTTCATGAAACTCACCGAGGTACAACGGGAGCGTCGTGGTCCTCGTCCGCCGCGTGAAGGGCGACCTGATGGCCCGCCGCGCGGCGAGGGTGATGATCGCCCTGGGCCCCCTCCGGGAGACCGAGACTTTGGACCGCGTCCCCCCTTGCAAAATCAAATTGATGGGCCACCCGGACCACCACCCGAGGGAGAGTTTGGACCGCCTCGTGGACCGCGTGGACCGGAAGCTCGTGGGCCACGACCCGGTGGGCCAGAAGGTCGCGGACCTGATCCCAATCAGATGTTTGATCGGTTTGATGCCAACGGCGACGATCAACTGAGTCGTGATGAGTTTATGCAGATGACCGACCGATTGCGTGAGATGCGCGAGCGATTTGGTCAGGGGGGGCCAGGAGGTCGCGGTCCGCGCGGCGGTGAAGGATTCGGCGGACCTCGAAGGGGAGGCCCCGCAGGTGGTCGCCCACCGCGTCCGCAACGTCCTGATGGGGAGACGGGAGCGGAGAGTGAGGCGACTGAGGCGGATGAGAATTCGGCGTGATGGTGGGCATGTGCCAGTCGTAACTTTTCCATGGATTACGCCGTAGGCGTTTCACTCCAAAGCTCAGGGTCGCGCAGCGCACCCTGGGTAAGCTAAGCGAGATGTAACGCATTCTTACTCCGCAGGAGTTACACATTTTCGTGACCGATAGCGCGAGCATGTGCAACCCCTGCGGGGTAGGCGTGGCATTCGGCTGTTGACCCAGGGTGCGCTGGAGTACCAGCGACCCTGGGCTTTGGAGTGAAACACCTTCGGTGTTAAGACCTAGGTGCAAAATCTAAGCGCTGTATTGCTGAATCGCTGCGACGAAGGCTTGGCCGAAGTCGCGTTGTTTTTGTTGGCCGACGCCACGGACGTTCAGGAATTCTTCGCTGGTGGTGGGCTGGAGGCGTGACATGTCGCGGAGGGCGGCGTCGCTGAACACGAGATAGGGTGGCACGCCCCGTTCAGCGGCGATGGCGGTCCGCAGCTTGCGCAGTTCGTTGAACAGGCCGCGATCCACGCCTTCCCAATCGGCTGCAGGCGACTCGCGGGACGTTCGTGAAGACTGGGTTCGCGAAGATGTGGAGCGCTGAGCCGGTTTGGTGAGTTGCGGCGTGGCATTGCCCCGGAGCAAGTCACGGCCCGTATCGGTGATCCGCAGGGTATTGTATTCGCCCTCTTTGGCGAGAAATTCTTGGCTCACGAGTTGGTCGATCCAGGTACGCACGGCCGAGGAGCTGGTCTCCTTGAGCAGGCCGTAGGTGCTCAGGCGGTCGTGGCCCAATTGCAAGATGCGTTCTTCTTGTGAACCGACCAGCACCTTGGCGGTGTAATCCATCCCGAAGCGTTCTTGCAGACGGGCGACACAGGACACGATTTTTTGCGCGACAATCAGGGGCTCGTCCACTAATTCGAGGCCGCCGAGGCAAACGTCGCAGGCATCGCAATTTTCGCGGTCGAGGGTCTGGCCAAAGTGTCCGACGAGTGCTTGATGGCGACAGCCGACGCCGTGGCAGAATTGCGTCATCGCTTGGAGCGCGGCGAGGGCACCCTCGTTGGATTCGGCTTCGCCGTTCTCGATGAGCGTACGCCAGACTTGATAGTCGCGGCCGCTGTGGATGAGCAGGCAATCGGCGGAGAGCCCATCGCGGCCAGCGCGGCCACTTTCTTGCACGTAGTGTTCGAGCGATTTGGGCATGCCGGCATGGATCACGAATCGCACATTCGATTTGTCGATGCCCATACCAAAGGCGACGGTGGCGACCACGATGTCGACGCGCTCCTGGAGGAACGCTTCTTGATTGCGTTGCCGGGCGAGGTCGGCGAGGCCGGCGTGGTAGGGGGCCGTGCGATAGCCGCGCTGCTTGAGGTCGGACGCGAGTTGGTCGACTTCCTTGCGGCTGATGCAATAAACGATGCCCGCCTCGCCCCGATGCTTTTCGATGAGCGTGCAGATTTGCTCGAACTTTTTGGAGGCACGTTTGACTTGGTAATTGAGATTGGGGCGGTCGAAGGAACCGACCAGGATTTGCGGCTTGGTGAGTCCAAGTTGTTCGACGATGTCTTGGCGAATCGCTTCAGCGGCGGTGGCGGTGTAGGCGTGAATGCCGACGCCGGGAAAGGCTTGTTTGAGAATCGCCAAACCGCGATATTCGGGGCGGAAATCGTGACCCCACTGGCTGATGCAATGGGCTTCGTCGATGGCGATCAAGGCGAGCGGCACGCTTTGGAAGAATTCGAGGGTGTGCGAAGCAAGCAGTCGTTCGGGGGCGACGTAGACGATTTTTAACTCGCCGGCGCGGATTTGCTCGGCCACTTGGCGGCGCTCGGCGGGGGTGAGCGTGCTATTGATCGCGGCCGCGGGAACTCCACAGGTGCGCAGGGCGTCGACTTGATCTTTCATCAGTGAGATGAGCGGCGAGATGACGAGGGTTAACCCCTCGCGACAGACGGCGGGAACTTGGAAGCAGAGCGATTTGCCACCGCCGGTGGGGAGCACCACCAGGGAATCGCGGTCGCTCATCACGGCGTCCATGGCCTCGGCTTGCAGGGGCCGGAAGGAGTCGTAGCCCCAATAGCGCTGCATGGTTTCGAGGAGTTGGGGGGCGAAGGACATGAGCGGTCAGGAATTTGAAGCGGGGGGGCGGGAGTGTCAGGGGCTGAGAAGCATTTTAGAGGAGGACCGAGGGGAGCGACAGTTGACGATTTTGCCGGTTCTGCGGGGTGGGTTAGCCGGTCCGCCACGGCGGATCCCACTGCCGTGGACCGTTTTTCTCGGCATCGGGACGATGCCGGCTAACAGCGGGAAAAGTTTGCCGTTGTGGGGGGCGGTATTTATACTGGAAGTACGCACGGAGTCCTTTTTGGAAGAGGCCCGTTCCCGACCTATTGAGCGAACAGAGATTTCATGCGCGGCGCAACTTCTATTTGTGTTTCCTGGAGAATTTTGGCCTTGGTGCTTGCGCTCAGTGGTGCGCTTCGCGCGCAAGAGGCTGGGGTGCAGTTCGCGCCGGGCGTGCTCACGACGATTCCTCCGCAGCTCGACCCCGCGGATACGGTGAGCGTGCATGACGTGGTGGAGATACGAGCGCAAAAAGATTTGCAGTGGACTCCCAAGCTGCTCTCCAAAACGCGGACCCTGTTGGAGAAGGCCAAGGACGCGGAGTTCCGTCGCGACATTTGGTGCCTCGAGTTTTCGTTCAAGCCGCTGCGGATGCTCGCCGTTGATATTCCGCAGTCCACGGGCAAGATGCAGCGGAAGCTGGTGTGGTACATGGTCTATCGTGTGCGGAACACGGGAGCCGGGCTCGCACCGAAGAAAAAAGACGACGACACTTACACAACGATCGAGCAGTCGATGGGTCCGCAGCGGTTCGTGCCGCAGTTCATGCTGACCAGCTTGGACCGCGATCGACGTGGCGAGCCGGTGCGGAAGTCGTACATGGATCGCATCATGCCGACGGCGGTGGCGGCGATTGCGCGGCGAGAGTTGCCCAAGGGGGAACTGCTGAACAACGTGCAGATTTCTGACAAGCTGCTGGAGCCAGAAACGGGTCGGGCGGTGGGTGGCTTGTGGGGCGTGGCGACTTGGGAAGACATCGATCCCGAGATGGATTTCTTCGCGATTTATGTGAGCGGGCTGACAAACGCCTACCAATGGGACGACCCGGCGGACTTTCAGGCGGGGGCGGCCCCCGGCACGGGCCGCACGTTCACCCGCAAGGTTTTGCAGCTCAATTTCTGGCGTCCTGGCGATTCCTACAAGGAAAATGAGACGGAAATTCGCTATGGCTCGGCCCCCGGGATGGCGGGCCTTTACGGCAGCCGCGAAGGCATTGCCTATCAGTGGGTTTACCGCTAGAATCGATGGGCTAAAGCCGGCCGTGCGACACGTTGTGTCGCGGCTAGCACGTAGCGATTCGTTGTATCGCGGCTCACACGTCACCCTGAAATTCTCTACTGCCATGGCACATAAAAAAGGACAAGGCTCTAGCCGCAACGGTCGCGACTCGAATGGTCAGCGCCGCGGTGTGAAGCGATACGGCGGCGAAAAAGTGATCGCCGGCAATATTCTCATTCGTCAATTGGGCAACAAGTTCCATCCCGGCAAAGGCGTCGGCCAGGGCAAAGATTACACCCTGTTCGCGCTCATTGATGGCGAGGTGAAGTTCGACCGCGAAGGTCGGCGGATCAACGTCGTGCCGTTGGCGAGTTGATCGTCGGCAAGTGAACAACATCCGCATAGAATCAGCAAGGGATGCGCCTCGTGGTGCATCCCTTTTTTGTTGAGGACGAAAGGACTTAGGGACGAAGGGACAATCGTCGGGGCGAAAGCGATGGCGAGGAATTACAAGAACATTATTGCTTGGCAGCGTAGCCATGAATTTACGCTTGTTGTTTATGAGATCACTGCGAAGTTTCCGGATACCGAACGATTTGGATTGACGAGTCAAATGCGAAGAGCGGCGGTGAGCGTTCCCGCGAATATCGCCGAAGGGGCCTCAAGAGATTCCCATGTCGACTACCTGAGATTCCTTACAATTGCACTCGGCTCGCTCAACGAAGTCGAATACTTCCTGTACTTGTCCAAGGATCTCGGATATTTATCGGAAGAGCGCTATTCGCAAGCGTTTGAACAAATCAGAGGAGTATTCGCAGCGTTGCACGGCCTCATCAAAGCGGTCAAGAACGACAAACCCGTCTCTTAAAAAAGTCCCAAAGTCCCAAAGTCCCTTAGTCTTTCAGTCCCATCGTCCTTAAGTCCTTCCCACCATGTTCGTTGATCGCGTTACTGTTGATGTCGAAGCCGGGAAGGGGGGTGACGGGTGCGTCAGCTTCCGGCGGGAGAAATACGTGCCGCGGGGCGGGCCGGATGGTGGAGATGGCGGACGCGGGGGAAGCATCATCGTCATCGCCGAGCCGGGGGTCGATAGTTTGCAGATGCTCGTGCATCGCAAACATTGGCGAGCGAAATCGGGCACGCCGGGGCAGGGGAGCAAGTGCCACGGCGCGAATGCCGAGGATATGGTCATTCTCGTCCCACCGGGGACGGTGGTGATCGACGCGGCCCATGATTTCGTGCTCAAGGATTTGGCCGAGGCGGGTGAGCAGGTGATTGCCGCGCGAGGTGGGCACGGGGGGAAGGGAAACTGCCGTTTCAAGACCGCGACCAATCAGGTGCCACGCGAACACACACGCGGGGGTGCCGGGGAAGTTCGCCGCATCACGTTTGAACTCAAGGTGATCGCCGACGTGGGCCTGTTGGGTAAACCGAACGCCGGGAAAAGTACGCTCTTGAGCCGTGTGTCGCGGGCCAAGCCGGAGATCGCCGACTATCCGTTCACGACCAAGATACCGAACCTAGGCATCGTGCAGGTCGATTTCGATCATTCGTTCGTGATGGCCGACATTCCAGGTCTCATCGAAGGGGCCCACGAGGGAGCCGGGCTGGGCTACGAATTCTTGCGTCATGTGGAACGGACACGCGTGCTGATTCATCTTGTTGAACCGATGCCGATGGACGGCAGCGATCCCATCGAGAACTACCGTGCGATCCGCTCCGAGTTGGAGCAGTACGACATCGATCTCGCTTCGCGGCCGGAAGTGGTGGCGGTGAGCAAGGCGGAGTTGCCGGGTGCCGAGGAAGTCCGCGAGCAACTCGCGGAGTCGATTGGCCGGCCCGTGCAGTTGTTTTCCGCCGTGACGGGGCAGGGGCTTAATGAATTGGTGCGGAGCGCTTACACTTTGCTGACTCACGAGCGGCAAGTGACATGAGCGCGGCAAACCGAGCGGGACTGTTGGCGATCGACGTCGGCACGAGCCGCGTGAAGCTCGGTTGGTTTCCGGATGCCGTGCCATGCGATTCTGAGAAGCCGAGCCAGTTGCCGATCGCCACGCCACATTTGCCGCAGCCGACAGAGATGTTTGCTTGTTCACATCGTGAGCAATCGAAACTGGAATTTGCGGAACAACTGGCTTCGTGGCTTGGTCAGTTTGTTGACGACAAACCGCAAGCGGTGGTGGCCTCGGTGAATCCGCAGGCAGCGATGGCGGTGGCCGAAACGCTGAAGTTGTGTGGGTTTGCCGCGCCGCGAGTTCTGCGGACTGAGGATCTGCCGATTCAAGTTGCCGTGAACGAACCGGCACGGGTGGGCATTGATCGCGTGTTGGCTGCGGTGGCGGTGAATCGAATTCGCTCTGCCGACAAGCCGGCCATCGTGGTTAGTCTGGGTACCGCGTGTACCGTAAATCTCATCTCCGCGGATGGCACATTCGAGGGTGGGGCGATTCTGCCGGGGCTGGCGATGGCGGGTCAAGCGCTGCACACGGGGACATCGTCGTTGCCACTCATCACGCCTGAGAATTTGGAACACCGCAAAAATGCCATCGGCAAGAACACGGCCGAGGCGATGTCGGCGGGGATTTATTGGGGGCTCGTGGGTGCGATTGAAAAAATGATTCGCGAGCAGAGCCGTGCGCTGGCGGCTGAGCCGCAATTGTTTCTGACGGGCGGTGATGCGCCACTTGTCGTCGAGGCATTAAGTGCGAGCTTCGGCTCGGTGCGATTGATGCCGCATTTGGTGCTCACTGGGATCGCGATTGCTTGCGAGGCGCCAACGTGAATACGGTCTGCAGCGTGTTGACGCCCCCTGGCCGTGGCGCGGTGGCCGTTGTTGTTGTGGCGGGACCGCAAGCGACTGCTGCCGTCGATCAATTCTTTCATGCGAAGAATCGGCGACCGCTGGTCGAACAGCCAATCGCACGCATCGTGTACGGCAGTTGGGCCAGCTCGGGGGAAGATTTGGTTATCTGCCGTCGCGCCGCGGAACACATTGAAATTCATTGCCATGGCGGTTCGCAGGCGGTGGCCACGATCACGAGCGATCTGTGCCAAGCAAGTTGCATGGAGATTTCGTGGCAGGAATGGCTTGGGCGACAGGGTGAGGATGCTCTGGAAACCGAGGCACGAATTGCCTTGGCCCAGGCCGCTTCCGCGCGTACAGCAGCGATTTTGCTCGATCAGTTTCATGGTGCTTTAAAGCGGGAACTTACTGCGATTCGCGAGCTCTTGCCGCTGGATCTCGCCACTGCAAGGCAACGACTCGATGCTTTGTTATCAACGGCCGAGTTCGGATCACACCTCGCGCGGCCGTGGCAGGTGGTGATCGCGGGCAAGCCAAACGTCGGCAAGAGCAGTCTCATTAATGCGCTGGTGGGTTACCAGCGGGCGATTGTGTTCGATCAGCCGGGCACAACGCGGGATGTGGTGACGGCTTCGACGGTGATCGATGGTTGGCCAGTGACGCTCAGCGATACGGCGGGACTGCACGCGGCCACCGACAAGTTGGAAACGGCGGGGATTGAACTCACGCGTGAGCGACTCGCCTTGGCCGATTTGGTGGTGTGGGTGCTTGATACGTCGCAGATTGAGCCGAACGCGCTCGCGTCGCGTGATGGAATCATCAACGTCGAATCCGGAATACCCGAGGCTAGCGCCTGCGGCTCAGCATTGACTCTTCCAGCGAAGCAATTGCTAGTGCTCAACAAGATTGATCGCGTGAATGAATGGGCAGGTTCGGCAGGCCTCATCGCGACGAGCGCGACGATGGGTGTGGGGATCGACGAGTTGCTCGCCGCGATTTCGGCGGCGCTCGTGCCGGAAGTTCCACCGCGTGGCGCGGCGGTGTTGTTCGCGGAATGGCAGCAGGTGGGGTTGGCCGATGCGCTCGCAATGTGCCGGCAAGGCAATCCGAGTGGTGCGGTGGAAATCCTCTCCAATCTGGTGAATCATGCTCGATGCGGCGAATCGTAGGCCGGAACGAGTTGTACGAGTTCCGGAACGGTAGCGTCACACGCCTGCAAGGCGGAGACAAATTCCTTGCCGGAACTCGCATTACTCGTTCCGGCCTACAATCCGCAGTGAAAAAAGCGTCCCCTGGCCGTTGTTGGGCCGGGGGACGCGAGTCGAAACGCGGGAAGTCTACGGTAGGAAAGAGAAACGCCGCCGCGATTAGTGAGTCGCGGCGGCGTCCAAAGTGCGGAGGGGCTCTGTCAATCGCTCCGCAGCCCCCATCTCTAATCCTTCCCATCAAAGGGCAGAGGATCCGAGGCGCTCTTGGAGGCTTATCTCACCAGTTGGGGTTCAATGGTTGGAATTAGATTGAGTCCCGAGGTGACGCGCTTCGTAGAGATCGACCTGCCGTTGATCTGTTCAAAGCCCGTCTTGATTATCGGTACGTTCGACATATCATAGGTAAACAGTCTGTCGATCGCGCCGCCGGCGCCGTTGGCTTCCACTCTCCGCGCCTTGACGCCGATCATGTTCAGCGTGTCGTCGCCTTCGCCCATTTCGGCGAAAAAGTTGTCGAAGACCGCGACATTGGCCATCACCACCGTGTCGTTGCCGCTCATCGCGCTGAAAAACATGTCCTTTCCGATGTCGACGTTCGCCATGTCGAGACGGTCGTTGCCGCCGCCGAGTGTCAGGGAAAGACCCTGAAACACTTCGAGGTCCTGTATTCGCACAATATCGGCGTCGTTTTGCGAGTCGCTCCCGGCGTCCAGGGTCAGATGCCCGCGGACGGTCGTAAAGCCGAAATTATTGGCATCGGATCCGATATTGATGACATCTGCGCCCGATCCAGACCTTATCGTGGCGTTGTCTACTGATGTCGTTCCGATAACAAAACCAAAATCGGCGTTCTTGACGGTCAGCGAATCGGAGCTTGCGCCGGTATCGATCGACACAACGCCCTGAACTTTAACGCCATCCACCGTAACTGCGTCCTTATCCGCCTCGCCGGCAGCCGAAATCACGCCGCTCTTGATAGTGAAGTTAGGGGGGGTAGCCCCTTGCCTCACGACCTCCGATTTGACGACCCGGACCCCATCCTGCCCGGCACCGGTGCGAATGTCCAGTTTTTGACCGACCTTTAAGTTTTGCACGAATACCTGGTCGTTGTCGCGGGTGCTGAACGCCGACCCTTCGGTGTTGATCGACACGCTGCCGAAAGGGATAAGATTCTTGACGCTACTGCCGACAATGACCTGGTCAGGGCCGTCGCCGAAGTTGATCTGAATGTTTTTAACGCCCGAGAACTCTGGGATACCCAAATTTTGTCCGTTGGCGTTGAGAATATTGGAACCTACGATGTTGGCAGGCGAAGTGATGCCCGTGACTCGGACTTTGCCGTTGGTCAATGGCTGCACCATGACAGACTGGGCGCCGCCGACGCTGTTGCCGGCTTCGAGGAGTACGAGCGTTCCGTCAGTGCTCATCGTGGCGAAAACGTCGCCGGCCATCATTTGGCGGTCTTCGAGGCGTTCCATGTGGAAGCGGTTGTTTTTGTTGAATTTGGACATGAGTGGAGCCCTTTCGAGTATTTGGAGCAAACTTGATCTCCAGGGCACCAAAAGCAGCCCCTGGCCGATGATTCAAGCGGGGGGCGGAGAGAGATGTTACAGGCTGGGAATTTCCCTGTAGGGAACGTCCTCCGTGGCGTTCCGTGGCGGCGCTCCGTGAATCAGGGACACGCTTGCCACTTCAAAAAATGGAACGCCACAGAGGGCGTTCCCTACAGAGTTGTAGACGGGAGCTCTCGTGGCTCGTTCTGGCCTACGCTCTCACGGCATCGGGACGATGCCGGCTAATGCTAGCACCTCTTTGCCCCACAATTTTTTCTTATTCCCAACAATTGTTGCAGGCCAGACATTCGGCAGGGTCGATAAGAAATGACGATGACTGCGCGGAAGGCACAGTCCAGGAGGCTTATCACTATTTCAGGCAGGACGGTTATGCAAGCCGTAAGCAGGGAATTGACCCACCGACGAACGAGGAGTCGGAGGGATCAACGCTAGGAGGAGCGTTCCATGCGAGGGGGGAATTTGAAACAATCATTAGCGAGCGGAACTTCGCGAATTGCGGAGGTCACACTCTCAGCGCTGTTGATGGCGAGCACCAGCTACGCCGATCTGGACGTGCTGGGCACGTTGGAAGCTCCGGAGCAGCCGGCTATTGTGGAAGTTGCGCAAAAGCCCAAGGGCGAACGCTCGATCCTCGTCGCCAAGGGGACCATCGGCGAAGAGCCGGCCAAGCCGGTGGCGAAGCCGCGCGCTCGTCGCCGCTTGGAGCCGATTTCTAAAATTTCGGAATACGAGCCCGAACTCGCCGAACCGATGACCGCGCCGGGACAATCACAACAGATCACAACGCCGACGCTCGAAACCGAAGCAGCCGTTGAGCCGGCTGAGGAACCTCTGGCCGAAGCCGAACCGAATATCGATACCACCGAGGAGCCGCTGGCCGAGGAAAGCGCCGAAGAGCAAATCGTGGCTGAAAATGCCTCGCCGCTCGAAGCGGTGACATTCCACGGGATCACCCCCGGCATTTCGACGCGGAGCGAAGTCCTCTCCGATTGGAGTGATTCCTTGAGTGGTGATAGCTCCGCCGAGACGCTCAACTTTCAGTTTGAAGGTCTCAAGGGGGTGAACGTGAACTTTTCCGGGGAGCGGGTGAAAGCCATTGCGATCACCTTGGAAAAGCCCACGCCGATCACCGAAATGATTACCAGCATGCAGCTCGAAGGGGTGCGGCCGGTCATTGTCAGCGATGACGCGAAGACCCGCTTCACGCAAGCTTATCCGGAGCGAGGCGTCGTGCTGACACTTTCCGATACGGCGGGTATGGTGTTGGCGACCGATGGCGAATCGACCAACGTCCAAGAGCAAGTGAGCGAAGTGCTGCTCGAATCCATTACTTCCAAGCTGTTCTTGCTGCGAGCCAAAGAGTCGGCCAAAAGCAACTTGTCGCAATCCATCGCCGATCTTGAGCAGGTGGTCACGCTGGAACGCAAATCGCCGGATGCGAAGTATCGTTTGTCGTGCCACAATCTGGTGATTGGCCGCGCGGTGACGGCGGAGCGTTATGCCGCCGAGGCCGTCGAGATCGAGCCGCTCAATCCCGAGTTCCGTTTGCAATGGGCCAAGTGCTTGGGCAAGTTGGCCCGCTATGATCGGGCCGTGGCCGAGGCGCGCAAAGTGCTTGAACTGCCCGGCGTGGAACCTTTGCAGCGTGCCGAGGCCCTCGAAGAAATGGGTCAACTGGCTTCGCTAGGTTCGGCGGAAGTTGCCGAGCGCTCGATTCAACTGCACAGCAAAGCGATTGAAATTGCCGACAGCCTGGCCAACAGCGAGGACGTGGCCACCCGCCACGCCGCGCAGTGCATTCTCATCGACGCACATTTGGCGATTGCCACGCAAATCGCGCAAGGGAATTTCCAAGACAAGAATCAGGCCGTGCCGCAATGGATCGAACGTGCGTCGGCGCTCACCGAAGCGTTGATCGACGAGGACGCCAAGTTTTTGCCGCAGCGTTTGCAAGTGGCGGTGAGCGCCCTGGCCGCGGCGACGAATCTCGCCAAGCCGATCAATCCCAAGCTGTGGGTCGAGGAAGCGGAAGAGACGGTGAAAACTTTGCAAGAAGAAACGCCCGACGTGCTCACCTGCAGCCAATACGATTGGCAGTTGGGGCTGGCGTATCTTCATGCCGCGGATATCGAGCATTTGCGGAGCGACTCCGCCTCGGCTAAGAAATTCGGCAAGCTCGCCGAGGCGAAGCTCAGCGAACTTTCGCGGCAACGGGACGAACTTCCCGACACCGGTTACACCATGGGTCGGTTGTATTTCCAAATCGGTGCGGTCTATGCCGTGCATGAAGAGGACCATACTTCGGCCTGCAAGTGGTACGACCAGGCGGTGGATTTGCTGCTGAATCCCGTGCCGGTGACGACGTTGGCCGTGCCGCAACAGCATGGCGACGCGCTGGTGAGCATGGGCGTCTCATACTGGCGGACGAATGATCGCGACCGTGCGGTGGAGTTGACGCTCGCCGGCGTGGAGCTGATCGAAGAAGCCGTCGATGCGGGACTGTTGGGTTCGACCTCGCTGTCGGTGCCCTACGAAAACCTGTCGGCGATGTACCAGGCCTTGGGCAAAACCGAACCGGCCGCGCGTTATCAAGTGTTGGCGCGCAAGGTGAATGGCAGTCTTGCGGATTCGCCGCAGTAGCATTCTTCACGGACCGAGCTTACGATTGACCGGTGTGACACCGCGAAACCGCAAGCGAGAGTCGTTGTGATAGAATTTGATTCGAATAAGTACGGTCGTCTATTTGCCGAATTGATTCCCGTCGAGCGGCTGATGCCGCTGGATGCAGGGTCGCCGAATGAGAATCTGCGCGCGACACTTGACGCCTTGAATCTCGATCTAGCGTTCTCATCTCACAAGCTCGCTGATGTGAACATGGCCCGCTGCTCGTTGGCGGGGGTATGGCTGCTGCACGACTTTCTCGATGAGTCGCACGCGATCAGCCAGCACATCGCGACTCCGACAGGCAGCTATTGGCATGGGATCATGCACCGCCGTGAGGGTGATTTCTCAAACGCCAAGTATTGGTTCGACCGCGTGGGCGATCATCCGGTCTTTGCGGAGTTAGCCGCTACCGACGGTTCCGCTTGGGATGCTCACCGCTTAGTCGACGAGTGTGAACGCGCACTGCGCGACGGTGACTTACAACAGATTGCCGCCCTCCGCCAAGTTCAGCAGCGTGAATGGCAGGCGCTGTTTGATTTCTGTTATCGAGCGGCGGTAGGCGAGCGGGAGGCGTAAGCCTCGCGCATTGATGCGATTTGCTGCGACACGCGAGAAATGCGATATGCAGGGGACTTACGTCCCCCGCTCGCCCTTCTCGCGTTTTCTTGGGCCTTGAATCTGGGGTGCAAAACCCGATACTAGGGGCTACCAAATTCTGCATTTTTACTTCATTGATCGATACGAAAGGCCGTCAATTATGTCGCGTTCTGGAGCCGTTACTTTCAAAGGCAATCCGATGACCCTGGCCGGCGAGGCCGTCACGGTGGGCAAGCCCGCCCCCGATTTTACCGTCCACTACTTTGAGGGAGGCTTGAAGAAGCTGTCGCTCGCCGACCTCAAGGGGAAGCCGACTATTCTGAGCGTTGTCCCCTCGCTCGACACGCCTGTTTGCGCCATGCAGACCAAGAAGTTCAACGAGCAACTCAGCGCGCTGGGCGATAAAGTCAACGCGGTGACGATTAGCCTTGATCTGCCATTTGCGATGAACCGGTTTTGTGGTGCCGAGAGTATCAAGAACATGCGCGTGGGGAGCGATTATCAAGACCGCAATTTCGGCAACGGCTGGGGCACGCTCATTGAAGAGCTCAAGATTCTGAGCCGCGCGATCTTTGTGCTCGATGCCAACGGCAACGTGGCTTATGCCGAGTACGTGCCGGAAGTGGCGAGCGAACCGAATTACGAAGCGGCGATGAGTGCGCTGCAGGGTCAGTTGTAAGTGGCATGTGAATGTCATCCTGAGAGAGCCCTAGCGACCGAAGGATCTGGCACGAAGCATTTCACGGATTATTAGCGTACGAGAATTGAAGCCAGATTCTTCTAGTCGCAGAACTCCTATCAGAATGACATGCTCTAGCGATTAATCGTTTACCAGGAAGGCGAACCGACATGAATAGCTCCAAGTATTTGGCCGAGGCGATTGGCACCTTCTTTCTCTGCTTTGCGGGGATCGCGGCGATTCTTTCGACGCAGGATCCCATCAACAGCGGGGCGGGACTTGTGGGCATCGCGCTGGCCCACGGTTTGGCCTTGTCGATTGCGGTCAACAACTTCGGCGGGATCAGCGGCGCGCACATCAATCCCGCAGTGACGGCCGGCATGTTGGTCACGGGGCGCATTCCGTTTGGCGAAGCGATTGGCTACGTCATCAGCCAACTCGCGGGGGCAACGGTGGCCGCCGTGGCTTGCAAGTTCCTGTTTCCCGTGGCCGTGGTGGAAGCCGCCAAGTTGGGAATTCCGCTGCCGGGCGGCGACTGGGTGACGATGCCCATCGTGCTGGTGGCGGAAGGAATCGCGACATTTTTGCTTGTTATGTCGGTGTTCGGCGCGGCGGTCGATGAGCGGGGGCAGGTTGTCAAGATCGGCGGCTTTGCGATTGGGCTCACGGTGGCGTTCGACATTTTGGCGATTGGAGCCGTGACGGGGGCCTCGATGAACCCCGCGCGTTCGTTTGGGCCGGCGCTCGTTTACGGATATTTTGATTGGCACTGGTGTTACTGGGTTGGCCCGATTGCGGGTGGCGTGTTAGCCGCTTTGGTTTACGACAATTTCCTTTTGGAAAGCAAGAAAAATGGGTAGGTTTCTGGCAATCGTGGTCGCCTTGGTGGCGATTGCGCTCGTGATTAACAAGTATCAGTCGCGTGACAAACCGGCGGTAGAAAATGAGCCGAAGCTGATTGCGCCTGAAAAGTTGGAAACTCCCGCCGAGAAACCGGCAGAAGTCGCGGCGAACGAAGAAGCCGCTGCACCTCTTGAAGTCGCCACGACCATCCCTCCTTCAACCAAAGAGGCGGCTCCCTCGGCCGAAGTGAAGGCAGATGAACCGACCGGCGCGAAGCAAGCCGCGGAATAGGCCTACGAGGCCGACATCGAAGATTTGGAACTCTTGAAGGAAGAAGACGAAGAACTTTACAACGAGTACATGGCGCTCAAGCAAACGGGCGAAGAGAAGGACAAGGGAGCGTTCAAGACCCCCACGGTGCGAAATGTTGCGCTGACTGGCCCCTATATGCACGACGGTTCGCAAAAGACTTTGGAAGAAGTCGTCGAATGGTACGCCAAGGGCGGCCATCCGAATCCGCACTTGAGCGACAAGATCAAGAAGCTGGAGCTGACCAATCAGGACAAAGCCGATCTGGTGGCGTTCATGAAGGAAGGTCTCTCGGGGACGCTGCCGCAACCCGAGCGCGGAAAGCTGCCGCAGTAGCTCCCGTCATTCCCGCGCAGGCGGGAACCCAGGGTGGGAAATTAAGAACTAGGTTCCCGCCTGCGCGGGAATGACGGCGTGGAGCGCGGGAATGACGCTCCTTATTTGTCGTCTTCAACGACGTGGGCGTCAATCACTCTTGCGTCGACGATGGTTGATGAGCCTTTGACCGTGTCGTTGCCTGGAAATTTCTCGCCGCTGGCTGGCCAGAAGCCGCTTGTTTGCACGCGCACATGGTTGGTGAACCAATGGCGAATGCCGACCATCACCAGCTTGCGGATCGGTGGGATCAAGAGGGCGATCCCCAAGATGTCGGAGATCACACCGGGCAAGAGCAGCAGAATCCCGGCGACCAGGATCAGTGCGCCGTCGCCGATGGTTCGCGTGGGGACGACTCCTTGCCGCATCTCGTTCTGCACGCGGAAGATGGCGTGCAGGCCTTGCCACTTGGCAATCCAGGCCCCGATAATCCCCGCTCCGAACACCAGCAGCAAGGTTTCCAAAAAGCCAATCGAGTTGCTCAATTGGAAGAGGATCCAAAGCTCCAGAATGAGCAGGGCGATGAATATCAGCGGTATCAGTAATAGTGGCATGGGTGTCCTCATGTGTCATCCTACGCTGATCGACATACAAATTGTAGTGGCGATCCATTCATGGCTGGCACAACATAAAAAGCGACTGGCCAATTTGTGTATACAAATGTATATTATAAATCACGTCAGAAGAGTAAACCGCTAATCAACGCTAATGATCGCTGATTTTTCTTTTTATCCATTAGCGTTTATCAGCGTCCATCAGCGGTTCCAACTATGGCCAACGATTCGTCACCTGCGCCGATGCCACGCGGCCGAGGGGCCCTCAACCAGCCGGCCAATCCGTATCTGCATGTGCTGCAAGAGATCGATCTGGAGCATGTCGCCGAGGACGAAGAGTATCTTGAGGGACTGGAACGGCCACGAACCGTGTATCTGGAAGACACGTCGCAATCGATTGTGAGCGAGAACGACAGCCCCGACATTGGCTTTCGCTACAGTATCAATCCGTATCGTGGCTGCTCGCATGGTTGCAGTTATTGTTACGCACGGCCGACGCATGAGTATCTGGGGATGAGCGCGGGGATTGATTTTGAAACCAAGGTGCTCGTGAAACTGCGGGCGGCGGAGTTGTTTCGCCATTGGCTTGCCCGACCGAAGTGGCAGCCTGAAACGATCGTGTTTTCTGGGGTGACGGATTGTTATCAACCCGCCGAGCGGCAATTTAGGTTGACGCGGGGTTGCTTGGAAGTGGCGCTCGGAGCACGACAGCCCATGACCATCATCACGAAGAATGCGCTCGTGACCCGTGATTTGGATTTGCTCAGCGAAATGGCAAAGCGGAATCTGGTGCGCGTCGCGCTGAGTATCACAAGCTTGCAGCAGGAGCTCACGCGGATCATGGAACCACGCACGAGTGCTCCGCACGCGCGGCTGGCGGCACTTAAAACTCTCTCCGACGCGGGGGTGCCGACGTTTTTGATGGCGGCACCCACAATCCCCGGCCTCAACGATAGTGAGATTCCCGCGATCTTGCGTGCTGGTCGTGAAGCCGGCGCTCAGGGAGCCGCGTATGTGTTGTTGCGCCTGCCAACCACCGTGCGCGAAGTGTTTTTTGAATGGCTGGAACGGCAACTCCCCGATAAGGCGGAGTTGGTGAAAAGCCGGATACGGGCCACCCGCGAGGGTCGCGATAACAGTGCCGAGTTCGGCAAGCGGATGCGAGGCACGGGACTCATCGCCGACCAGATTGCGCAGACGTTCCGCGTGTTCGCAGCGAAGTACGGCCTCGACAACAGCAAGCTCAAACCGCTTGATTGTTCGCAGTTTCGTCCCCCCAAGGCGGTGAGTGGGCAAATGTCGTTGTTTTGAAAAAGAATATTCACCACGGAGGCACGGAGGTCACGGAGAAAAAATAAGTGTCATTCCGATCGGAGTTTCACGACGAGAGGAATCTGGCTTCAACTCTCACACGCATCACCGCACGTGTTAGCGTGGCAAAGCAGATTCTTCGGTCGTCGGGACTCTCTCAGAATGACATTAATTCAGCTATTCAATCTTCGTGAACACTTGCGAAGCGAGGGCTGCGGTGAGGAGGTCGTTCACGAATGCCGCGATCTCGGGTTCCTGCGAGGCGCGGGGGCCGGCGATGTTGAGCCGCTCGACGTGGTGTGCGAGCAGAAATTCAGCGACCTGCTCGCCGGCTTCACTCACGGAAGTTGTATTTTCTCGTGCGATATGCAAGCACGGTTTGCCTTGCTGCCGCGCAACGCCTAGTGTGAGGGCGGTGCCGCCGGTTGGTTGGGATTGGATCGACACGACCAGCGTGGCATCGCTGTCGCGGACATTCCAGCGAGTGCGTTGGTCGTACTTCCGACTTGAAGTTTCTTGCAGTTGGTAGCATTCGTCGAGCGACCCGTCCTCCGCGAGTCGGCCACGCGGGCACCAGCCGTCGTGTGGGATGCCAAAGCGAATCGCGAAATCGAGCGCGGCGCGATCGGCTCCGGTTTGTCCTCCTGACACTATCGTGAATCCGTGAGGCAAATCCATGCAACGACCCTGGCTTATGGTCGCAAACCCGCGGGGATGCCATCGGGGAAATATTTCTCGATGGCCTTCTCGATGAACTCGACGCGATTGGCCGGTTTGGGGTGCGTGCTGAAAAACTCAGGGGGACTTTGCCCGCCGCCGGCTTCGTCGAGCACTTTCATCACGCCGATCATCGCGCGGGGATCGTAGCCGGCTTGATAGGTAAGCCGCACGCCCCAATCGTCAGATTCGAGTTCGGCCTCGCGGCCATACTTCATGGCGAGAGTCGAGGAAACCATCTGCGCCATCTGCGCGGATTCTTGCGTGCCGCCCAGGACACCGACCGCGCCGGCCAGACCTTGAAACAAACCTTGGCGGGCCATTTGTTTATTACCGTGCCGCGAGAGGACGTGGCCGATCTCGTGACCCAACACGCCGGCAAGTTGGCCTTCGGTTTCCAAAGCGGCGTAGAGTGCTTCGGTGATAAAAACTTGCCCACCAGGGAGGGCGAAGGCATTCACGGTTTTCGGATCGGAAAGGAGTGTGAACTGAAACGCTTGTTCGTAAGGATTGCGGCGATTCGCGCCGGGATTCTCGCGATTGAATTTTTCGAGTTGCACGTCGAGAGCTTCGAGCAGCCGCCAACCGACTTGTTGCACCTGCTGCTGGGCGGCGACTTTTTGCGACGGTCCGCCGTGCATGCCGATCATCTCGGGCTTGGCTTGCAGGCCGAGTTGGATTTCCTCGGCTTCATCGGTGAGAGCCACGCGCTCGGGCTCGCCGGTGACTTCGTTCACGTCGCGGGACTTGGCGTAATAGCTGAGGAAGGCAAACGCCGCGATGGCGAGCGCGATAAGCAGCCGGGCCTTGAGCGCGCTGCCCGCGCCGGAGCCACCGAACATGGGGCGTCGGCCGGCGCTTGCGCGGGATTGGGGAAACGGAAATCGCAAAGTGGAAGTGCGTGACATAGTCGCCACTATAACAGGAATCGGCGGAAAGAAAAGTTCCCAGGCGAGCGGGGTGCGTGAGCACCCTGTAGGTTTCGCGCCGGGACAAATCTGCAAAGGACTCCCGCTTCGGGTAGGCGGGTACGGGTGCGAGCCTGCAGGGGACTTACGTCCCCCGCTCGCCTTTACTGCGAACGGCGGCGTCGGCCCTTGGGGGCAAACATCGCTTGCACGGCGGCGATGCCTTCGAGCAGGCGGTCGATTTCCTCGCGCCCGTTGTAGAGATAAAAACTCGCCCGGGTGCTGGCCGAGAGGCCCAGGAGTTTGTGCAAGGGCTGGGTACAATGATGCCCGGCGCGGACGGCCACGCCAAAACGGTCGTTGAGCACCTGGGCGAATTCGTGGGCGTGAATTTTTTCAAACGCAAAGCTAATCAGCCCCGCGCGAAATTCCGGCTTGGGGCCGAGGATGCGCAGGCCTTCGACTTGGCTCAACCGGTCGTAAGCGTATTGGGTGAGCACCTGTTCGTGGCGATGGATCGCGTCGAGGCCGATGTTTTCGAGATACTCGATGGCCGCCGACATGGCGATGGCGGGGGCGATGGGGGGCGTGCCGGCCTCGAACTTGGCGGGGAGTTCGGCGGGCGTGAAACCATCGAGCCGCACTTCGTTAATCATGCTGCCGCCACCGAGGAACGGCGGCATGGCATCGAGTAGCGATTCTTTGCCATATAAAACACCAACCCCAGTGGGGCCGAGCATTTTGTGGCCGCTGAACGCCAGGAAATCGACATCCAGGGCCGTCACATCGGTTGGCAAGTGGGGCACGCTTTGCGCGGCATCGACCAACACGAGCGCGCCCACGGCATGGGCGGCGGGGATCATCTCGGCAATCGGGTTGATCGTGCCCAATGTATTTGACACGCTCGCCACGGCCACGATTTTGGTCCGCGCGCTGAGCAAGTTTTTGTACACGTCCAAGTCGAGCCGGCCATCTGGCGTGAGGGGCACATGCCGGAGCACGGCACCGGTCTTCGCGGCGACTTGCTGCCACGGCACGAGATTGGAATGGTGCTCCATGACCGTGGTGAGAATTTCATCGCCGGGCTTGAGATTGGTTTCCCCCCAACTCCGTGCGACCAAGTTGATCGAGGCGGTGGTGCCTTGCGTGAAAATGATTTCCCGTGACTCGCGAGCGTTGATAAGCTGCCGGACGCGGTCCCGCGCTTGTTCGTATTGCTCGGTGCTGCGTTCGCTGAGCGTGTGAATCCCGCGATGGACGTTGGCGTAGTCGTGTTCATAGACGCGCGAAATGGCGTCGATCACTTGCCGCGGCCGCTGGGTGCTGGCGGCGTTGTCGAGAAACACAAGCGGATGGCCGTCGAGCACATCGGTGTTGAGGATCGGAAAATCCTCGCGGAGCGATTCGGGAAGTAGTTGACTGCTAGCGAGAGGCATAAAATATATTTACCACAAAGGCACGAATGACACGAAGACAGCAATTTCCGGATATTTACTTTGTGTTCTTAGTGTCTTCGTGGTTAAATTCTTTTTTCTTCAATTGGTGAATGCACGGCCGATTGTAGGACTTTCCACGACAGCAGGCAGCATTTTTGGCGGTTGGGAGTGAGTCGTGGGCCGTAGAGTTCGAGCATGTCGGCGGCGGAAAACTCTTTCACTTCGTCGACCGTTTTGCCTTGCAGTTTTTCGAGCAGCATCGAAGCCGAGGCTTGACTGATCACGCAGCCCTCGCCGCTGAAAAAAGCGTCGGCAATCTTGCCGTCGTGATTCAGCTCAAGTTCAATCCGCACGACGTCGCCACAGAGGGGGTTCTTATCCTCATGCGCGTGAGTCGCCGTGGAGAGCGTGCCGCGATGGAACGGATCCTCGTAATGATCGAGGATGTGATCCTGGTAGAGTTCTTCGTCGGAGGGCATGGGGGGTACGTAGAGATGTGGGATGGTAGAACTGAATTGAATTATAGAGCGACCAATGCAAGAGATGTTCACTATTTAGCCGCGGGGCTTGCCCCGCGCGTGTTTCGCTGTCGCAAACTACCCGCCGCAAGCGGCGGGTAGTTTGCTAAATATGGAGTTCTTACATCTACCTTCTCACATCCCACATCATACATCCAGGCCCTACCACGGCTTATCCCGCAGGATTTCGCGGGCCGCGTTGCGGCCGCAGGCGCCCATGACGCCGCCGCCGGGGTGGCTGGCGGCTCCGCACAAATACAGCCCCGGCACGGGGGTACGATGGTCGGCCCAACCCGCCACCGGGCGAAAGCAGTAAAGCTGGTGCAGCGGCATGGCCCCTTGCATGATGTTGCCCCCGGTGATGCCGAAGGTCCGCTCCAAATCGAGGGGGCTCAAAAATTGGCGATGCTCAATCGCGTTCGGGACATTCGGGGCATATTGGGCGAGCGTTTCGACACAGCGATCCGCGAACGATTCCTTGATATCGTCCCAATTCCCTTCGGCCAGTTTGTAGGGGGCGAACTGCACGAAGATCGACAAGATATGTTTTCCCGGTGGGGCGATGGTTGAGTCGACACTTGTGGCCATCGTACATTCCAGAATCGGATTCTGGCTCGGCTTGCCATATTTGGCATCGTCGTAGGCGCGTTCTAAGTAGTCGAGCGATGGCCCGATGTGCATCGTGCCGTGATGGTGTTGGCCGACGCCGTCGCCGGGGATGCAGGTGAACTTGGGTGGTTCGCTGAGCGCGAGATTGAGTTTGGCGGACGCACTTGAATAATCGATGCGCGCAACGGCTTCGCGAAACTCGGTGGGGAGCACGTCTGGGGCGAGTAACTTCTCGAACGTGAGATGGGCGTCCACGCTTGATCCCACGACACGGGATTCCAGTTGCGAACCATCTTCGAGGCCCACGCCACACACGCCGTGCTTGTCGGTGTGGATCGCATGCACGGGCGCTTCGCGGCGAATTTCGACGCCGAGATCGGTACAGGCTTTGGCAATCGCATCGGAGAGTGCCCCCATGCCCCCTTGCACGTAACCCCACACACCGCGCGAACCGCCGGCTTCGCCCATCACATGGTGCAGCAAGACATACGCGCTTCCCGGCGCGCTGATGGGTGCGAAGGCACCGATGATTGCGTCGGTGGCAAGCGTGGCTTTCAACGCATCGGATTCAAACCAGCGGTCGAGAATCGGCCGAGCAGCGCCGGTCATGAGTTCCACGGCTTCGGGCAGATCAGCGCCGAGCTTTTTGGTGGCGCTGAGTAAGGACAGAATTTTCTTGCCGTCGCGGAGTTTCTTGCCCCAGCCGATCTTACGCCATGCAGCGGGCAAGGGGAGGGGATCGGGAGCCGCTTCGCTGAGTACTGGTTCAAGCGTTGCGGCGACACGTTCGAGCAGCGCTTCGTAACGGGGGTAGGCCGCTGCGTCGCGCATGCTGAACTTGCCGATCTCGCGCTGATTAAGACCCGGATCTGGGCCCATCAACAAGCTACGGCCATCGGGGAGCGGCGTGAACGACGATGGCGAACGGGGCAGAATCCGCAGGCCGTATTCCTTGAGCGCGAGCTCCTGAATGATCTGCGTTTGAAACAGGCTGATCACATACGCGGCTGTGGAAACTTTGTAGCCGGGCCAGAGTTCTTCGGTTGCCGCACAACCACCCAGCACATGGCGGCGCTCGAGCACGCAGACCTTGCGACCGGCCTTGGCGAGGTAAGCCGCAGCGACAAGCCCATTGTGTCCCCCGCCGATGATAATTGCGTCATACTTGCCATGAGTGGCCATCGTGTTTCACTTCCTTGCCGATGTGTGGTCTTGCCGATGTGCGGATGCGTTGAAGCACGAATTGTAATCAATCGCAGCACGTTTGCCACAGAGCGAGATTTTCTGCTGCCAAGCTCGCTAAGAAAGAAATTTTTTACCACGAATCAGCACGAATCACACGAATGAAGAGATTGTTTTATTCGTGCTATTCGTTTGATTCGTGGTTAAATTTTTATTGGACTCACACCCCCAGCAGTTTCGCGGTGGCTAGCCACATCAGTTCCCCCTGCGCGAAGTCGATCTCGCCGTGCATGCGGACCGCGGCGATGGCGCCTTTGGCGAAGCGCAGATTCGCGCGGCGATCGCCGACCAAGGTGGCGGTGAGCCAAGTCACATCGGGGACATGCCCGACCCAGCAGATCGATTTCCCGCCACAGTTACGCGACCATTCGGCGATGGCCGCGAAGTCGCTACCCGGCTCCAGGGCGGGGAGCGGAACAATCTCGGGTTTCAGTAGTGTGTTGTCCGCAATGAGCTGAGCCGTCTGCCGACAGCGGACATAGGGGCTCGTGGCGATCACTTCGGGTGTGAAATCGCGCTCGGCCAACAGGGCGATCATCTGTTGATACCGCACCACCCCCTCGGGTTCCAGTTCACGCAGCGAATCATCGGGCCAGCGCGGATCGCCGTAGTCATAAGCCCAAGCATGTCGGGCGATGTAAATCATGGAGGTGCTCATCGTTGTTTTCTGCCTTGTAGTCGAGAGCGAGGAGGCTAGAGTTTAGAGCCAGACATATGGCTCTCGGCTCTGCTCTCTGGACTCTCAGCTTTTTGAATTACCGCCAACGCCAGAGGACATCATCCTCGATTTCCAGCTCTTTTTGTAGTACAGCAATCGCGGCTTTGTAGCGTTTGGCGTCGGTGGGATAACCGGCCGTGGGGCGCAGGTCGGGAATTCGCGCGCACCAAAAGGCGTTGAACGCCCGCATGGCAAGCTCACGGTGATATTTGGCGGTCATCGACGCGAGCGCCACGGGAAGCTCCGCCTCGCCTTTCACGCGGAAGCAGATATCGACGCGCGATTCCGGCGGCCCCCAGGCATAACGGCTTGCCGGGCCACTCTCGGCGAGCGTGTCGATCCACACATCTGGGAAGTGATGCTGCAACAACGCCCCGTAGCGATTCCGCCCGCCGTGTTTGTCGCAGACGACATGAAGGGGGCTGGGAGTTGGGG
>JAWXAV010000038.1:0-37240 GCA_034439695.1 Bythopirellula sp. | reverse complement strand
ACCGTGGAGCTCGCCCCGGCCAGCTCGCCGAGGACCGTCGCCCCCCCCGACCGCGCCTCGCCCCCGGCGGAGACGGTCAGCAGGGTCGTCCCCTCGCGGCCCGCCTTCAGCGCGCCGGTCGCCCGGAGCAACGAGCTCGCTCCCGTGACGGTGGTCGTAGTGATTGCACCCGCCGAGCCGAGCACCACCTCTTGCCCCTCGACCCGCCCCGCGCTGGAGACGGTGGTCGTCGTCCCGCGCTCGAGGCTCACGGTCCCGTTGGACCGCAGGATCCCGCCGCCGTTGACGTTGAGCGTGACCGACGAGCCCTCGTCACCGCCGGTGGTGAGGAACCCGTTGGCGTCGAGACTCGCCCCGCTGCTGATCGTCGCGTTGGTCGTGCCGCCGAACTGGCTCATCCGCAGGCCCGAGTTGTAGGTCGCCCGGGCGTTGTTGGTGAGCGTTGCCGTCGTGGACGTGCCGGAATTGCGACCCCAGTCGCTCGCCGTGCCGCCCGTTGTTCCCGCGGTGAGGAAACTGCTGCTCATGTCCAGCGTGGCGTTGCCCAAGTCGAAGTACGAGGGGGTCTGGAAGTTCCCCCCGTTACGGATGCGCGTGGTGGTGTTGTCGGAGAAGATAAAGCCAGCGATGGTTGACTTAACGAAGTCCGTGCCGTCCACGAGCAGCGTCGAGTTCGCGCCGAGACTCATGTTCCCGCCGCCCCAGATCGGCAGGCTTCCCGCGTTGAACGTGGCGCCGCCGTTGAAGTTGACCGTGCCGTTAATGAGGCTGAGCGAGGCCTTGTTGTCGAACGTCGCAAGACCGGCCGTTTCGAGCGTGCCGCCATCGACCGTGAGCGAGACCGTGCGATTCGCGGTTCCGCCCCCCATGCGGAAGGTCGAGGTGGTGCGGAGCGTGCCGCCGCTGGTGATATTTCCGTCAAACGTCGCGCTCCCCGTGCCGGCGCGGAGCTGGCTGACGGTCGCGAGGCCCGAGTTCGAGATCGTGACCGTCGCGTTGCCGGAGCCCGCCCCCCAGTCGCTAATGCTGCTCTGAGCCGTGAGGGTCGAGCCGGCGCCGGTGACGGTCAGCGAACCGATAGCCCCGTTGCCGACATCGATATATTCGCCGGCCGTAATGTCCCCCCCACCCGTCGCTTTGAGGTGGACGAAATTGTCGACCGTGTGAGAGTCGGCGAACTCCAGCCGGGCCGCGCCGTTGTACTCGAGGTCGACTCCCTCTTCCGCGTTCAGCTCCCCGCCGGAGTTGACCCGGGTCAAGCCGCGGAGGAGCGTCGTGTCGCCGGCGATGCTAAGCTCCCCGCCGCTGTTGACCCGCAGTTCGCCAGTCGACTGGTCGAAGACATAACTCAGCGTCTGTACGCTCGACCCGCTGTTGACGTCGATCCGGCCGTCGGCCGTTGTTCCAATCGAGTCGGTCGTGATGGTCGCGTTGTTGAGTGACAGAACGGCGTTGTCGAAGACGTCTATGTCAGGCGTGTTGAGCCGCATGCTCGAAACGGAGGTAACGTTCGAAGCTCGACGGTCGGTGTTCCGGAAATCCATCTGTGAGGTCGCTGTAAGGACAGCCCCGTTCGATCCCGTGAAGACATAAGGGGTGCTGCTCGGAATATCGACGCTGAGGGCCACAATTGTCGCGTTGCCGGGCAAGCTCACGCTGGTGCTCACTGGCGTCACGCCGAAAACAGTTCGTGCGAAGATCGCATTCTCCGAGGCGGTCGGCGGGCCGAGTAAGTCAGCCCACGCGACCGGCGAAAACCAGTCGGTGACGGCACCCCCGAGCCAAGTGTCGGCGCCGGCTGGGACGGCGACGGCGGAGAGAAGTACCGCAAGAGCGAGGGTGCACGCTGGGCGCAAAAAGAAACTCTCGGCAAGCCGAGACGGGAAGTGGCGACGCATGGGATGTGTCTCGTGAGGTGTGGTGTCTGATGGTGGCCCCACAAGCGCGGCCTCTATACGCCGCCATGATTTCAACGCGCTTGCGGGTCTGCCTAGCATAACCTGGAATGAATCGCCGGGCAAACACCTAATTCATACAGGTGCGGCCAATCCTTGCGTTAGCCGCGAGGCGACGCGCAGCGCAGCCGAGCGGGCATCAACGCAACCAACGCACAAACCAAGATCAAACACCCCGGCTCCGGCACGGCGTTAGCCGGAGGTGTCCCACCTCCGGGAAAAGTGCGGAGGGCGGAAAGCATGCCCCCGTTATACCCCGCTTGCCAATCCGCCAAATCCCCCGCGCTCAACGGATCGGGCGAACCCGCGCGTTGCCAAATTAAAAAATCGCGCCCATCGACGTCACCATCGCCATCAAAATCGCCGGCAGCGCCACTCTCGACCACGGTGAGTGAAAGAGTGTTCATCGTGCGAATCGTTTCCCACGCCAGACCAGCATTTAGGCTGGGTAAGTTTTCGTCGGAGAATACGCCGGCCAATGAGTCGCCGCTGAATAGCAGTGGGAACACATCGCCTGCCTGCGGCTGATAACCGGCGGCCAGTGTCACTTCCAGGTCGCCTTCTATGATGAGCGTTCCCGCGGACTGCACCGGGAATTCTTCTTCCAGTGAGTCAAACTCGCCCAATTGCACGCTCAGCGAAGAAGAATTCGTCAGCAAGTTCAATTGCTCCAGGGCCAACAGCGTTGATCCCGGCATGACGACTAAGTCGCCGTTGTTGGTGAGCGTGTCGTGAAACACGGCCGACGCACCGTTGCCCACCAAGATCTGCGCTCCTGCATTGTTGCGAACCGTGCCAAATAGATCGACTTGGCCTGCCGAAATGGCCAGTTGCGAACCGCTGATGTTGTCCAGAGCGAACGTGCCGTTGAACCGCAGCGTCGCCCCGTTGCGGGCGTCGATGTCGAAGTTGTTGGTCGTAGTGCCAAGCACTTCGAGTTCACCGCCATCGACATCGACGAAGCCCGTATTGGTCAAGCTGCCGGTGAGGAGCAGATGCTCGGCAAACCCGACTTGCAATCGACCGCGGATCGAACCGCTTTGCTGGTTGTTCACTATAACACTGTCTATCGTGCCGTGTCCTTGCACCAAACCCTGGTTCGTAATGCCGCTGCCGGTGACTTCCAGCCTTCCGCCATTCAAGGTCATTCGGCCGTTGGATCCCCAAGGAATGGAGCTTGCGCTGATCACCCCGCCGTTGGAAATCGTGACATTTGCTTCGCCGGCCCCTGTTGTAATCTGAGTTGCCGTGGTGAGCACCGAATCCAAACCATCAACCCATAATTCGCCACGCGAGCCCGTATTGGATCCCAGCGCAAGAGCTTGTCCCAGGGAAACACGTCCGCCGTTGAAGACGTGCAGTCTTCCGGTGCCCGTGCTTCCTAAGATCACTCCACTGTTAACCGAATTCCACAATGCCCCCGCGCCATTCACCTCCACCTTTCCGACGCTCGCCAAGGCATTGCCGATCGCTGTGACACTTGTCGTACGGAGCGTGCCCCCATCGAAAATAGAGACAGTTGCACGCCCTTCCGCACCCAGCGTAAGACCACCGTCTACGCGCCACAGAGACAAGGCATCGGAAATCGTCACCCGGCCTTCACTTCCCAAAAAACTGCCAAGTGTGCTCACGCCGGATAGCAGTTGCCCTCCCCCGAAAATATTCGCGATGCCTAAGCCACTATCGCCCGCGAACAGATTACCCGTGGTCCAAACACTTCCCAAATCAGCAATGATGATCTCGCCTATGCCAGTGGGATCGTCACCCAGTACTGTATCGTCGGGGACAGTCATTCGCGCAAAGTTCGACAGAGACACGGATCCCGTACCGTCCACGCCGATCGCGAGGTCCGCGCCGGGAGAGGTGAGCGTCCAGTTCGAACCGAAGCCATTGAGCGTGACAACGCCGATGCCGCTGGCCTGGTCGCCGACGAACGCATTGTTGCTGCTGGTGAGTGCTGTTCCCCCGTCGATGTCCATCGTGCCGACGCCCGTGATTCCGACGCGCAACGGCCCCACCACCGGTCCACCCCCCACGGGAGGAGCGGGTGCCACATCGCCCGCAGTGGTGATCGCCGCGCGCGCCGTCAAACATGCGCAGCCGCAAATGCCCACGAGGACAAAGAAAAAACAGACGACAACCCGCCCAGAAAATCTCATCGCTGCACCTCAAGAAAGTAAGCTCGCACCGGGTAAGAAACCCTTGAATCCCCGAACTTCACATTTTCAAACGGGGGCGATGCCGTGTCAACTTAATTGACTGCCACGGGAAAAACGCGTTGACGATACATATGCTTCCTGTAGGGAACGTATTTAATCCCTACATGCTCAACGAAATTCGCCAAACCGCGTCCGCAGTACCCTCGCAGCGCGGCCAGGTCCGCCGAGCACGATAGCGAGGCAACACAAACCCAGAGTTCCAACACTTGGCTCCGGCACGGCGGTGCTTGCTGCCGTGAGCGGTATTCCGCTACCGATCTGCCGCTGCCACGCCAAGAAATCCGCGCCATCGCTGTCGCCGTCACCATCGGCATCGGCAAAGGCATTCGTTCCGTAGGCCCCCTGCCACACGGCGAGATCGCTGGCATTCACTCGAACATCATTATCAAAATCCGCCGAGAACGGCGAGGGGCCGATCAGACCGATGAGCACATCATCAAGCAGACCCCGCCATTGACCCCACGAGTGACCTTCGTTGGTGATCGTGCGCGTGAATGCATAGTCGTTGGCGGTCCAGACGTTGGCCATCTGGTTGGCGCCGGAACCATCGCCGCTGAATGTTCCATTGGTTTGGAAGATGTCAAGAAACTGCAAATCTTTATTCTGATAAAGCGAATAAATGGCTGAGTTGACATTGTAGGCGGGCGATTGCGGTGCGATCTTCTGAAACACGTCGCCCTTCACAGCGCCGAAGTAAGCCGCGTTCAGTCCCCCCATCGAAGTGCCGAGGATCGTGCGGCCCGTGGAGGTAGCGTCCGTGCGGAAGTTGCCGTCGATCGTGGGCACCAGTTCGTTCGCGACGAAATTCGCAAAATTCGGATTCATGTTGTATTCATTGAATCGGCGATTGTTCCCCTGATTGCTCGGATCGCGCGGATCGATGAACACGGCCATGGTGGGACGCAACTCACCCGACGCGATTAAATTGTCGAGCACCACGACCATGCTCCCCAAGTGGTCGGCCGCATATTCGTGGCCGTCGGTCACATAGACCACCGGTAAGTCGCTCAGATTTTGCGTGTCATACCCCGCCGGAGTATAAACGCGGTGATTGACGCTGTAGCCCAGGCTGCTGCTAAAAGTGGTGACATTGCTGGTGAGCGTGCCACGTGGCACGCTAGCTTGCCGAACCGTTTCCTGGGGAAACACATACTCCGGCATGCGCAGCTCGTTGTTCGGCCCAAACCCGCCCCACATTTGCAGCGGATTGGCGGGATCGAGAATATAGTTCGAGCCATTGAGCACCACCTTGTAATCGAGCCGCGCGTCCGTGGGAAACGACTTCTCCACAATCCACAGGTCCGTGCCGGGGAACTGCGTTCCTTGCCACGAGGCAGAACCAGCATTCCAACCATTAAAATCACCGGGCCAAGAAACGCTGCTTGCGGAGCCGCGATAAAGAAAGGCCACTTGATCGTCTTGGGCATAGGGAACTTGGCCCGCGGTGCGCAACGTGGACCACAAGGAATTCACCGCTGCATTTCGCGCGGTCGGGTCCACGATCCCGACGGTCGTCAGAAGTTCATTCTTGAACTCCTGATAAGAAGAAAATATCTCTTGGCGAACATAATTGGGATTGGGGGGCGACTGCGCGAACGCCGTCATCCCACACAACACCGCGCACGTCAGACCGCAGGCCAATTCCCTCGACAATTTCCGCCTCATCACACTTCCGCCCTCGTCGTTAGCCGGCATCGTCCCGATGCCGAGAATCGCCCCCCGCTGCGTCATTATATATAAAGGCGCAAACACGGGTGTTCTGGTATCGAAAACTGGCGAAAATGCGGGCTTCCCCTAGGGTCATCCACTCCGACCGGTAGCAGGACTGCCAAGCTTCGTGAACCACCGTCCACGAGGTTCACCAAGAATTCAATAAACCACGAATCTAACGAATCACAAGAATGAGTGAATTTGCGGTATTCGTTCTAGGTTGTAGGCGTACTCGCCGTCATAAACTCAGCCTCGCTGCCATAAACCCACCCCGCCGCTACAAACTCAGCGTGGTCAAATAAAATATCTTTGCACTGCGGACCTGGCCGGTTTTCTATCCCAACTGCCAATTCCGTTAAGAAATGGTTATCCTAATGGTGTCGGCCAGTGGCCAGCGCGGGCCGCCGCCGATCAAGCACTTGGTCACTTCTTATCCCTCAGCACCATCACTCCCATGAGCGATACTGATCGACAGGACGATCTCTTACTCTGCCTGACGGTCGTTCAGGAAAATATCGCGAGCGTCGACTCGCTCACAACCGTTCTGCAGAAGTGGCCCGCGCAGCCCACCAGTTCGCTCGACAATCTCCTGCTCGAACAAGGCATCATCACGGTCGAGCAGAAAGAATTTTTGAATCATCAAATCAAGTCCAAACGTGCCGGCGCCGAAGCCGAGGCAACTTCAGCTTGGCGGACTCTCCCACAATCTTTGCAGAATGCGCTGACCGATCCACCAAGCTCCCCCCTCAATGATCCTAAGACCGTCGAGCCTACCCGCGATCATACCTCCCCCCAACCCGCCCCCATCGTCGGTGGCAAAAACGACGAACGCTTCCGCGTTGTTTCTCCCTACGCACAGGGCGGTCTCGGCGAAATCTCCGTGGCCCACGACATGCAACTCGGCCGCATGGTCGCGCTCAAGCAGATTAAAGCGCGCTGGGCCGACGATGCCGACGCCCGCTCCCGCTTCTTGCTCGAAGCGCAAATCACCGGCCGCCTCGAACACCCCGGTATCGTGCCCGTGTACGCGCTCGGTTGCGATGCTTCGGGCAGGCCTTATTACGCCATGCGGTTCATCGAAGGCGAAACGCTGCAAGAAGTCGTCAAACAATTTCACAATAAATACGGTCACAAGAAACACGGCCAGGCAAAAAATAGAAGCGCTCAAGACAGTCACGGCGAACGCTTGCTTGAGCTCCGCAAACTCCTCGGTCGGCTGATCGACGTTTGTCAGGCCATCGACTACGCCCACAATCGCGGCATCCTCCACCGCGATCTCAAGCCCGCCAACATCTTGCTCGGCAAGTACGGCGAAACACTGGTCGTCGATTGGGGACTCGCCAAAGTGATCGGCGGCAACAAATTGCCTACGCTACCGTTTCAAGAAATTGCCGCCGCCGGTGGTCACGCCGCCACCGTGATGGGTACCGCCATCGGCACGCCCGCCTACATGAGTCCCGAGCAAGCCGCCGGTCGCAGCAACGAATTGAGTCCACAAACCGACGTCTACAGCCTGGGCGTCACGCTCTATCACATCCTCACGGGGCGGCTGCCCTACGAACAAGAATCGGTGAGCCGCGTGTTGGAGGAAATCAAGAATGCCCCCATCACGCCACCCCGCGCGCATTGTGCCTGGTTGCCGCGCACTCTCGAAGCAATTTGCTTGAAGGCGATGGCCCCGCAACCCGCGGATCGCTACCCCTCCACCGCCGCACTCGCCGACGACCTCGAACGCTGGCTCGCCGACGAACCCGTCGCCGCCCGCGAAGCCGGCCTTCTCGAACGACTACGACGCTGGCTCCGTCATCGTCGGGGATAATTAACCACAAAGACACGAATACGCCGCGTAACCCACGCTCGCGCTGGTGAGCAAAATCGTCGTCGCCACCATGACACGCCCCACGCCAGAAAGCCGTCGCCAGGTCCGCACCAACCAACTCCACAGTGCATGCAACTTCGGCTCAATCCAATCGAGTGCTCGAGCCATGGGACGAAACTCTTGCGCAAGCAGCGCGAGTCCAAAAATCGCCACGAACCCGCCCGGCCCCGGCAACCAACCAATCGAAGCTCCGCCAATCGCGAGCGCCAAACCAAAAAAAACCGTCGCCACCCGCGATACCGAAAAACCAGGAGCGCGGCGACTCTGACGAAAATCATAGAAGTCAAGAAACCGACTTCCCGACTTGCCACTTTTCAATTGCTGAAGATCAGCCTTGATCGCATTAAACATATTCAACGTCATTCCGAGGGGCCAATTTTAGGTGTTATGGCACGACCCGAGGAATCTGGTTAATACTACCATTACACAATGAAACCTCACCCGGGTCGAAACCGAATTGCCTACCAGTCCCCTGTCCCCAACCCCTATTCCCTCACTATCAATACGCCACCGATTCTTGCTCCAAATCGGGATTCACCGGCCCCGGCCCACCGGGCAGTGGCGGCTGCGGCGCGGGATCGCTCGGCGAAGGGGGCGTCCCAATCGGATCGCCCGGTGCCGGCGGACCAGGGTGCGGAGTGGGCGGCACCGGCACCTCGGGATCTTGTTCCTCGTCCGCCAATTCCGTATCCCTCGGATCAGCACTCAGCTCGGGGTCATGGTGGTGTGGATGAAAAATAACCTCATTGAACGGCAAAAGATCAGCCGGCGGCAAAACAATCGTCATGGGAATCAACATGGCATTTCTCCTGTGGGACCATCACAGAGAAACGCAAATCACGTGCCCACCACAACCCTCACAACGTTAGCCGCGCCGCGAGCCCTAGCGAGCGAAGCGCTCACGGCTTCCCAACCCCCCGCATCTCCGCTTCATACCGATCAAGCAAGTCCAACCCCGGCGGCAACTTATTCACCAGCAACCACCGTTCAAACGACACCACCTCTTTCTCGACCGGCAACGGCTTCGTCCACAGCAACCCGTCACCCCCAAAATTGACCAGCGCATGGCCCTCCTTCGGATGCGCCCGCAAAGAAAAGTCGGTATCCCCCTTTTCATACGTCAAGAAGGTGTACTGCTCGTCACGAATCCCCCGGCCATCATGCTTCCAACCCAACGCTTCAATCGCCTTCGTATATTTCTCAGCAGCAGCGGCCAGCGTCGAGTTCTCAATGAGAACTTCGATGGTCTTATCCACCGTATCGAACTTCGCCGTCTGCGTCGCATTGAGAATCGGAAAATCAGCCGCCTCGATACCGACAACCTCGGTCTCCGCTTCTTCCACGTCCTCCTCTTCTTCTTTCGGCTGCGATCCCTCCCACAACGATCCCGACGCCTCTCCCACGCGCACCAGCGTCCGGCCATCCGGCAACTTCGTCAGCCCCAAGGTGAGATCGTTCTGCCCACGCAAGAAATACAACCAAGCATACTCGTCCTTCATCGTGTGGCCCCGCCCGCGCCCAAGCCACCCTTCCTTCGCCAGTTCCTTGTCGTAAAACTCCCGCGCTTCGTCCAAGCTCATCTTCGTCGTCGCGATCAACTTGGGGTCGGTCGAACCGTCGAACTCCACATAACCCGCATCCGGCGGCACCGGCACGCTCGCATTGTTCGGAAACAGCGAATACTGAATCGTGTAACTGTCGGGAGCAACCGGAAACTTGCCGATCGACACCCGCAGCGACACGCCATTCTTCACAAACTCAATATCCCGTGCGTCGGGCTCCTCGCTGCGCGACGTGTTCAGCCGCGAATAAGCGCTCCAACCAGCCTTGGGCAATGTGCGTAACAGATTGGTTTCGATGGTCAGCAAATCGGCCTTCGTCCTGTAACTGACCGTGTTCGCAGCTTCATAAGCTGACTCGGTTGGAGCGCCAGCGAACTTCGGCACGTCGCGCAGATCAAAATTTCCGTCGTGGTTGAGATCCACACTCGTCTTGCCATCACCGGCGTCAGAAAAGGAAGCATTGAGACGAAAACCGTCTTTACGAAACTCGAAGATATGAGGATTCCCCTCTGGCGATACGGGATCGGACCAACCCGCCTGCTTCAAGATATAGCTATAAAACGTCTTGGCATCGGCAACGCTGCCTGGAATGAGACCGCTCAACAGATCTCGAGTCGCTATGTGGATTTCACTTCCCGGCAACCGCGGCAAAAGGCTCATGTTGATGACTTCGCGCATCTGATCGGGCGTGGCGGGCACGGCAAATTCTTTCGGCGGCACGTGCAGCGGCTTCAGCCCCACCACTTCCCCCTGCTGAGCCGTTCCCCAAATTCGCGTCACCCCAATGTCCGACGCTATCGCAATCAGATTCGTTTCCGGCAACCAACAGACGCCCACCATCGGCCAGCCAAAACTGTTGATCACCTGCACGACCCGCCGCTCGGCAAGGTTCCACAATTGAATCGTGCCGCCGCTGTTGGTGGCCAAGAATTTTCCATTGGGGGAAAATACAACCTGCTCACTGCCGGAAACGCCCCGCGTGATTTCTCCCTCGGGCTTCCCAGCCTTGATGTCCCAAATCACAAGCTTCTCATCGCCGCCGAAGATTAATGTCGTTCCATCCGGCGACCGCGCAAGCGCATGGCCATAGCGGCCCGGCGACAATTCTTCGATCACCGCTCCCGTGTTGGTGTTCCAGGTAGAAGTCGTTTCCCCCGCCGCCGCCAACACCTGCGGAGCCACATATTCGAGCCGCTTCAGAAATTGGGTCGTGACCTCGAATTTTTTCTTTTCCTCAAGTCCCGGCGCACTCCAAATCGTGATCTCCTTGTCATATGAGATCGTGGCGATCTCCGCGCCATCGCGCGAAATCGCGAGGTCTTGAATGTCGTTCGTGTAAAGCTGCTTGGTGATGACCTCTGACTTGTCGGCGAGATTCCAAATCCGCAGGGTTCCCGTCGAATCCCCCACCGCAAACCATGTCCCATCCGGCGAAACCTCGAGCGCTTCTTGATTGCGATCACCATCCTCCGAGGTCAGTTCCAAAAACACGTGCTCGGGTTCTTCCCCCGCCACCGACCACAACACCACCCGCGACCCCGCCACAATAAAATGCTTCCCATCAGGCAGCCCCGCCAGGCACGACGTGAAACTCGTCTTCTCCCATTCATGAATCGCGAGCAGCTCCACCGGCTCGAAAGGTGACGGCGTCCACCGCGCAATCTGCTCGGCGGTCGGCGGCGCCACATCCACAACGTTAGCCCCGGTCGTCCCGACCGGGAGTTCCTGGGCATCCCCATCACTCTCCACCGCCGAGCCACACCCGACCAACACGAGACAACAAGACAACAACCAGCGGATCGAAAAAAGTGTTTTCATGGGGTACCAACTATTGAGCCGCGGTGCTCGCACCGCGTACGGCAACTTGACATCCGCCCCAGAATACCGCCCCCCCGGCGTGCAAAGCAATATAGAGAATCACGTAGCATGGGCCCCCGGCCCGTGATTGTTTACTCGTATAAGACACGGCCCAGGGGGCCATGCTACTTAGCCCCGCGTGATTGTGAGGTCCTACCGAACATACACGCGGGGGATGATTGTTCTCCCTTCAAATCCCCGACGAGGCGGCATTCCCTGAAATTTATTAATGCTCCCCACCTCGCTTGCGATTTCGCGACAAACCGGCTCTCCCCAAACACTTCGCCCATCAGCCCCGCAGGGGCGCGCTAAGAAAGCCCAGGGCAAAATGCAGCGAGCAACACGAGCGCAATTGCCGCCCTGGGATATGGTATCCAAAAATAATGGAAGCTCTGTAAGAGCGCGCTCCTACAGAGCTTTCATGGGTGGTGATCCGCTTTCCCAGGACTCCGTCCCGGGCTATCACAGCGCGGCCGTACCGGCCTATTGCCAACCGCACCACTCTCGTCACTTCCGCGCATTGCTTGCCCTCGCGGAGGCGGAGGTGGGAACACAGTTCCCTACGGCGAAGCCGTTGCATCACCGTAGCTCAGGCGTTGGTCGCTCCTGGCGACTACCCTGGGGAACCCGACCCAAAATGAAATGCCAACCCTGAATGGGTTGAAGATCGGGCGAAACCAGTTGGCCTATGAGTTGAACAAATCAACTCAAATCATATCGGACTTCTTTGAATTGCATCCTCGGCAGAGCAATTGGACATTCACGTCGGAATTACTGCCTCCCTTGGCAACGGGAACGATGTGGTCAAACTCCAAATACGAAGTGGCATCGCACTCAGCACAGCGGCCGCTGTAACGCTGCCACACGCGCTGACGTACGTCCCGGGAAATGTGTCGCGAACGCCGACTTTCATCTTGATTCGTTAGCAATTGATTGGCCATCCTAAGAGCGCTGCCAAAAATCGCTCCCGGAACTCCACTTCCCTCAATACACACAAATCGCTGGGTAGGCTTGCCCTTTCGTTGAATCTCGATCACGCCGTGCGAAAAGTCATGGCTGATGATGCTTGCGAAGTTAAATGCTTCGGAGCAAGTTGCTGAGCTAAAGATCATCCGCGAATCAGTGATTGTCAGAAGGCCTTCATGCGCGACTGTTGCAGGACCGCTTTTTAAGAGCCGCTGACACTTCCAAACAGCTTGTCCATGATAATGTACAAGTTCTCCTGCCTTCAGGTTGATTCCTTGCGGAGCAGGCCGCGATGGAAGCTTACCAACTCTTATGTCGGTTATGAGACGAAGCTCCTGCAATTCGTTAATCACATACTGTTGCACATCATCAGGAAGTTTGAATGTGCGAATTAGTTGCTGTACTGTAGTTTCTTCCTCAGGCGTCAAGACGTCGTCTTCTTTAGCATCAGCAAGCGTATGCTCGACATATCGCACGGCTTGGGGCTGAATCGCCTTGAGCACAACATCGCGTGATAAGCCAAGCTTCGCCGCAGTCGCAACCATTTGTTCCAAAGCATCCTCGACCGAGTGATTGTCGGCCACGGCAGCGGCGAAAATCCCTCGCAAAAATTTTTCACCCTGTGAGTGGAAAAATTCCTTGACGAATTGCTGCAACGGCATGCCTCCTGCCTTGGCGATCCCTTCGAGGGCTGCTGCTTCCGCAGTTGTGATTTCGCCATCGTCCATCGCCTTCGCAAGAGCTTCTGCAAACCGAGGCCGTGCGATCTCCAGATTTATCGCTCGCAGCATAGTGTCGGGCAGTTCCAAGCACTTCGACACCCAGGCTAGGATTTCTAGTTCCGAAGATTGCACGCGGCCGTCGGCCCAGGCACGAGTTAGTAACTTTTGGTAGACGTTCACTTTCGCCTGATCCAAATGGGCGTATTTGTAAGGTCGATCGCCGATCGCCTCTGCCAACACAAACGCCCGTTTTTGTTTGTTGATGCCATCGTGCAGCAACTGAGTCAATTCGGTGATCTCGACATCCTTCTCGGGGTCAACGACATTGTCGAAACAATTCTTCACCCATCGTAGAAATGTAGACATATATCACCTCGGGCAATCTATGATCGCTTCATTAATGTCATCTAATTGAGCGGATATTTACGCGATCATACTCCAATTCATGCAGTGCGAAAAGCAACGTACTGCCGCCACGCGCGTGGCAAACTGCGTCGTTGTCAACTCTTCTTTTTGTGCCAAGTCGCGTTTTCGTGACCCATCATCCTCCCCGCGAAAAAATCAAAAATGCAACGTGGCCAAAAATCACAAATGAATTGGCCACCCCAATCTGCTAAAATACACCTCGTTCACGACAAAGGACTGTCTCCTTGTTGTGGCGTCGCATAGGTACGTTCGCCAATCGGCCGGCCATCGTCTGGGCACCTGCTCTCGATTTCTAACGCAGGTGTTTGGGCACCGATTTCTCGAGAAGTGATGTCACGAACGAAACGTCAGCGACAACAGGCCACAAACAGTCCCAAGTCACGAACAACTTGCACCCGTGGGCGCCCACGGTTTTTTTAGCCGCTTGCGGCTTAGCGATTCCGCGTTACAAACTTATCCCGCTAAAAACCAATCCCAACGGATTGGCTACATGCATGCGCTGTTCAGCGCAATTCTCGCTGTGTGACCCCAATGTCGCTCCGCGCGTTAAAAAATCGAGTTTTTTTCAGCGCAAACACAACATAAAGTGGGTACGACAAACCCAGCCACTACAGGATGTGGAGTTAACGCTGCGATTTCTCGCTGCCATCCACCGGTAACGTCCTCGCCGTCGCCGCCGGAATTGTCGGAACAAGCTCGATCGTGTTGATAATCTGCCGTTCCGCGTCGGCGAACTTCTCGCTTCGCTCCCTTTCGAGCGTAATCGCCAGCGACAACCGCGGGCAATCGTCCGCCGACACCAAATAATTCCGCCACTGAATCGGCAAGTCGTTCACTTTCCCCTCGGCAATGATCCCCAGGCAGTTGTAACCCCTCTTGGTTTGCCATTCGGTCGCGGCGCTCACTGTCTCCAATTTGTCGCCCAGCGATTGGCGGACATCGCGCTCGAACTGATCGAGCGGCGCGTGCCGACCAGCCGACCGCACGGGGAGCACGCTGAGATTGCAATGGGCCGTCAGCTCGTGGTCGTTGAGATAACGAAACGAGAACAAATCACGCTCCTCGGCCGTCACATACCAAGCCGCGTCGTACTCGAAGCGAAAGTTCTTGGTTGGCGATTCGTACACCAGCGTCTGCGAGAGCGCCTCACTCGTCCGCTCCGCCACCTTTTGCACCGCTTTCGGTACATCTAGCGGCTGCACTTGCGGGTCGATGGTGACAAACGCCTTCGCCACCACGTCGACGCCGGGAACGATTTCGCTTTCTTTCCGCACTTCCTTAATCGCGAAGTTGAACCGTGTGATCCGTTTTTCGTCGAGATGGAACAAATACGCCGCGCGTAGCTCCATTTCCGTGGGCGAGCCATCGACCGTGCCATGCACCGTGCCGGCGAGGCGAATTTGCACCTGCCGCTCGGATTCGGAAGTCACCACGCTCGACACATCGCACACGGCCACGTGGTCCATGCACAACAAAGCCCCCAGCGTCGCGGCATCGTGCGTCCAGCTTTCGCCTTCCGCCATCTCCTTCCCCGGCAGCAAGCGGTCGATGGCGAGCGAATTCCCGACGACGTTGACCAAATCCAATTGCTCGCGGGTGAGATTCGTGTTAAATCCGGCAACATTACTCAAGCCGTCGCGGACCTCGGCGAGGAGCAACCGCCGATCTTCGGCCAACGTGCGGTCGGTCGTCTGTTCTTCGACCTCAAACTTGGCAATGGCCGAGTCATATTCGCGGATCGAACGAGCGACCGCAGCCGGGTCCGGCGACCAGGCGATCAGCTTTTCCCGATAGTCGAGATTGCCAACCACCTTCATGGGCAGCTTTTTGACCCCTTCCTTCTCGGTGGGAACAAGCAACTCGCCGCCGACTTCGAGTTTGACCGTCACCTGGGTGGTTGTTCCCGCCGGCAGTTCCGCCTTGAGCAGATACTTGGGCGTGGCCGCCTCGGCCGAAACAGCCGAACAAACCCCACAAACAACCAGTACAAGCGCGAAACGCGATTTCATGGAACACTCTCCGGAACAGTCAGCCAACGAGCCAAAAGTGGCCTGCCCAAAATAGGCCCCGCCCAAACAGGACAGGCGGAGTGTAGCGGGGTCATGGCTGTGAGGAAACGCAGGTTAGCGGAGACATATATATAGTCGTTTTGCCAAGCCCGCTGAGTTGACCTGGACAGTTTCCGCTCAGCCAACGAGCGGACAGTTTGGCTAAACCGCGTATTTTCCCAACTGGGCGTCGTAGTAACCGTGATTTCGCAACTGGCAGCGAAATGTCCAGTTAAATCTCAAGGTATTATTCAGTAAGGACTTATGTGGCTTTCTCCCTTTGCCAGCACCGCAATCTTGTCGGCATTCGTGAACTTTCTCTCGACCCAAAACCACTAATATGCGTACAAACTGTAGTCCCAAATGGCTAGCACTCACCCCGGTAGGGTCAAGATTGCTAGCGGCCGAGCGAAGTAAGCCGGTGGGTAAGTAACTTTTTTGCTGAAAGGCGTAACAACAAGCCGACAAACTGCCCTTATTTAAGAGCAGTCCTTAATAACAGGTTGTGGGCGGAGGGAATCGCACGGAACACCACACCATTGCACCAGTCGAAACGCAAGAAATGCGCGGGGCTGGCGGCAAGAGGAACAGCAGCGAGAAGAGGTGGACCATGCATAACGAATATCAAAGCCCCGTGATTCGCTGGTATCGCGACAGCCAGCAACAGGCCTCGCGCGGTGAAATGCTTGCGCGGATCGATGCCGCCGAGCAACTGATTGCCAGTGTTGTCTTGGACAACAGCTATCCCGCGGCCGAAGTCTTGTCGCGGATCGAAGGCAAGCCGCTCCCCGAAGCCGGCAATCGCAAGATTAGCGGCAACGATCTGGTGAACGATCTACGCCTACTGGTCGAGGATCTCTCGGACATGGTGGAAATCGCGGCCGACGCCGTTGGTGAGCAAGTTTTCACCGTCGAAGAACTGGCCAAGCAATTTAACGTTTCGACCAAAACCATTTCGCGGTGGCGAGCCCTCGGTCTCGTGAGCCGACGCTTGGTGTTCGACGGTCGTAAGCGCGTGGGATTCCTGCGCAGCAGCGTTGATCGTTTCATCAAGAATAATGCTGAACGTGTTGAACGTGGCGCGAAGTTCAGCCAACTCACCGACGAGCAACGCGATGAGTTCGTGGCGCGGGCCCGTGAGATGGCTCACGCCGGTCGCGGGCAAGGCGAGATCGCTCGTCTGTTGGCCGAGCGAACTGGGCGCAGCGTGGAGACGGTGCGTGCCGCCCTGCGAACTTACGACGCCGAACATCCCGAGACGGCGATTTTCCCCGCCGGTTCGGGCCCGCTGACCGACGTGCAGAAGAGCAACATCTTCCGCGCGTATCGGCGTGGCGTTTCGGTCGATAAGCTCTGCCGCGATTACAACCGCACGAAAACGACTGTTTATCGCGTAATCAACGAAATGCGTGCCGAACGGATCAAGGAACTGCCGTTGGATTTCATCGACAATCCCCGCTTCGCGCGGAAGGGTGCCGACAACGCGATTCTTGGTCCGATGCCGGAAGTCGAAGCTGGCCGCAAGGCGCGGCGTCCATCGGGTTTGCCTCCTTATTTGGCGAGCTTGTACGAGATTCCGCTCTTAACACGCGAGCAAGAACAGCATTTGTTCCGCCTGTACAACTACCTGAAGTACAAGGCAAACAAGCTCCGCGATCAACTTGATTACGAGCGGCCGAAGTCGTCGCTGATGGACGAGATTGAGGAACTGCACGAGCAGATTATCGATCTCAAAAATCAGATCGCCCGCTGCAATTTGCGGCTCGTGGTTTCGATTGCCAAGCGGCACGTCAAGCCGGATCAGAATTTCTTCGAACTCGTGAGCGACGGCAACCTGTCGTTGTTGCGGGCGGTGGAGAAGTTCGATTTCGCGCGGGGCAACAAGTTCAGCACGTACGCCAGTTGGGCGATCATGAAGAACTTTGCTCGCACGATCCCCGGCGAGTATCGTCAACGCGATCGTTTCCGTACGAGCTACGACGAATTGTTCGACCTTACGCAAGAGAACCGCAGCAATCCGACCGTTGAGGAAAACGTACAGCAGGATCGCGTGTCGAAAATTCAACGCGTGCTCAGCCGCCTCGACGAACGGGAGCGGCAGATCATCGTCGGCCGCTTCGGCCTCGATCACTCGAAGGAACCGCAGACTCTCAAGGAAGTCGGCGAGGAGCTCGGCGTGACCAAGGAACGCATCCGACAAATCGAAGCACGGGCGCTCACGAAGCTGCGGCTCGCGGTGCAAGAAGAAAAGATCGCGCTCGAGATTTAATTGACCCACCCAATGACAGCAATGTCATACTCCCAGAACCGGCGGATGCGCAAGCATTCGCCGGTTTTTTTTGTGGCCTGGTTGTGTTGGAAATGACAAACCACAACCTGTAGTGGTTGGTGCGAGACTAGCCACTACAGAGTGTGGTTGCGCTGGAAAAAGCGCTCATTTTTAACGCGTGGCGGCGGAAATCCCTGCGAAATGACTCTGTGTGCTGGATGAACTCGGATCGCTTCTGTGTAACTGTTACATGGTTGGTGCGTTGCTGGTCGGATCGTCAAATTCCAGGGATTTCTGTGGAGTTCAAATGCGGAATGCTCTTATTCTGGTCGATTTCTGGCCCCTCTCTGAGAAAATGCCTTCTGACGGGATTATTCTGCATTTGCCGATCTTTTCCTTAAAAATGTTGACACTGGCCCATTTCATAATTATGATACTAACTGTTTCTCGCGTGTTACTTGAACAGCGCGATGAACACGACCTGTTGTGACGCGGTGGCCGTGAACTTCTTTTGTGGCATCCGGCGAAGTATCGCAGCCGTCGCATGAGTGCTTTTCTACTAGTCTTTTCCGAGGGGGAGTGTGTCATGAGTCGAACACCTATGTTGGCGCTGAACGCGCTGGTTGTGATGGTCAGTGTTGTCTCGCAGGCGGCGGGCAACGTACTTCTGAATCCAGGATTTGAGACGGATGCGGTTTTGAATCAAGAGCCCCAGGCCTTCGCCACGGATTGGGACCAGTTGTTCAATAACGCAGTTTCGGTTTCCTCCCCAGACATCGTACGCACGGGAATCGGCTCTTTGAAGCTAGAAGGCGGCGGCGGGTTTGGCGTTCCGGGTGCCTTTCAGAGCAAACCAGCCAGCCCGGGTGAGGAGTGGGACCTCCAAGGTTACATGCTCACCCCCGCAATGTTGCCAGCGGATATAACTTTCGGGACACTCAAGATCGTCTTTTCCGACGGTGCGGTAGACCTCCCGCCCGCCAGCGTCAGCATCGGTCAAGATGCGGGTCTCGATTTTCCTGGCATCGAGTCATTGCCGCGTTTGAATAGCACCTCGCCGGTGAATGAGTGGCAGTTCACCCAAGCGCGGGGCGTGGCACCGGCAGGCACGGTGCAGGTGAAGTTCTTCGCGCTCTTTGTGGATCAAAGCGCCGGGACGGCCTACTTTGATGATCTGCAAGCCATGTTGGTGGAAGCAGGAACTCCTGGCGACTTCGATGGAGATGGCGATGTGGACGGGCGTGATTTTTTGGCATGGCAAAGGGGTGAATCGCCGACGGCATTTAGCGCGGCCGACTTGGCCACCTGGCAAGGTGCTTATAACGGCGGCGCGTTGGCTGCCTTGAATGCCGTGCCCGAGCCGACCTCGGCTTGGTTGGTGGTGCTGGGTAGCTTATTGTGTTGGCAAGCTCGCCCGAAACATACAGAGTGTTAGAATTTGAGTTCAGGCGATGCCGAGTGGGGTAGCCCGGCATAGCTTGGTCTTATCGGTGGTCTTAAAAAAACTCCCCTCCCCTAGATACAGGTGGAGGGAAATTGAATAGCTGTTTGATTTGTCGTGGCATTTCCGCCAAGTTCCAAAATCTTTTTCTTCTCTATTTCTTCAACTTGAGAGTACGACTGATGAAGAGTATTTTAATGGGAGTGTTGTTATTGTTTGGTTGCCTGCTACTCTCTGCCGACGCTTCGGCCCAAAATCTTCTTTTAAATCCAAGTTTTGAGACTGGTGACTTGACTGGTTGGGATCTAGTAGGTCTGGGCGGTAGTCAATCCGTCGGCGCACCCGGAATTGGCGCTCAAAGTGGAAGTTTTGCAGTTAATCTGACTGCTCCATCTGATGGCGTACCAGAGGTTAGCCAAGGGGGCTTTTCCCAACCGTCGGTGGGTCGTTTTCCTGCAAGTGGGGGAGATGAGTTCAATCTCTCTGGTTACATGTTGACCGAGGTCGCGTTGCCGGCGGGACCAACTTTTGGCCTCTTCAAGATTGTGTTTGAAGACGCGGCAGGTGTTGACCTTGCGCCTGCGTCGATAAGCATCGGCCAACCCAACAATGACTTTCCAGGCGCCGAAGCCCTTCCATTCTTGAATATCGACAGCCCGGTAAACGAATGGGTGTTCGCAGAGGCCCAGGCCGTCGCACCTGCCGGTACCGCCAGCGTGTTTTTCCTTGTGCTTAATGTTGACTTCGGTAACGGAGCCAATCACCCGATGTGGTTTGACAATGTCTCAGCCACCGAGGTCCTGCCCGGCGTTCCTGGCGACTTCGACGGCGATGGCGCGGTCGGCGGCCTTGATTTCCTGGCTTGGCAACGAGGTGAATCGCCGACGGCATTTAGCGCGGCCGACTTGGCGACTTGGCAAGGTGCCTACAATGGCGGCGCATTAGGGGCCTTGAATGCGGTGCCCGAGCCGACATCGGCTTGGTTGGTGGTGATGGGGAGCTTGTTGTGTTGGCAAGCTCACCCGAAACATACAGAGTGCTAGAATTTGAGTTCAGGCGATGCCGAGTGGGGTAGCCCGGCAACGCTTGGTTAGTTGTTAGTAGTTTCAAGTAGATCACCCCTCCCTGGGGTAGCAGGGAGGGGGTTATTCACTTGCTGCTGTTCGATGTGTCTTGTCCCGTGACGAGTTTTCGGAGGTCATTTCCATGTCAGTTTCGTTTGAGCGGCGTCGATCGTTGGGCTTTACCTTGGTGGAGCTGCTGGTGGTGATCGCCATCATTGGCGTACTCGTGTCGCTGTTGCTACCCGCGATTCAGGCGGCGCGGGAGTCCGCCCGACGTTCGCAGTGCCTCAACAACATGAAGCAACTGGGCCTTGCTTGTCAGTTGTTTGAGTCATCTAGCAGATATTTCCCCACGGCGGGAGGCGCCGTTCAGCAGTTTCTTAACCCAGCAGAGCAAGTTAAAGCTAAATATGGTTATGAGAATGCGGGTTGGATGTATCAGATACTCCCCTACATCGAGCAACAAGCTCTGCATGATCTGCGTCGCGGTGATGGCACCCCCGCCAATTCGGGTTTTCGAGCGACCGACATGATCGAGAAGACTGTTTCCTCTTACACTTGCCCCTCGCGGGTTGGGCGCTTCGCCGTTAATAGTGTTGATCTTTATGCCCTCGGTGATTACGCCGGCGTCATGGCAAGCCACAACGACACGAACTGGTTACCCGGATTCGAATGGCAAGAGACAAGAGACCCTACCCCAAATGAGCAAGAAGTTGTCTGGACTGGCATCTTGGTCAAGGGAGGGCACGTCAACGTAACCAAAGGGCCTCAAATCTGGAAATGGGGCAATATCAACACGAAGTCGATCGAAGACGGCACGTCAAACACCATCTTGATTTCTGAAAAAGCCGTCTCGGAAAAATTTTGGTCTTTGCCGAGCTTTGCCTATTGGGAAGTTTACGGATATTACACGGGGGCCGACTGGCCGCACATGAGACAATTCGGTGCCTTGACGGATCGGAAGCTACCTCAATTTGAAGTTCGCGTACTGGGGGATAGCGATCCCCGAGCAAGCGGTTCTCCCGCCACCGGTGCGCCCGAGCAGGGCTTCGGTTCGGCGCATCCAGGGATCATTTGTTCAGTATTTGGCGACGGCTCGGCACGAACGATTTCCAATGATGCTGATCTCGTGCTGCTGGACAAGCTCGGCAAACGCTCCGATGGGTCCACAATCACACTCGATAGTCTCTAGGCGTCTTGGTAGAATCTCGGTTAGCGTTCGTTAGCAGCTTAATTCTTGACTCAATCCTCTGAAAGTATCGCCATGATGCGTCTGGTGGTTTGCTTGTTGTCCGTCGGCCTGTTCATGGGTTGTCGGGGGAGCGTTGATCCCCACGAGGCGGTCGCCGAGGCGAACGCCACGAACCTGCAACGGCTGGCCAATTTGTATGTCGCATACCAATCAGAAAACAATTGGCAAGGACCGGCTGATGAGGCCAAGTTCAAAGAGTTCTTGCGAACGTTTAACCCCAAAAAGCTCGCACGGATTGGGATCGACTCCGCCACGACCGATCAGTTGTTCATCAGCGAGCGTGACGGGCAGCCGTTCAAGATTCGCTATGGCGTGGTCGGTAATATGATGGGGAGCACCGAGCCGGTGATCTTTGAAGCCGAAGGTGTGGACGGGAAACGCATGGTCGGGTTGCTGAACATGTCGCAACTCGAAGTCGAGGCGGCGGAGTATGACAGTCTGTGGGCGGGGAAGGGTCCCGCGGCTCAGCCAGTGCGACAGTTGCCCTAGCGGCAGCGGGACGCTGCCGGCTAACAGCCTTTATCTGGCGAAGATTTCTTCGGCGGCTTCGATCACGGGGACGACCACGATGCCCCCTTCGGTGACGGTGAAGCCGCGGCGGATGTCGCGCGCCAAATCGACGCCGATATCGGCTCCGTCCGGGATCACGACGTGCTTGTCGACAATCGCGTTGCGAACGATGGCCCCTTTGCCGACGCGCACCCCGCGGAACAGGATCGAATTGGTAACTTCGGCCCGTTCTTCCACCCGCACGCGGGGGCCGAGGATGCTGCGGCTTACTTTGCCGCCCGAAATAATCGAACCGGCCGACACGATGCTGTCGGTCGCCACGCCTCGTCGACCCGAGTCTTCGTCGAACACGAACTTGGGAGGCGGGAGATTCGGCTGATCGGTTCGCACGGGCCAGTGATAGTCGTAGAGGTTCAAGAGCGGCTCGACGTCGGTCAGTTCCAAGTTGGATTGATAGTAGGCGTCGAGGGTCCCAACGTCGCGCCAATAGCAATCGGCCTTCGAGTTTTCGTCGATAAACGGATAAGCCATCAAGCGATGCGACTGAATGATCGACGGGATAATATTGCGGCCAAAGTCGTGGGCACTGTTTTGCAGCGTGGCATCTTGGCAGAGTTGGTCGAACAGAAAGTGGGCGTTGAACACGTAAATGCCCATTGAGGCGAGACACGTCTTGTCGTCGCCCGGCATGGTTTTGGGATTCGCTGGCTTTTCCTCGAAACCGACCAAACGATTGCTCGCGTCGGTTTGCATCACGCCGAATTGGGTGGCTTCTGCCTTGCTCACCCGCAACGCGGCAATCGTGAGATCGGCATTATTGGCCTTGTGGTAGTCGACCATTTTGCCGTAATCCATTTTGTAAATGTGATCGCCGGCAAGAATCACGACGTGTTCGGGACGCTCCTTTTCTAAGGTGTAGATGTTTTGGTACACGGCGTCGGCGGTGCCTTGATACCACTGCTCGTCGATGCGTTGTTGGGGGGGAACGATGTCGATGAATTCGCCCAACTCGCGGCTGAGCAAGTGTCGCCAACCGGTGGCCAGATGGCGGTCGAGGCTCATCGCCTTGTACTGGGTGAGCACGAGAATGCGGCGAATCCCGCTGTTGATGCAGTTGGAGAGCGTGAAGTCGATAATGCGGTAGATGCCGCCAAAGGGGACGGCGGGCTTGGCGCGTTCGCGCGTTAGTGGTTCGAGGCGGGTTCCCTTGCCGCCCGCGAGCACCACGGCCAGTACATCCTTCATCACGATGCGATTCCTCCCTGGAGAGACGGCGCTGGTGCCGTTGTATTTCCGTGGACCGCGTTGCGGTCCGGCTATGGCTACGGGTTTATTCGATGAGAACAGTGATTCTAGTGGTTATTGGGAATTGGGCAAAGCTCGTTCCTACGTCAAAAGGCCGCGCGAAATTCTTGGAGAATTCGCGAAACCTACACGAAATCGCAACGAAGCGCGGCTAGAGTGTGCTCAAGCTTGCCGCCCACCAGGGCCGAGAGCCGCTTAAGATGCCCAATCTTGCCCGCCCTCGCGAGTTCTCGGCCCTGGTATTTATTAACACTGGAGCACCAGCCCATGAAAGCCTGCCCCGACTACTTGCCGACGCCCCGCCAGATCGCGCTGGAATGTGCGGAGATTCGCCGCCAGTGGACTCCCTCGGAACTACGCCGCCGCACGGTCGGTTATGCCCTGAAAATGCAGGAAACGGTGTGGTTCCCCCCGACGATTGACACGGCGTCGTGTACGTCGCGTGTGCGGCGGATTGCATGTGAGCAGTCAGCGTGAGTAATCTGCCATCGACCACCCCGGTACGTTGTCATTCCCGCGCAGGCGGGAATCCAGGGCGAGGCCGTAGACACTAGATTCTCGCCTGCGCGGGAAAGACGAAAATCGCTTTTGGTTAGCCATAGCTCAAATTAAACTTGCGAGCGGAGTAGACCCGCGAGATTTTCGATGATCTTCTCGGGCCAAGGCCGTTTTTGCCATTCTTTGTAGGTGACTTGCCGCGAGACGTGTTTGTCTTGCTCGAAAATTATCGCTTGTTCCTCGGCGAACTTCCGGTCCATGACATTGAGATTCGCTTCGTCGTTCAAGCGGAACGAACGATTATCGAAATTCGCCGAGCCGACCGAGACCCAGCGGTCGTCGATCACCATCACTTTGCAGTGGAACATGGTGGGCTGGTACTCGTGGATTTCAATTCCCGCGGCGAGGAGCGGACCCCATTGCGAACGCGAAGCGCGGCGCGTGATCGCCGTGTCGATCTTCGAGCCGGGAACAATGACTTCCACGCGAACCCCACGCCGAGTGGCGGTGATTAATTCTTCGCTCGTGCGGTCATCGGGGACGAAGTAGGAATTGGCGATGAGGATGCGCTGCCGAGCTGCGGCGAGGGACAGCAGAAACATGAGCCGCGCGCTGTCGCCCCCTTCGCGCGGCGAGCTTTTGAAAACTTGCGCCCAGGTGTCCCCCACGGATTTCAGTTCCGGAAAGTAATCGGCGTGATTGAGCACATTGGCGTGGGTTTTGAGCCAGTTGTCGGTAAAGGCGGCCTGCAAGTGAGCCACCACGGGGCCTTCCACACGATAATGGGTGTCGCGCCAATGGTCGGCATCTTGCGCATGGCCAGACCATTGGTCCGCGATCCCAACTCCACCAATAAAGCCGATCCGACCATCGACGACCAAAATTTTACGATGCGTGCGGCTGTTCATCCGGGAAAGACTGTACCAACTCAAAGGACGATAACGCTCGACTTCGACGCCTGCTTGGCGAAGTTCGTCGAGTTCCTTCGCACTCATGCGATTGCTGCCGAGCCAATCCAAGAGCACGTGGACACGAATTCCAGAGCGCGCGCGTTCCGAGAGGGCATCGACAAATTCCTGACCGATTTTGCCCGACCAGTAGATGTAGGTTTCAAAGGTGATGTTGGTCCGTGCGTTTCGGATCGCGGCAAGCATCGCAGGGAAAATTTCGTCGCCGTTGAGCAAGGTCGTCACGCGGTTGCCACCCACGAGTGGTGGGCCCAGCAGATGGGCCATGCAGCGTTCAAACGTGGGGTCGTCGACCGCCAATTCCCGCAGTTGATAATTCAACTTGCGTTCGGGCGTGGCAAGATTGCGGAAGATGAGCGTGGCAAACAACGTCACCAAGGCCGTCACACCGATAATTACGAAGGTTGAGAGCATAACGATCTTTTGTTGGCCGCGAGGTCGCGGAGGAGTTGGTCGTAGGCCTGGGCCATGGTCAAGAGCGAAAAGTTTTCGGCGACGTTGTGCCGAGCGGCGTTTGCGAGCTTGGTGCGCAAATCGGGGTTGCGGAGAAGTTGGTCGGTGTAACGTGCCCAGATGGCCCGTTTGGCTGGCGGGACGAGAAAACCATTCGATTCCGACTGAATCACGCGGCGATGGGCGGGAGTGTTACTAGCCACAATCGGCAACCCTCGCGACATGGCCATGAGAAGCGCGGAGGAAATGGCTTGGCTGGTGCCGGGTTGCCAATAAACTTCGGTGTGAGCGAGCACATCATCGAGCATTTCCGCGCAAGTCACAAAGCGAACCACATTGGGGTCGGTCACTTGGCGAGTGAAGCGTTCGAGCCGCGGGCGTTCCGGGCCGTCCCCTACAATAACCAAGCAAGCATGTTCGTGAAGGATGCGAATCAACTCGAAACACCAGATCGCTTCGTCGACCAGTTGCCAACGCTCGAGTGGCCCGGCAACCGTGATGAGACGGGCTTCACTCGGCAGGTTGAGATGTGCGAGCAAGTCGCGGCGAGATTGGACTTCGCCAGTCGGCAGCGCAATGCCGGGCGGGATGACGTGAACTTTTTCTTCCCCCTGACCTGCATCCATGAATTCTTGGCGGAGGGCCGCGCGTTCGACGACAATCGCATCCAGGGCAGCGAGGCTTTTGTTGGGCCACCAAGGATTGCGGAGTTGGGGAACCTTCACCAGAGTCGCGACCAACGCAGCGTCAGGGAGTGCGCGACGGACGATGAGCGCGGCATCGGTTGCACGCTGGCCCCACAACTGCACAATATCGGGCCGCAATTCTTGCAGCGACTGCACTAGCTGCCGGGCGGCGAAAGGATCGTAACCCCAGCGCTTGCAAATAATATCCAACTTGATGCCATGCGATGCCAACTCTTTTCGCGATTCGCCAGAAGCGGAAAAGGCGATCAGCGTTACTTCGCTGCCAGCAAAGACTTGGCTGCGGGCGAGCTCGCGCAAATTGTGCGAGGCGTCGAACTGGCCGAGCGTGCCAATGAGGTGAACGATTTTTTGCGGCACGGCCATGGCATCCAAAGGTGGGTGAAGTTGGTATTGTAGTAATATTGTCCGCGCCGCTAAGCCGCAAGCGGCAAGTATTTAGGGAGCGAATTACGTGCCGACTCATGCCGATCAATGGTCCGAAATCACCGTCGAGGGGCATGTTTGTCGAATTTTCGAGCCGACCGTGCCCTCGCCGCACGGTTACACGGTGTTGTACCTGCATGGCAGCCACGTCGAGAACCTGGCCGAGCATCCGCGGATCACGCAGCAATTCGAGCAGCATGGCTTACGCGCGATCGCGCCGATCACGGGGGTGACTTGGTGGTCGGATCGCATCGCGGTGGAATTTGATCCCAAGATCACGGTCGAGAAGTATCTTTTGCAAAGTGTGCTGCCGGAGATGGCCGAGCGTTGGCAAGCCGTGCCGCCGCGGATTGCGCTGCTGGGGCTCAGCATGGGGGGCCAGGGTGCGTTGCGGCTCGCCTACAAGTATCCGAATATTTTTCCGACCGTGGCGGCAGTGTTTCCGGCGATTGATTTTCAGAAGCGAATCGACGAGGGGGACGCCACGCTCTCACGCATGTATCGCGATGCCGAAGCGGGCCGGCAAGACACGGCGACGCTGCATATTCATCCACTGAACTGGCCGCGAAATCAATGGTTCTGTTGCGATCCCGACGACGTGCGCTGGTGGGACTCGGCAGATCGGTTGCGAATGAAACTTTACTCGCTCGGCGTGCCGCATGAATGTGATCTGGAAACCCGCGCGGGGGGGCATACGTGGAAGTATTTTGCACGAATGGCGGAACCGGCGTTCGCGTTTCTGATGGAGAGATTGGAGCGGGAACGGTTGCGAGTTTAAAGGTTCCCCTGGGGTGTCGAAACTCGTGGAACTCGTTTCTTTCACCCCAGGCTAAATTTTATTTCGTGGGCGTATTGAAATTCAGACCGTTGATTTGGCCGCGGCCGACGCCGGTGGCTTTCCATTCGTCGGTGCTTTGATAGTATTCGAGGCTGTTGAAAGATTGTTCATCGAGCGGGCCGCCGGGATACTTTTCGCGGGAGAGGACCGCCGGTCGCACGCCGTCGCCTTCCAGCACGAACTTGGATTTCTGTTGGTCGAACTTTGCCCGATGGGCGCGTGCGACGAAGGTGCCTTGCTGACCGGCCAAGCCTTCGATGACCACATTTTCCTCGGCCATCAGTTCGACCGCTGCCAAACGTGAATCGGGTTGCAACCGCGCATTGGGGCTTTGCGCCACTTGCAGTCGTTGGCTTTCGATGTAGATCGTGTCGGGGCCAAGCGGGCCTTGGGGGATCGTCGGTAGTTTTTGCTCCCAGGAATCGACGGGCCCGTAAACAGCGTGGACGTTACCCAGCAGCGCCACGCGACGACCTTTTTGTTCGAGCAAGTTCCCTTCCACACCACGATTGAATTCGATTTTCAAGAACCGTAAGCGTTGCTCGGGACGAGCCGCCGCGACGGGGGTGAAATTTGCTTCGGGAGTCACGTCGTCAAACGGGACGGGGGCCGGATCACTTGTCGAGAGATGGACCGATTCGAGCCAGCCAGGGCCACTGCCCGCGATCACGCCGGTGAGTTGATTGGCGGAAATCGACTCGAGCGCCATGCGATGCACCGAGGTCGTGCCCACGGCATCGCGCTGGACGAACTGGGCGGCGACCCCTTCCCAACATTCGATTTGGGCGAGTTGAGTTTGATCCCGGTTGGTGGCACCATCGAATTGAATCGCTTGGGAAAGCACCGCCACGAGTCGATTGGTGTTGAGTTGTCCCGACGAAGTACGGGCCACCACGTCGCCTTGGAACGTGACGCGATCGTTTTCCAAATTCATACCACCTTGCCAAGTGATTTCGAGCGGCTCGGGCTGGGCGAGCGGATTGCCGGCGAGATCGCGGGTCATGGGAATCTGCAGTTGGCCCGGCGAGTTAATCAATGCTCCGCTCGTGCCTCGATTGACCAACACTTCGACGGCTTGAATCGACATCCCCTGCGCGGTGATCGTGGCGGGTTGGCCTTTGAGAGAAATTTCGGCGGCCGGGGTATCGGCTTTGCGGACCGCCAGTTCCTTGCCCCGGACGATGAGTGGTTGCGTCGCGCCGCCGACGGCTTCTTCGCGGAACAACAAATCACCACGCACATCGAGTGAACGTACCGCAGTGCGGCCATCGCGGACCACCATTTCCACGTCCAGCGTTTCGCCGTCGACAAAGTAGGATCTGCCCCCAGCAGCACCACCCCCCAACAGCGAAGCATTTTCCGCTGGCGAACCGGCACCCGAGGCGCTGCCGAGCACCAAATCACTCGGTAGATAACGGACATCAATGGCGAGTTGGTTCACTTTGCCGCTGAGCTCGGCGGATTGCATGTCGACGTGTCCGCTGGCAATCATCCGCTCGGGAACCACGTCGGCGGGGAGCATATTGTTTTCGCTGCCGTCCAAGGCGCGCTCGCGCAAGACAAGTTCCAACTCATCGGCCCACAAGCGCCCACCGGCCATGGTGAGGCGTGGTCGACCCTGGACGCTGAGCACGGGTTGATTGTCCACGCGGCGCAATTCCATGCCATCGCTCCAGTTGAGCTCGAACTGCTGGGCACCATTCTCACCGGGTAGTGCCTTCAACCAGCCATTGCCCGCGGCGAGGAGTGTGCCGATGCGCTGGCCAGAATTCTTTTCGGGGGCCGTGTACTGGACCAGCGGGGCGTGAATTTCGTTGCCCTGATAGTTGAGCACGATTTCATCTGGCCCACTGAACGTGACACGCTGAGGCCCGAGTTCGATGCGCATCAAGCCACACTTGGCCGCCGCGCCGTGCGTGTCGGAGGTCAGCTCCACGGGCGAGAGTTCCGTGCCATGGGCTTCCACCGTGCCAGCATGGAGCGTACTGACGGTGCGCGTGCGACCCGCGACGGAGGTCACCTTGGCGGGGTCTTCGACGACCGGCGAGATGGTTTCGTCATCAGCGGCCAAGTAGAGATTCAAGGCATCGCAATTCAAACGATTCCGTGCCCCGTTGGAGTAGGTTTGCTCGACCCGCACCCGTTCGACAAACGACGCAAGATTGGCCGTGAAATCGAATTTGAAACGGCCCGCGCTCGTGACATGCACGGGGGGCATTTCTCCTTGCGGCACCCTTTTTCCGTCGAAGAGTCCCGTGCTTTGCACCGCGAGATGGGCCGCGACATTTTCGACGATTTCTAGCGAATCGATACCGCCGATGTCCGGGCCGGCACCCATTTGGCCGCGCTCGATGGCGACCAAGCGAATTTCGAGTTCCTTGCCTTTACCCCAATGCTCGCCGAGCCGCATGTCGACCTCGGCATCGGTGCGAATGAGATCCTGGTTCATATACAGATCGCGGGTCTTGAGGAGCAGATCGTCCTGCGGCCCCTCTTCGCGCATGTCGCTGCGGACGGTGATGTCGCCCAAAAGTCTGGCCCACTGCAAGCGGCCAATGCCGTTGAGCCCCGCGCGAAAGCCTGCGTCGAGTTGGATGACCGCGCCGTGGGGTGCTTCGAGAATGACCGCGTCGCGCGGGGGGGCTTCGCCGGGCTCGCGCTCATGGGGAAAGAACAAGACGGCACATTTGTTGACGCGGACTTCGCCATCTTCCTTGGGTTGATAATCGTCGAGGACAATCATCGCCTGGCCGTTGTCGAAACTTTTCGGCGGGGTGAGCAGCGTCCAATGCCCCTCGGGAAAGTAAGCGGCCAAGAGCTCGCGATGCTTGTGAGCGGGTTTGTAATCGGGAGAGTTGACATCACTCGCGCCGCCAAGGTGCGCGACCACTTGCAATCGCGGCGGATCGATAAACGGCACGGCCAGCAGCACGTACGCCTGGTAGACCACCACCGTGACGGCAAAGGCAATCGCGGCATGGGTAAGGCGGATGAGCATGGGAAGAATTGCGGAGTTCAGATTGCGGATTGCGGAATGAAATCGCGAAACCGCTCGCCGCGGCGAGCGGTTTCGCCGGGGCTTTCACACAGAATATTTGCGTATGGTGGTTTCCCAGCGGTTGGTGTTTTTCAGGATCAATTCAATCAACTCGCGGACGGCCCCCTGCCCGCCGGGTTGGCTCGTGAGATACGCGGCAGCTTGGCGAACTTCTTCGGCGGCGTCGGCCACCGCCACTCCCAAGCCTACACTCTGGATCGAAGCGAGGTCGGGCAAATCGTCCCCCACGTAACAAACTTGATCGAGCGTGAGTTTGAGCTCCGTGGCGATTTCGCGCACTGCGGAGAGTTTGTCTTTGGCCCCTTGACGGACAATCACGATATCCAGCTCCTCGGCACGCAGTTTCACGACCTGCGAACTCCGGGCCGTGACGATCCCAAAGGCAAAGCCGTTTTGTTGCCACAGACGAATTCCCTGACCGTCGCGGATGTGAAACTGCTTGGCTTCAACTCCATGGTTGTCGTACGTCAACCGCCCGTCGGTGAGCACGCCATCGACGTCGGAGAGAATGAGGCGGATCGCGGAACATTTGTGGGTGAGAGTCATACACGGCTTGCCTATTCGCTATTCAACCTAACTGTCATCCCCGCGCAGGCGGGGATCCAGGATGGAACCGTTGTCAACTGGATTCCCGCCTGCGCGGGAATGACACTCTCCAACCACCTCAATCCGCGTATTCATCGGCGTCGTAGATGCGGATCGTCGTGCGGGCGGCTTTGCGTGTTTGTTGTGCGGTGACTTCCGTGGCGGGGAGCAAGCTCACCACGTCGGTCACGTCGATCATGCCCACCGGCTTGCCTGCGCCATTGACCACGGGCAGTTCGCTGATCTTACGGTCCGCCAGCAGTTCCACGGCATCGCTCATTCTGGCTCCTTCGCTCACGGTCAGAGGGGATTTGATCATCACTTCCACCACGGGCCTATCGAGCGCCGCATCGTGGCGACACTCAATCAGCCGCGCGAGATCGCTGTCGGTAAACAAACCGGTGAGTCGCCCCGCCTGGTCGACCAACATGATCGCCCCACTGCGGCGACCCGGCTTGGTGCAGGTGACGAGTACTTCGCGAATGGTTTGATCCTCGGCGGCCACGCGACATTCGTCGAGAATCCGCATGTGATCCTCGACGCTACTGAGTTTGAGACCCAGCGCCCCGCCCGGATGAAACTTGGCGAAATCTTCGGCGGCAAAACCACGTAGTCGGCTCACCACCAAAGCCAGCGCGTCGCCCAAGGCTAACATGACGGCGGTGCTCGTGCTGGGCGCCAACCCCAACGCGCAGGCTTCGTCGAGTTGGCCGAGTTGAATCGTAATGTCGGCAACCTGGCCGAGGGTGCTCTTGCGTGAAGCGGTGACAGCGATCAACGGCACGCCAATACGGCGGAAACTGGGAAGCAGACCGACGACTTCACTCGTCTCGCCACTTTGCGAAAGCACGAGCACGGCATCTCCCTGCCGCACGCGACCGAGATCGCCATGCACGGCCTCGGCGGGATGCAGAAAATGGGCACGAGTTCCGGTGGAGGCGAACGTGGCAGCGAGCTTCTGCCCGATGTGCCCCGCCTTGCCCATGCCGGTGATGATCAGATCGCCCGGCAAGCGATGGAGCATCCGCACGGCGCGAAAAAAATTGCTGTCGATCTGCTTCACGAGATCGTTGAGCGCGCGGGCTTCGGTCCGCACCACTTCGCGGCCAAGCCGCAGAACTTCGGCTTCAGCCAGGGGAGGAGAAAATTGGGGGTGATTCGCTCGCCGACGGAGCGCGGCTTCCGTGCTCATGGGTGGGTCTTCCTTGACGCAACCTGGTGACAAAATCCAAGGGCGGATTGTACGCCGAGAGGATGTTTCTCACAACGCGGATGAGTGGACGTGCTAGCACTCGAAAGCGGTTAAGCCGTAAGCGCAAAAAAAGCTGGGCATCGATTTGTGGTCGATGCCCAGCGATCAGAGTTGCCAATCAGAGTCCGTTCTTAATCTTTGTCGCGGCCACCGCCGCCTTCACCGCCTCGTCCTCGGCCACCCCCTCCGCCGCCACCACCGAAGGGATTACCGCCGCCTCGACCACCGCCACCTCCTTGGAAGGATTGGCGTCCACCACCACCGCCTCCACCTTGGAGACTGCGCTGGATATTTTGGGGCGCTTGTTGAATGGCACGCTGACCACCACCCCCCTGTTGCGGAATGTTGAAGTTGCGTTGGCCTTGGCCACCACCCCGATTGAAGTTGCCTTGTGGAGCACCTTCAACTCGCGAGCGGAAGTTCTGGCCTTGAGGCATCACTTGTTGTCCCGAAGGGAGTCGCATCACACGTTGCTGAATCGGCCCTTCGAGATTACGCGACACGTTATCGGGAAGGCTGCCACCTTGGACCTGACCACGCGAGCGATCACCATACTGAATCCCTGGTTGAGTACGCGTGTAAGCGCGGCCTTCAATGTTGGGATTCTGGTTGAGGTTCTGATCCAAGCGCCCACGAAGTTGTTGGTTGATATTCCCATCGACCTGACCTCTCACACGGTCACCCGCGCGAACATCAATACCCCCCTGAGCATTGGTTTGATTGTTCAAATCAACGCCCGGCAGCGGACCACGACCTTCACCACGGCGCACTTGGTTGTTACCGTCAATGCGAGTGTTGCCGCCAATCTGCGTATTGGCATCAACACCAACACGGCCACGTAGGTTTTCGCCAACTCGCGTATTGCCTTCAACACCGACGCGACCGTCAAGCTGACCACGGTTGCGGCCACCTTGGCGAACTTGCCCATCGGCACCCACGCCAACTTGTCCATCCGCTCCGACGCGGCCACGGCCTTGGCCATCGACGCGACTCCGTACGTCAGCGCGGCTCCGTCCCTCAGCGTTAAGAGCACCACCAACCGCACCAGCGGCACCAACATTGGTGTCGGCAATGATATCGCGGCCACGACGATTGAAATTCTCGGCCCGGTCACGATAACGATTGATATCGGCTTCGCTCAAATCACGAGTGCGGAGCACACTGCCTCCGTCGCGAGTCAAATCTTCAACCGTCGTCACTAAATCGCGGCTTCGGCGGCCATCGCCATTGCGACCCACTGCGACTCCGTCGGCGATATCGCCAACAATGTCACGATCTCTTGGGTCACGTCCGTCACCAGGGCGACCATCGCGATCACCGGGGCGGCCATTCCAATCGCCGCCGCGTCCAGTTCGGCCATCCCAACTCCAATTATCCCAATTGTCGCCATTACGACCACGATCATTCCAGTTGTCGCGGTCGTCCCAACGGTCGTTGTCCCAGCGATCTCGATTGCTCCAACGATAGTGGGCCCACATGGGGTCGTAACCGTAGCGGTTGCCACCACGGTAGCCGTAGTTGCCATAGTTGTAACCCCATGGTTGCAACCAGTTAGGCGCGCCGCCGCGCCAGTTGCCGTAGTAGTAATGACCATAGCCGCGGTCAACAAACAGGCTGCCAATCAACAATCCCGTGTTGATAATGCTGCGCGGCCGCCAATAGCGATTGGCATAGCCACCGCGGAAATTGTTTCCCCAATAAACAGGGGCATAGAGCAGGCCGCGATTGTAGGGCAAATGGTCCCAATAACCATTCACGTAACAATAACCTCTCGGCGTGTAGGAATAATAGTTAGGAACCCACACCCAGTTGGGATTGGCTTCATACCAGTAACCCGTTTGCCAAGCATATTCGCCGTTTTGCCAAGACCAGTTGCCCGGGGCCCAGAGATAGTTTTCCCCAGGGGCGGGACTCGAAGGGCCTGTATCAAGCGTCGCGGGGGGTTCCGGCAAAAGTTGGACTTGTTGTTGCTTGGCATCGGCCCAGAAGCCTGGCACCCATTGGAAACCAGCGTCGGCTTGTTGCCATTCGCCGGGAACCCAATTGCGGCCCGGCGGCACATCGCGCCACATGCCACTCACCCACAGAAAATCTTCGCGCTCGCGATCCCACATCCAATAGCCGGGAATCCATTGAACGTTCTGCCCCTCGGGCTGTTGCTCAGGAGGCAATTCATTGACAGGTGCCGGAGGTTGCTTGGCGACGACTTCCCAGTCTTGCTGATCGAGCATCATTGGCTCGGCGAACGCCTCATGAATCGGCCCTTGGTCAAGGACTTCGGGTTCAGGCATTTGCTGTTGTTGACCGGCGGGAACCGGTGGTGCTGGCTGAGCGCTGGCAATTTCGCCACGCCAACCAATCAACAAAGCAGTTATTGCACTACCTAGAAGGAAAAATTTCTTGCCCATGATCTCTCTCCATCGTGCTCTCTCGGCACGAGTCTCCCGTCGCTCGATTCGTTCTGCTGGCGGGAAGTTGAACAGTTGCGCGGCGTGATCCACTACCGCAAGAAATGTTGACATTGTCGCGCAGAGCGATCTGCGCTTACGAAAAGTAGATGCACAGGGCGTGCCAAAGGTGTATTTCAGCGGGATCTTGGCAGCTCAGCGAGCGATTCGACGCGAATTGCGGTCGTTTGCCAGTCAGCTTGGACTGTCAGCGAACCAAAATGAGGAATGGCGCGAAAAAGCAGGAACGTACGAATGTCGCAAGCTAGCGGCGCAGCGCAGTCCCTTTGGGGGAATCCTACCCCTTGTTTAAGCGTAAGAAAGAACCGCCTGTTACAGGTGAGTGTAAGAATTCCAACGCGGCGAGCCCCCCAATTTTAGAAATGCAGTAGCGGGCGGTGCAATCAGCGCATAAAAAAGCTCCCAGAAAAGCACACGTCCCAGGGGGGCAAAGGACGTAGTTACTTTTCCGGGAGCGATTGGACGCAATGACGCTTGCCGTCAGGCGGACGGGTGAGAAGTGTGTCGCATCTCACTCGTCGGGAGTGTATCGAGGCGGTGGAAGGCGTCCGTGCCTACCAACCGCTTCGGGGTCGACCTTCGCAAGCTAGTCGACCCTGCACGTGTCTCGTTGTTTTGATGTTGCTCGCGAGGGCTTCCCTGCCTTGAGAGACATCAGCAACTCTTGTTCATTCGTCGTGGGGGGGAGAATAAGGCCGCCTCGAAATGGGGTCAAGGTCGGTTTTGAAAGTCCTGAAAAACTTTTTCGATTCCATGTTGTTATTGATGAAGACATGCACGAAACAATTTGTTTTCCTGCTGAATTCCCGTACACCGCGTCTTGTGTCGATGTGCGTGTGTTGCCACCAAATAGCTTGTGACAGCACTCAAAAATCTCGCTAGCACTACGCCGCTTGCTTCGTCGCGGCGACTTGCGCGCTCGCTTGTTCATGAGAGTAAGCAATCCACGCACAAATTTCGGCAGTCGTGGGTTTGGCCTTGGCCGTAAGCCAAGAATGGCGAGCCGGTTCGCGCCACAGCGCTTCGATCTTGGCAATCAACTCGGTAGGCGTGCTCCGCGCGAGTCGCTCGGCGGAAGCAATTTCAATCGCCGCCAAGATGCGTGCCGCGTCGGCGGAAAGTTGCGGCACGGCTACCAGCAACCGCGCTTCACGCTGCCAAGCGGCGATGGTTTCCACCGAAAACTGCCGATCCGCCGCCGCTTGCGGCTTAGCGGCCAGTAACTCTTGCACGGTCCGAACGCCAACGGTCGCCAACCGCCCCGCCGCCCGCGGGCCGAGCCCCAACACGTCGCACGCATTGCTTTGCCAAGTGAAAGTCACCATGGGGCGGGATGATAGGAACTGACAATAACGGCGCGAAGAGCATTAGCCGCCGAGCAACGCTCGGCATGGACTATAGTGCGCGAAATATTACTCGCTATCATTCACCAATCGATCCACTTCCGCCCAAAAAGTTGTAAGATCGAGAAACAATTCCGCGAGCCTCGGCGATTGATAGCGATTGTCGTGCTGCGGCTGGACCTCAAAACGGCCGTCGCGATTGATGAGAAAATCGAAATGGCGACTTTCGGGATCAACGATCCAGTATTCGGCCACGCCATACTCGGCATAGATATTGAGCTTGTCCACGCGATCGCGGCGAGCGTTTTCGGAGAGAATCTCGATGATCAAGTCTGGTGGACCCATCACATGCCGCTTGACAATGTTGCGCCGTTCCTTGGCGACGTAAATCAAATCGGGTTGCGGAATGGAATGATCCGCCAACTCGACATCCATGGGAGCCGCACAACCCTTGCCGCCACCAGTTCTGGCCGCCCGCAGAATAAACTCTGAGAGCATGAGAGAAATAGCCTGATGCAAATAATTGGGCGAAGGGGACATGACGAGATGTCCCTGAATGAGTTCGACGGGTTCACCTTCGGGCAATTCCCAATAATCAGCCGCGCGGTACGGCCCCAACGTCGAAGGTGGGGAAAAACCAGTAAGAGTCTCAAATTGTGGTGTGATATTGCTCATAATGGCATTATAGCTTCGCTGGTGAGAAAATTGCCAGCACCGTGCGAGGCGTTGCCTCACGGCTACTCTCCGCGTCCCCAGCGCCTCTGCGTGAAAAAATATATTATCGCACCACTGCCGCGAAACGATTCGTGCGGCAAGCTGTTTAGCCGAAGTAAAGTGGAATTAGTGTGTAAAGTCTGACTAAATTGTGACCGGCCAGTAGCGCTATCCAAGTGACCACTCCGCACCAATGTGACCAATGACGTGTGATTTTTGAAGATTTGTCTTTGAGAACAGCCACGACGAGAGCGCTCAATTGAATAAACGGGACGAGCACAAGTATTACCGCCATATACAATAAAGCTCCAAAGTCCGACCCTGAAAACAGAGGGTTGAAATCAGAGTTTAGGTCGGGAAAAATCGCAGCGGCGCTAAACCATATGGCCCCGACCATTGCAATTGCGAAGCATGCGTAGAAAAATCTGCGCCAGTAAATCTCCCTTTGAAATCGCCTTGCTGCGACAAACATAACACCCGCTGAGACAAAAGCCGGCAAGATTCTCCAAACAACTTCATGAATCCATAATAAATCGTAAGGTTCCTCCATCAGAATTCTCAACAGAAGACTACCAAAAATGGTGCTCATGAGGAAATCTATGGACACGACAATGAGCAACCACTGTCCCGGCTGGATAAGGAATTTTCCAATGTCCTGGTTCATCGTGAAATGGAATTTCTCTGTTGATTCGTTAGCGAGTTAGGGTTTGATTTGTGGACGGCTATCGCCGGGATTTCTATTTGCGTT
>JAWXAV010000037.1:0-27830 GCA_034439695.1 Bythopirellula sp. | reverse complement strand
TGCTCGATACGAAGACCATTGACGCCGAGCAGAAGTCCGCGTGATATTGTGAACGTCGGTGGAACCGGCTTTTCAACTAACGGAGGGACATTCTCGATGATTCGATTCACATTTTCTTTGTTCAGGGGATCGCGTATAGGTTGACCTGTTCTGTCTACTTGAGAAACAACAACGTCAACTTGATATTCACCACTTGAGAGTTTACCTATTGGAATGAGAGCAAAATGTCTCGTGGTTTCTTGTGTCTCGTGAGTCACCATATCGCAGTTGATAGTGATGGTTTTATTCTTCAATTCGACTGATTGTACGTGAACATACCAGTTGTCATCGCGTGAAAAGAATACAATGCTGATGTCAGTATTTGCGTCAAAGCTACGCTTAGGGTCTTTTTTCTCGACTAGCACTTCATAGCTGTTGCGGAGCGCTTCAAACCCCGTTCCTTGAACAGCAAATGTGGGTCTTGCAGACTCCTCCTTTGGCGTAGGCTTCCGCTGAAAACGTGCAATATCCTCTGGCTTCCATTGTTTGTGTAACTCACCAATATCCTTAGTGCCGGGCATTTCAGAAGCCCAGATTTCACTCAGCGGAATCTCCACGACTTCCTCCGCGAAGCTAGTTGAGCAACAGAATAAGAACGCCAATAACGAAGAACGGATAGCCATATATTGCCTCTCTAATACTGAACCGTAAAGCAATCTCCCCGCCCGACATTCTCTAGGCATGAATTAGTAATTACAAGGAAAATCTTGATTGTCAGGGTTTTGCCGGAATGAACGCTAGCTGTATGTCCTGCGGTCCGAAGAGTGATTATTTGGGCAAGATAGCGATTTATTGGGCAAACGGCATTATTTAGGCAAAGCCCTATTTGGAGTTTAGCGGTTTGGGTGGGTGGGTTGCAAGTGCTTTTGACCCGGGGAGTGCCATCCCCGGGCTTGGGGTTTGCTCAAAGCCCGGGGACGGCGCTCCCTGGGTCTCATGTTTTCGTGACCTAAACTTTTGGTATGACCGCTACCCTGCAAGCGCCCAATCCACCCGCAAGCCCGGCCATCGCCACGCGTCGCGTGCTGCATGTCATCAATGGCGAGCACTACTCAGGTGCCGAGCGCGTGCAGGATTTGCTTGCCGAGGAATTGCCACACTGCGGATTTGAAGTGAGCTTCGCTTGTGTAAAGCCCGACCGCTTTGCCGAGGTACGGCATTACCAGCAAGCCACGCTCTACCAAACGCCGATGCGCGGAAGGTTTGATTGGAAGTGCGGTCATGAGCTGGCCAAGCTGATCCGCCGCGAAGATTTCGCGCTCGTGCATGCCCACACGCCGCGCTCTCTGTTGGCTGGTGCGATTGCCGCGCGCGAGGCGGGAGTGCCGCTCGTGTACCACGTTCACAGTCCGACGGGAAATGACTCTACCAGACGCCTACAAAACTTTGTCAACGCTCGCCTGGAGCGTTGGCTGTTGCGGCGCGCGGCCAAGTTGATTGCCGTTTCGCCGAGCCTTGCCGAATTGATGATCCGGCAGGGCTTCGCGCAAGAACGCGTGGTCTATGTCCCCAATGGTGTACCAGCGGTCAAGTCAATTATTCGCCATCGCCCGACGTCGACTTGGACGCTGGGCATGGCGGCCTTGTTTCGCCCACGCAAGGGAATCGAAGTTTTGCTCCAGGCGCTCTCGCTGTTGAGATCGCAAGGCTACGACGTGCGGCTCCGCGCCATTGGGCCGTTTGAGACCCCGGCTTACGAACGGGAAGTACACGCTCTCGTCGCACAACTCAATATTGCCGACGCGATTGATTGGACCGGCTTCGTGAGCGACGTGCATGCCGAGTTGCGTCAGGTCGATTTGTTCGTGCTGCCCAGCCTGTTTGGCGAAGGACTGCCGATGGTGGTGCTCGAAGCGATGGCTGCCGGTTTGCCGGTGGTGGCAAGCAACGTGGAAGGAATTCCCGCCGCGATTCGGGACGGGGAAGAGGGCCTGCTCGTCGAGCCGAACCATCCCGAGAAGCTCGCGGCGGCAATTTCCGAGATGGTTAAGCCCGGCAGTCGGCACGATTATGCCGCGATGTGTCAGAACACCCGCGAGCGTCACGCGGCACAATTCTCCGCCACGGCGATGGCGGCGAATGTCGCGCGGGTCTACCGCGACGTATTGGATTAAGCAAAAGCCCTGGGACGGCGCTCCCTGGGTCGCGTTTGGTAAGAATTTCGGACCCGGGGAGTCCCATCCCCGGGCTTGGCGGCTACTTGAATTGCGTTGTGGCGGGTTGAGTCGCCTGCGGCGCGCTGGGGAGTTCTTCGACCACGCGAGTCCAACCCAGCGGTGTCCGTGGTGAACTAAAGAGCGAACCCAACAACGCGTCGAGCGTGCCGTTCACGCTCGGTTGTTCAAACATATAAACCGCCCGATTGCGGCCGTTGGGCATGTGCATCTGAATCGCCGACGGCATCATCGTCTTGCGGTCGAGCATCACATCGACATGGTGATAGTTGGCCGCATCGGCTTGGGTGCGCGGATAGGCCTCGAGCCAAATCGTAGCGGCGTCGGATTGCCGACTGCGAATCCAATAGCGGGTCTTTAACTTCTCCGCCTCGGCCCCGAACAGAAACGGCAGCGGCCCATCGACAATCGACTGGCCGCGCATTTCCTCGGGCAGAGCCTGCACGACAAGTTGCTTTTTGTCGTGCTTGTACTCAAAAATCGCCTTGCCGTCGCAGACCCAGTGCTCGCCGACTTCGTGCTTTTGTACTTCGTAGGTGCCGGGCTGCTTGGGGTCTTTTTGCACGTAGCGTTCCACTTCCTCGATCTTGAAGCTCCCCTTGTCGGGTTTCGAATAGGAGAGCTGACCCTTGCTTTTGATCGAAGGATCATTCGCGGGACCAAAGACGGGATCGTATTCCCAGCGATTGAACTTGCAATCGAAGGTTTTCACTTCGTTGGATTTGTTTTCCCACATTTGCAAGATCTGATCGACAAACTGTTGCTCGACGTCGTTCAATTGGAACGGCGGACCCAGAGCCGCGGGTTGCGCGGGGGGAGTCGGCGTGGTCCCCTCGGCCGGTGGTTGAGCGGGCACCGAGGAGACTTGCGCGAGCGGTGCGCCCATCGTTTGTGCTTGGGAAACGTCCGGTTGCGAGGTTGGAACGGTGGTCACTTGCAGCGGCTGTACGGCTGGCGCGGTTTGTTCGGCGGGATATTCTGTTTGAGCACCGGCGATCGTGACGATCATCGCGGTGAGTGCCAGCGAAGCCAAAAAATTCTGCTTGAGATGCATGGGTGTGGTCTCTCAATAGGGCGTGTGAATCGTCACGCGGCAGGGCAAGTTCCGTAATCTTGAGATGGGCAAGTACCGATGCTTGCGACCGGCAACGGGGCGGGGAGCATAGCAACCGAGGCGAACCGCCACTAGGGCGATCTTTTTCTATTTAGCCCCGCCGCTTGCGGCGGGTTGAAAACCGTGTCGCGACCCAGCGCGGAGCAAGCTCCGCAGCTAAATAAGGCACCTTGACTTCCTGCCAGCATTGCGCGCACGATGCCGACAGTATCAATTAAACTCAGGCTCTTCTCATGGAAATCCGCTGGAAAGCGAGCTTCTCGGCCAGTTGTCTCCATGCAGTGCTCTGTGCTGAAGTAGGTTGGCCCGCCGTGGATGACGAGCTTGCTCAGCTTATCGCCGAACCCGCTGGGCAACTCCTCGCGACCATCAACGATCATCATCTGCCGGTGCGCGAGACGCTTGCCGAACTTGTCGCGTTGTCGAGCGATTACGAGAACAATCGCCAATTGGTTGAGGTTACGCTCAGGAGATTGCAGGGTGCTGCAGCCGTGAAAGAAGAAGCCGTAAGCCAACTCGCGGCGGCCATCGGTATTTTGGAAACGAAACTCCTCGCCGCGCGACCGGAAATGGTCGACGAGCTGGCTCTCCGTGGTCGGCCTTTGCAAGAACAGTGGCAAGCACGCGGGCCGGGGCTGCTGCAACAAGTCAAACGGCTCACCGAGGAAAATTTCCTTGTTCCCGCCGCTGAGATTGTGCTTGTGACACCGTGGATCGGCGGGCATGGTTTTGCTCACTTAAAATCGAATCGTGTGACGTTCGAAGCGGTGCTCGCGAATCCTCGCCCCGACTTGCCCGAGGCACTGCGACTGGGCTGGCTGCTAGCACAACTCAACACCGACCTGCCGGTTTATGGGGAAGCGATTCCTGCTGACAGGTTGCGATTGATTGCTGGACTTGCCACGTTGCCAGTCATTCTCACGGCCGCAGAAACCGTCGAATGGGGCACATGCAGTCTCGCCAGCATTGAGCGAGCCCTCGAATGCTGGCACATTCTGCCCGCTCCCTCACCAACAGTTGCCGCGCAACTTTGGCAGTGGTGGCAGGCTTACCAAGACGGCACGACTTCTTGGCTCGTCGCCTGGCGGGGGCTCGAAGCGCTGTTGCGCTGAAAGCCCGAAATTGCTACCGTTTCGACAAATACTCGCCTTCTTTCTAGATTGGGTCATGCCATGTCGTCACGCGCCAAATTGCTTTTTTTCGCACTCTTCTTGATGACGACTCCAGTGGGCGCGGAAGAACCCGACGTGCAGCCTGCCATCCACATTGCACCAGTGGCACCAACCGCTCAAGTCATCAAATTTTCTAATCAAAGGCCCACCGTGGGTGAGCGCGTCGTCCAGCGCGTTGGCATGGAACTCAACCTGCACACCGTGATCAAACAGGCCGGCCAAGTGGCTCACGACGATACGACCGCACTCCGTCGTCGGCAAGAACGGGAGATCGAAGTGCTCGAAGTCGTGGAGGGCCGCGCCCGCAAAGCGCAAGTGTCCTACCCGCTCGCGCGGCTGATGTCGCCGGAGAATACTGACACTGCCGCTGAAACCGCGCAAGTCGTTGAAGGAAACAGTTATCTCATCACCCGCGCGAACGACCGCCTGCTCGTGACGGATCTCGATGGGGCCATTCCCACACAGCAAGAGTATGAAATCGTGGTCAGCACGATGGAAAGCTTCGGCCAAGCCAACCCGCTCGCTGAATTTTTGCTGGCTCGTGAAATCCAAGTGGGCGAAACGCTCGAAGTTCCCAGCACGCTTGCCAACAAGATGATGGGCTTCGATTCTCTCGGCGACGTGCAGAAATTCGAGCTCCATCTGATCGAAGTCAAACAGATCAACCACCAGCAGTGTGCCGTGTTCAAGGCGAACATCGTGGCCCTGGGCAAACCAGACAATCCGCTTGAAGTGCATGCCCAGGGGACCATTGTCATCGAACTGGCCACCTGCCGCACGATTGAAGCGACGCTCACCGGACCGATTTCTCTGCTGTCCACGGAGCAGGAAGTCGAATACAAGGCGACGGGAGACCTCTTGCTGGCCATCCGTTCGCAATACACCGCGAAAAAATAAATTTCTCTGCGTCGCAGGCGATAGCCTGCAATTTCTGCGTGATTTTCGCTTTTCTTTGCCCCCTCCCGGGCGCGACGTATAATTGCGGCGCAAGTTAGGCGCACTCGTATTTCCGCATTCAAAGTCGGTATGGCAACTCAAGGATTTCGCAACCTGTTTGTGCGTCGCCGGGCGATGTGGCCGTGGATCGGCTATTGGCTGGTTCTTGCCATTCTTCCCGTGCAGGGGGCCGACGTAGACGCCGACCCCAAGGAACCCGCCGCCAACAATCTCGCCGGTCTGGTCCGCGTGCAATTGCCCCTCACCGGCAGCGCCGACCAATCCTTGCAGACAACCATCCGCCGCACGCGCGACGAGCTTGTCAACCAAGCGCGCCTGGAAAAAGACGCGCGGCGGCCCCTGTTGGTTCTGCAACTGGATGCTCGACCCCAAAATGACGAAGCCGGCGATGGTAGCCAGTTCGAGCGCGCCTTCGCGTTGGCACGATTTCTCTGTAGCCGCGAAATGGCCAGCGTGAAAACGGTTGCCTTTATTCCCCGCACGCTCAAGGGTCACGGGGTGCTCTTGGCCTTGGCATGTGAAGAAATTGTCATGGCACCCGAGGCGATGATTGGCGAAGCCGGTGCCGACGATGCGACCGACGGCTCGATCCGCCAGACAGTCGTCGCCGCGTATCGTGAAATTGCCGAAACACAATTGACCATCCCGGTGGTGCTCGCCGTGGCGATGATCGACCCGGCGGTGGAAGTGCTGCAAGTCGAGGCCGAGGACGGCACTCATTTTGTCGCCCGGGCCGAACTTGAAAAGTTTGCCGCCGAGCATGAAATCATTGAAGAAAAGGTGCTGGTCCCCGCCGGCACACTTGCCGAATTTGACGGCCGTGAAGGTCGGCAATTTGGTTTCGTGAAATATCTGGCTGCGACCCGCGAAGGTTTGGCGACGGCCCTCGATGTGCCGCTGGAGTCGCTTGTGGAGAATGAATCGCTTGCCGCGGAGTGGCGGCCCGTGGTAATCGACGTGAGTGGCGAATTGACCCCCAAGTTAGCGAGCCGGATGGAAACGCTGCTAGGAGTCGCGATTCAGCAGCAAGGGGCCAACTGGATTTGCGTACGCATTGATAGTTCCGGCGGCGACCTCGAAGCAGGAATTCGCATGGCTTCCGCTCTCGCGCGGCTCGATTCCAATTCCGTGCGAACGGTGGCCTATGTTCCCTCCGAGGCAACAGGTGCCGCGGCGTTGATCGCGCTCTCGTGCGATCAACTCGCCATACACCCCACCGCGCGGCTAAGCAGTATGTTGCCCTTGGAGAATGTCAAAGCCAAGCCTCATATTAAGAATCGACCACTGGGCGCGGCCGACGCCCAATTGGCTGCCGGCGTGCAGTCGATTCGCCAGTCGCTCGCCCCACGCACCGATTACACATGGTCGTTGTTGGCCAAGTTAGTCGATCCCGCGCTCGAATTGGCCGAGTACCGCAACAAGACGACCGGCGAAACGCGGCTGATGACGGCCGAGGAACAAGCCGAGCAGACCGACGCGGCAGATTGGCAACAAGCCCAAGTCTTCGTGCCGAAAAACGAGCGGCTGGTTCTCGACGGTCAGCAGGCACACGAACGCGGAATTGCCTGGCATACCGTGGATACCTTCGACGAGCTCAAGCAGCAGTTTGGCTTGGCAGGTGAAATTCCCAATCCCCAGCCGAACATGGCACTCGAATTCATCGAAGCGCTGGCCACCCCGGAACTCGCGATAATTTTGTTAATGGTCGGCTTCGCGGGGATCTACATCGAATTCCGCACCCCCGGCTTGGGTCTCGGCGCGTTTGTTGGTGCGGTGGCGCTCTTGTTATTTTTCTGGAGCAAATACCTCGATGGCACGGCGGGTTGGCTCGAAGCGTTGCTCTTCGCAGCGGGATTAAGTTTTTTGATGCTCGAAATTTTCGTGCTCCCTGGTTTCGGCGTTTTTGGATTGGGTGGTGGGGCGTTGATGCTCACTTCGCTGGTACTGGCCAGCCTCACATTCGTGCGGCCTCACAGCGAAATGGAACTTGAAGAACTCGCCCGCTCGGTCGGAACCGTCGCGTTGTCGGGATTGGGTGTGATGGCGTTTATCCTCGTATCGCGGCGTTACCTGCCGCAGGCACCCGTATTCCGCAACATGGTGCTGGAACCTCCCGCCGAGGAGGAACGCGACGAGCTCGGCCATCGTGAATCGCTTGCCGATTACTCCGCGCTAATCGGTGCCAAGGGCCACGCCGCCACCGATCTCCGCCCTGCGGGCAAGGCCCGCATCAATCACGAGTTGGTCGACGTAATCGCTGAAGCCGAACCCTTGGACAGCGGCACGCCCATCGTCGTCGTCGAAGCCCGCGGCAACCGCGTGGTTGTTCGTGCCGTTTAGCGGCGACGCGCCGCGGAGCGAGAAATGCGGAGCGCTCTTCTCCGCTGACGCTGTGAATCGCGGCTTACACTGGCCTCTGCACCAAATTGCGATTTCGTAGTAGAATTGATCCGTCACGAGTCACCGGAGTATCGCACGCATGTCGGGGTTGGATCCTTTCACTTGGGCCATCATTTTGATGCTGATCGGCTGCGCGCTGGTGGTGCTGGAAGTGTTTGTCCCTTCGGGGGGCATTCTGGGAATGCTCTCGGGAATCGCCATCTTGGGAAGCATCATTTTCGCCTTCCGTCGCGATCTCACCGCCGGTTTAACCTTCGTGCTGATCTCGCTGGTGGCCGTGCCGACACTCCTGGCCTTGGCGTTCCGCGTTTGGCCGCACACGCCGATGGGCAAAGCCTTTCTCGGCGAACTTCCCAACGAGGAAGAACTTAAGCCCGTCGACACCCGCCGCCAGCTTGTGGGCCGTCTGGGCGTGGCCAAGACGATGATGCTCCCCTCGGGTTCGGTGCTGGTGGATGGCCACTGGCTCGACGCGGTATCGCAAGGGGATGCCATTGAACCGGGCATGCCGATTGTCGTTGTCGAGGTTCGCGCTAATCGCGTTGTCGTACGTCAGGCTGACCCCGATGAGGCGGAGCAAATCACCAGCAGTTCGCCCGACATGCTCTCCAAACCGCTTAACGAACTGGGGCTCGAAGGTTTCGAGGACGAACCGCTCGGGTAGCCAATTGATTCGGTCCTAGCCGCAGGCGGTAGCCGGCGGTTTTTCTTGGTTCGACCGTAGGCTGCCGCCTGCGGCTAATAGTGCTCTTACACTCGACTCATGTCTCCTCAACCTTGCAATTCCCCACCTTAAGCGGTACAAAGCCCTCTGTGTAGCACGGTTTAATAGCCCGGGGGAGAAACGCTTTCATGCATTGGCAACTGCCCACGACGTATCCGTTAGGAGCCATCTCGACCACCATCATCTTGGTGCTTGGCTTCTTCGGTTTGGTCGTCTTTATGATCTTCTTCGCTGTGTTCGCCCGCTATGCTCGACTGTGGATTCAGTCGGTGAGCACGGGTGCTCGCGTTGGCATTTTTGACCTGTTGCGGATGACCTTCCGCAAAGTGAATCCTACCGTGATCCTGCGCAGTAAGATCATGGCCATCCAGGCCGGTATCACCGAAGCGGAGGGAATCACCACCAAAGCCCTCGAAGCCCACTACCTTTCGGGCGGGAATGTGCCGCTGGTGATCCGCTCGATGATTGCCGCGCGGAAAGCGAAGATCATCGACCTCGATTTCAAGCGGGCCACGGCCATCGACCTCGCTGGTCGCAACATCCTCGAAGCCGTTCAAACGAGCGTTTACCCTCGCGTGATCGATTGCCCCGCGCGACAATCGAAGCGCCCGACGCTCGACGCGGTCGCCAAGAACGGCATTCAGCTCAAAGTGAAAGCACGCGTCACGGTCCGCGCGAATCTCAACCAACTCATCGGCGGGGCCGGGGAAGACACCATCGTCGCCCGGGTGGGCGAAGGTATCGTCAGCGCGATTGGCTCGGCCGAAACTCACGCCCATGTGCTGGAGAATCCCGACACGATTTCCAAAGCGGTGCTGGCGCGGAAGTTGGACTCGCAGACAGCGTTTGAAATCGTGTCCATCGACATCGCTGACATCGACGTGGGGGACAACATCGGGGCCCGCCTGCAAGCCGACCAAGCCGAAGCCGACACCCGCGTGGCCCGTGCCGCGGCGGAAGGTCGCCGAGCGATGGCCGTTTCGCAGGAACAAGAAAACATCGCCATGATGGAAGAAAATCGTGCCCGGCTGGTCGAAGCGGAAGCCGAAGTCCCCAAGGCGATGGCCGAGGCGTTCCGCAATGGTAAGTTGGGAATTCTCGATTATTACAAGCTGAAAAACGTGCAGGCTGACACCGACATGCGCGAGTCCATCGCTGGCGTCGGCGCAAGCCGATGGTGAGCTAACCCCCACGGCTTGCGCCGGGGGCTAAAGTGAGTATGTTTCACTACTCCCCTATCATTGCTGCCGGTTGGATCGAGTGGGTCTTCCCCATCATCGTGTTCATCCTGTACACGATTGGACAGTTGGTATCGAACAACAAGGGCAATAAACCGCCGCAACCTCAGCCGCGTGGACCAAAACCTCGTGGTCCGGTCGCCCCGCCGCAGCAACCCCGCACCTTGGAAGAAAAACTTCGCAACGAGGTCGAACAGTTTTTGCGAAAAGTTCAAGGCGAAGAGCCTGAAGAAGGACAACGACCGATTGTCGTCAAACAGCGGCCGTTGGTTGTTAAGGGGGAACAATCCCCAATTAGCGTGCTGGAACTCGAACCGGCCCGCGAGAGCGTCCAAGAGCATGTGTCCAAACACATGAGCACCGCTGACGTGACCCAACATGTCGCCACGTTGGGAGCGGAAGTTGGCCAGGCCGACGAAAAATTGGAGGCCCACTTGCAGCAAAAATTCCAGCATCAAATTGGTGCGCTCGAACACCGGCAGCAACGTGCCGAACCCCAACGCCGCCAGAACAAGGCCGCCGCCGAAATCGCGGCTTTGCTCCGCAGCCCCACAGGGATGCGGCAGGCCATTATCGCCAGCGAAATCCTGCGTCGCCCAGAGATTTAGGTTAGCCGCGACGCGGAGCCGAGTTCTGCTCGGCAAAGCGGAGCGGTTTCCCCGCTGCTGAGCCTAATTTTTGCCCCGGAACCCTCCCACGGATAGAATTGCCGGTAGAACCCTTAGATTCCGGCGGGAAACGGTGGCTTCACCCAGATTGCCTGACGTGGAAGTTTGACACTCTTTTCGCACCCTGATTATACTGCCAGTAGTGTAATTCTCTCTTGTCCGGGCAGAGATTCGGGACTTGGCGAGGTCGCCGCTGACCTTGAGTTTCGGAAAATTTGCCAGTGATTGATGTCAGTCGACGAAGCATCGGAGGCTTCCCCCATTACGGAACATGTCCTTCGCGGTGGAACTAGGTTGGTTCACCACTAAGGCAATGTCGGAAGCAAGGGCTCGCACTGAGACCTGTCTTCCCCCATGAGGAAGTGAATTCGATGAATTTCTTCGGCAAAATACTAGTCGGGCTTACGGCCATCGCGTCCATCTTCTTGCTGGTTGCTTCGCTAGCGGTCTATTCGACCCATCGCAACTGGAAAGAGGATTACGACGCCATCAAGGCCCAGCTTTCCACGGCACAGAATCAGAACCAACAGCTTGAAAGCCAAAAGAACAGCCTCGAAGGCCAGCTCACGGCCGAAGTGGAATTCGCGAAACAGGAAGCCAGCAAGCTCGCCACCGAGCGTGAACAATTGGTCTCGCAGAACATCGAAATTCAACGCCAACTCGACGAGGCCACGCAACTCGCGCGATCCAACACGGCAGCCGTCGCTGCCACTCAAGCCAACAATCAAAAGCTCACCGCTGAAGTCGGCGTGCTCCGCGAGGAAATTCGCACCAACCAATCCGAGCGTGATCTGGCCTTCACCACGGCTTTGGAAGCGACCGATGGTTTGCATCAGGCCGATAACGAATTGACGACGCTTCGCGAACGCAACACCCAGCTTGCTCAGGAAGTCGGGAACAAAACCGCGTTGCTCGACGAGAACGGGATTGATCCCGATACCGACCCCGATGCCGTGATGCCCAGAGTTCGTGGGATTGTCAGCAAGACCCAAAGCACGGCCGGTAGCCAACTCATCGAAGTGACCGTGGGTGCCGACGACGGCCTCAAGCCGGGCCACACGGTGGAAGTCTTCCGGGGCGATCGCTATCTTGGCCGGGCCGAGATCCTCAAAACCGAGCCTGATCGTGCCGTGGGCCGCATTCTTCGCCAGTTCCAACAAGGACAGATTGAGGAGGGCGACGATGTCGCAACCAGATTTAGAATCGGTTAGTATGCCGAGCATCATCAACAAGAAGCCACGCTACGACGTGTACTTCGTGATGTTGGTGGTTTCGTTGATCGCCATATTGATGGGCTGCCTGTTCCTTTACCTGGAAATCCGCGCCTACGGCGGGTTTGGCCAGATCAAGGGTGCTCTGAGCGCCGTGAGCCCCGCGCTGTCTGATCCGATTGCGCAATACTGGGCGTGATTCTAATTAGCCGCGGCCATGATATAGAAATTAAGGGCACCGTGATTGGGAAGAACCCGCTGCAAGCAGCGGGGCTAAATTGAACTGATTATTTCCGCTTCTGATTCGACGGGTGATCCGCTTTCTCGTGGGCCACGTGGGATATGGTCGACAGCACTTGCTTCATGGAAGCTGTTCGTGCCTCGGGATTCGGTTCCAAGCAGTGGTGAATCGCCTTGGCGATGTCGGGGTGGATTCCGGGCACATGTTTATCGAGCGGCGTTGGCTGGGTCTGGCCGTTGCTCATCGCCGCCAAGCCATCGCCCGTGCCGCGCTGCCACGGCAAGTCAAACGCGAACATCTCGTACATCGACACGCCAAACGCGAAAATATCAAGCCGTTGATCGGTCGGTTTGCGCCGCACGACTTCAGGGGCCATATAGTTGGGCGTGCCCGTGCGGATGCCCGGCTGCATGAATTCTTTGCGCGCCGGCACGGTGAGGCCGAAGTCGATCAGCTTGAGCGAGGTGACGTCGGCAGCGCACACAAAATTCCGCGGACAAATATCGCGGTGGATATAACCCGCTTCATGCACCACCTGCAAAGCCTCGGCCGCTTGTCGCATGAGTGTCACGCGATTGCCGTCGAGTTGTTTGCTTTTGCCGATGATCAGCGAGTTCAGCCCAGGGCCGTCAAGAAACTCCATGACGATGAATTGCTGGCCTTTGGTGGTGACCCCATAGCCGAAGGTCCGCACGATCCGGGGATGCTCGAACAACGTGGCGATCTGGCCTTCCGAAGGTTTGTCCAACCCTCGGAAACGCATTTCAAGTTGCTCGGTCTTCTCCTTGTCGAGGATTTTCAGGCCGACGATCTGGTCGGATTCGCGGTCGCGGGCCTTATGGAAATCCGACATCGTGCCCGACACGGCATCGCGCAGGATTTCATACCGCTTGGCAATGTCGACCTTGCCGCCGTCGATGATCGATTTGAAAAACGAACCAATGCCCATCTCGGAACCTGTTTCAGTGACAAGAACTCCCGGCTTCTCTCAACCTTTAATTTACGACGCGACACGCTTAACGACAAGAAACCGCCCGGCGAGCCAGGAGAACTGCAAAGTAGTAGGCACACTCCGTGTGCCGTAACCGACTTGATGAAATCACCGCGTTTTCGCGCGTCCGCCACGGCACACGGAGTGTGCCTGCTACATTCAGGCGGACTTTGCAGTTCTCCTGCCGGCGAGCGGGGGACGTAAGTCCCCTGCACCACGAAATCGCGTGAAAACCGGAAGCTGACGCATCCGGCTCGCCAATTAGCGGAAATGTTATTATCACTGGCATTTTCCCCCGGTTTGGGTGATAATTTGATTGGCTAGCCCGCCGAATCCGTGGGGGCACATTTCTAAGGCGATGTGGCGCGCCACGAGTCGGAACAAACTTTTCGAGGAGAGACTTTCATGAACCCATCATCTCGTCGTGGTTTCACCTTGGTGGAACTTCTGGTTGTGATCGCCATCATCGGCACGCTGGTAGGGTTGCTGTTGCCGGCGGTGCAAGCGGCGCGCGCCCGCGCGCGCCAAGCTCAGTGCTTGAACAATATCGCGCAGCTCGGCACGGCGCTGGTGAGCTATGCGACGGATGGGAAAGGCGAATTTCCCGGTCTTGTTCAATATCAACGGACCACCATCCCTTATGAAGCGATCATTGATGGCGACATGAGTACTAATACTGTTGTTGATCTAGCGCTACCCTGGCCAGCAAAGCTTCTGCCCAACTTGGATCAGCAGGGACTTTCTGAGCAGCTTGTTACAAACAACGGTGGGGCTGGATTAGCCGTATCTGCCTCCGACTCCATCTATAAAAATCCTCCCCGGATAGAAGTTTTCATCTGCCCCAGCGATGAGGGAACGAACGCCGAAGTTGCCAAGCTGAGTTATGTGGCCAATTCAGGCTACTTTGATCGTGACGCAAAGACTGGTGGTAACCAGATCAATGATGTTAAAGCCAACGGGTTATTTCACGATCAGCGCTATCCAGGTGCTGCCAAAGTTCGCCTGGGTGCTGATATCAAAGATGGTGCCAATGTAACACTTATGCTTTCCGAAAACATTCATCGAGACGAGGCGATCAATAATGTCGCATCCTCGTGGTTGAATCCCGTGGCTCTCGATCCACAGTTGCCTAACCCGAACCTTAATATCGAACAGATTTACGGCATGGTTTGGGATTACGATTCTGCAGCGTTCAATAATCCCTCAACCCAGGCGCGCTTTAATCGGACAAATCCTGCAGATCAAGAGTATTCGATTATTGCAGCAGATAGATATTATGCTCGACCCGCAAGTAGCCATTCGGAAGTTTTTAATGTTACATTTGCTGGCGGCAATGCAAAAGCAATCAGCGAAAACATCGAGTATCGCGTATACCAGCAATTGATGACCCCCAATGGGGCTAAGGCTGATGCTCTTGATAGCCCCGATGACATGCGTCAGTTCACGCGGGTTCCTTTGAAAGAATCGGACTATTGATTCTCAACCGAAGTAGATATGCGCAAAACACAAAAGCCCGGGGATGGCAATCCCCGGGTCTTTTTTTGTGCTGAACTTCCAGAGACCGCTCACTCACCATCCGACTCTTCATACACGGCCTGCGACACGTCGGCCACGGGCTGCGTGCGGAAGGGTTGGCCCGTTTCGTAGAGTTTCACCCGGGCAACATAGTCGGCACGAATTCCCGACGGGGCGAGTTCGATGGCTTCTTCGAGTGTGGTGATGGCTTCGTCGAACTCACCCGCGCTGGCCAGCGCGGCGGCTAGCGTGTCGAGGGCTACGTGCCGCTCGCCGTATTCCGTTTCGAGCGCCTGTTTCGCCCCCAGAATCGCGTTTTTCGGATCGCGGAATTCCTCGTTGGGGCAAGTGGCTAGCAGCCAGGCACCGTTGCGATAGGCGTGGCCAAAGCTCGGTTTTACCTCAATGGCCAAGGCGTAACTCGCGAGGGCTTCGGAGTATTCGCCCATGTCGGCGAGCAAATCGCCGCGACTGCACAGAATGCCGGGATTCTCCGGATCAAGCTTGGCAGCGGCGGTAAAATGCTCCAGCGCTTCGTCCCAACGGCCGCTCAGGTGGCAAGCCCGCGCCAGACCCAGTCGAGCCGACACAAGCTTCTTATCCAACTGGCAGGCTTTTTTGTAATCCTCCTCGGCACTCTCCAGATCACCGGCCTGCACGAACAATGTCGCGCGGTTGGTGTAGGCCTTGGCGAACTTGGGATTCGTTTCGATCACGCGATTGAAATCGTCGAACGCCTCGGCAAATTTTCCCGCCTCGGCATACGACACGCCCCGATTGTGTTGGGCGCGCCAGTTGCTCGGATCAAAATGCAACGCTTCCTCGAAATCAGCGTCGGCGAGTTCCGGTTTGTCAGCGTCGGCATAAACTTGCCCGCGACGATTAAGCGACCAAGAAATCAGTTGCGTGGCAAACTTTTTGTTTTCGCCCTTCACCCCCAAGCGCAGCGCGGCGATGGACTTGTCGATGACTTCGCTGAGATCAGTTTCGGTCTTGGCACAGGTCGAAGCGTTGTGGGCTTCGATAAGCAATTGCCCCGCTTCATCCAGCTTCTGAGGACAACGCTCGGTGCTCCGCCGCGCCGCGACTTGTCGCGATTTTTTTTCTTGGGGAGCGACCTTCACCTCGGCCCGTGCCGACTTGGTTTCAGCTTGCGAAGCTTCATTCACCACAACGAACGAGCCATTGCTAGCACCGGAGCTACTCGCTGCGCCTTCGTCATCGACAAACACGATTGAACCGCTATCGGCGGCCGCGGCGAGCGAAACCGTTGAGCAGAGCAGCGTGCCGCACACGAAGCGGCCCAAGCGATGAGCAAAAGAGACTTCCATGTTCTTCAATCCGCAAGTGGGGGGACTTGGCGAAGTCAAACGACACCGCACGGCGGAAGAGATCTCCCGCCTCGGTCGTTCTATCGGCCACGGCGACAAAGTCGCTGCAATCGAACGAGTCAAAAGATGCGGAAAAGTCTTGCCAATTACCCCAAGCTCGCGTGCTAGCTTAGCTATCATTCACTGTGGGATAGCACGCTACATTCACAGGAAATCCAAAGCGAGATTGAACCACGACGACACAACGGCCACTACGAAAGACACGAGGGCTACTTTTTGAATTTCGTCGTGTCCGTCGTGCCGTTGTGGTTACTCAAATTACGCACTTGGCTTCGTCATCGACATCGGATCGAGTGCTTTGTCGAGTTCCGCTTCGGGGAGAATTTTCCGGTCGAGGCACAATTGGCGGATTGTCGTGTTGAGCTTGAAGGCGTCTTTCGCAAGCGTGGCGGCCTGCTCGTAACCCACAAGCGGGGCAAGTGAGGTGACCATCATTAGCGATTGCTCGATCAACTCTTGGCAGCGTTCTTCGTTGACTTCGAGGCCCGTGAGCAGCTTGTCGACAAACACGTTCGAGGCGTTGGCCAGGAGCTTCACCGACTCGAGGAAGGCATCGATCATCACAGGCATCGCGACGTTCAGTTCAAATAATGAACCAATACCTCCCAAGCCAGCGATGGTCACGGTTGTGTCGTTACCGAGCACTCGACAAGCCACCTGCATCACCGACTCGCAAATCACGGGATTTACCTTGCCCGGCATGATCGACGAACCGGGTTGTGTCTCGGGGAGCGACAATTCAAAAATGCTGCAACGAGGGCCGGAACCCAAGAGGCGAATGTCGTTGGCGATCTTGGTGAGGGCCACCGCGATGGTTTTCAATTCGCCGTGGGCTTCGACAAACGAATCCTTCGCCGCCTGAGCTTCGGGGTGATTGGCCGCTTCTTGAAATTTCTGGCCCAGCCGTTTGCTGAGCACTGCACACACTTCGGCGGCAAATTTCGGATGCGTGTTGATGCCGGTGCCCACGGCCGTGCCGCCGATGGGCATGTTTTCCAACAGCCGTGCCAGCGCGCGCCCCGCGCGGATTTCGCTGTAGCGTGCCTGGGCCGCGTAACCGCCGAACACTTGGCCCACGCGGATCGGCGTGGCATCCATCAAGTGCGTGCGGCCAATTTTGACGATGTGGTCCCAGGCTTTCGCTTTTTCTTCCAGCGATTTGGCCAAGCGTCCGAGTGCGGGAATCAACTGCTGGGTGAGCGCCGCCACGCCGGCGATATGCATCGCGGCGGGAAAAGTGTCGTTGGAGGATTGCCCCATGTTCACATGGTCGTTGGGATGCACGGCCCCCGTCGCCCCCTTGGCACCGATGCCGAAACCGAGCTTTTGGTTAGCAAGGTTGGCGATCACCTCGTTGGCGTTCATATTGGTCGAAGTGCCCGAGCCGGTCTGATAAATATCGACCGGGAAATGCACATTGTGTTTACCGTCGGCGACATCATTCGACGCCCCAATGATCGCCTCGGCATGTTTTGCGTCGAGCTTGCCAAGTTTCAAGTTGGCTTCCGCGCACGCTGCCTTTAGTTGGCCGAAGGCATGGATCATCGCCGCGGGGACCGGTTCCAAGGCAATTGGAAAATTATCCACCGCGCGCGCGGTCGAGGCTCCATGGAGGGCATCCACTGGAACCTGCATCTCGCCCATCGTGTCAAGTTCGGTACGGTATTTGGTCATTTTTGAGTGTCAGTTGTTCGTGGTCAGTTGTGAGTTGTTGAAAAAGACAAACAAATAGCCGCGATTCAACGAATCGCCGGTTGGATCAGCACATTGGCCAGTCACTCACCATCACAGTGTCTTCATGTTCGTACGCCGGAGCACAACAGCACAAAAACCCTAGCGTCTCGCTGCCGATATTGGTAATCTGATGTCGCTTGCCGGGGGGAATCGCAATCGCGTCGCCAGGAGCCACACTGCGGATGTCGTCTTCCACTTGCATCCGTCCCTCCCCTGCGAGCAAGAAGTAGATCTCCTCGCAGAGCGGATGATAGTGCGGGGCGGTGCTCGCCCCCACCGGCAGCCGCGCTTCGGCCAAACTCTGGTTGACGATGCACGAATTGCGATGGGCGAGTAACTCGCGAATCTCCGAACCATCTTTGGTCGCAAATGCCCTTACTTCGGCCAGATTGAAAACGTCCACGGGGCAATTCCTGCAATGGTGACAACGCGACTGATCAGCGGTTTAGGCTACTGCCGATTGCGGCAAGCGACAAGCTACGCGGCTTGCTGATTTCCCGTCTGAATCAGATGCACATCCATTTGCGGGAACGGAATGCCGATGCCAGCCTGATCGAGCTCGATTTTCACGGCCCGAATGAGGGCTTGTTTGGCGGTCGAATTGTCGGCTTGCGTGGCCCAGACGCGCGCCGTCCAACTCACGGCGGAATCGCCCAGACCCAACAAGACCACGTCCGCGAGCGGATCGCGGACCGCTTGGGGCACCATCGTGAGTGCTCGTTCCAGGGCCTTGCGCGTGATGTCGATGTCGGCGTCATATGCCACCCCCACGGGAACGGCGACTTGCCGCAGGCGATGGTAGGTGACGTTTTCAATCACCGAGCCATTGATGGCACTATTCGGAATAATAATCCGCCGGCCATCCGAGGTATCAATCTCCGTCGTGAACAGAGCGATCTCGGCCACGGTGCCCTGATAATTCCCGCTCGTGATCGTGTCCCCCACTTTGTACGGACGAAAAATGAGCAGCATCGCCCCCGCAGCAAAGTTGGAAAGCGTTCCCTGAAACGCGAGGCCAATCGCCAAACCCGCGGCACCGATGATGGCTGCGAAGCTCGTGGTTTCGACGCCAAAATAGCTCAGGCAAGTAAGCGCGGTGAGAAACAAAATTCCCCAGCGCACCAAGCGAGCGAGAAAGAGAGTGAGCGTGGTGTCGAATTTGATTCGGCTCAGTCCCTTTTGAACTATTGACGACAACCAACTGGAAATCGTCCAGGCCAGGATCATCAGCACGACAACGAACATCGCCCGCAGGCCATAATATTCGCCGAGCGCGATCCAGTGCTCGCGGTCCATCGCGCTAAAGTTCAGCGTTCGCGCGAGTTCGAGCGCCTGCGCGCGAATTTCGGAAATCGGTCTCGGCGCAACCGCCTGAGCGAACAATGCAATATTCATGAGTTATTTAGCCCCGCCGCTTGCGGCGGGTTTGTTTCGAGCGCGGAGCCCTTGATTTCTACATCATGGTCGCGGCTAAATCGGGATTGAATTTGCGGTATTTATCCCGTGTTTGGCAGTCTGTCGAGGGCAGCCTGTGTTAAGTATTCATGCCAGCAGCTAGCACCCGTCATAACGGCTCTTGTTGATCGAGATTGGCACCGCGTATCATTCCTCGCGTGGCTCAAGCACCCAGCAATCCCGATCCCAACTCTGGCGGACGCTTCTCGCTCCATCGGCTCTCCGCTGCGTTTGCACGGCTTACCGGAACGGCGGAAGCAAACGAACCAAGCCCCACGGCAGTTGCCGAATCGCTCGATGAAGTGCAGAGCACCGCATCGTTGGCCAACGACCGACAAATACTCTCCCCCCGCATGATCGTCGAGGGGATGCTGTTCGTCGGTCATGCGGATGGCAAGCCGCTGACGAATCGCTCGATGGCCTCGCATATCCGCGACGTATCGCCTCAGGAAGTCGATTTGCTCATCGCTGAACTCAACGAAATTTACGACCGCGCCGGCACTTGCTACTCGATTGTCAGCGAAGGGGCTGGCTACCGCATGCAACTTCGGCCCGAGCATGAAGCGCTGCGGCAACGCTTGAGTGGTCGCACGAAACAAGTCAAACTCACACCCCAGGCAATCGAAGTGCTCTCGGTCGTAGCCTATCGCCAGCCGGTGAGCGCCGAGGATGTGACCCGCGCGCGGGGTTCGCGGAGTGACGCCCTGTTGAACCAATTGATCCGTCGGGGGTTATTGCAACTCGATCGTCCCGGCGGCCAGCGTGAGCTACCGGAGGGAACTGGCAAGCCGGTGTATCGCACGACCGACCGCTTCAACCAGTTACTCAATATCAAGTCGCCGGCCGAATTGCCGCACAGCGAAGACCTCGACGATAATTAACATGATTTAGCCGCAGAGCTTGCTCCGCGATCCCGGCCAGCAACTCGCAAGTCATTACCCAGTAACACTTAACATCGCTGCCCCATGCCACACACTGGCGGTTCCCACCAGGAGTGCTAGAATTTCGCCCCGTTGAAGTTCATTATTGAAGCAATCAATTATCACAGACGAATATCGGATCAGAGAAATCTTTCCGGGCCAACACCCGCCTTCCATGAGCGCCGCTCTTTGTTCACTTCCTGCCATGAGCCAACCTCCCACCGTGAATAGCGGTTCCTCGTTTGCCGAACTGCGTGCTAGCGCGCCGGTGATTCTGCCGTCGCTGCTGCTCTGCGACTTTGGGCACCTGGAACGCGAGATTCGCGCGGTCGAGGCGGCTGGGGCGCGGGCGTTGCATCTCGACATCATGGACGGCCACTTCGTGCCAAACATTACCTATGGCTTCACGATTGTCGAAGCCTGTCGGCGGATCACCGATTTGCCACTCGACGTACATTTGATGATCGCCGATCCCGCGCGCTATGCCGTGCAGTTCGTCAAAGCAGGTGCTTCACTTGTGACGATTCATGCCGAAGCCACTGATAAGCCGCGCCCGATTTTGGCCCAGATTCGCGCTGCTGGCGCGGCTGCTGGGATTGCGTTCAATCCACCAACACCCGTCTCAACCGTCGCACCGGTGCTCGATCTTTGCGACTATGTGCTGGCGATGACGGTGATGCCCGGCTATGGCGGTCAATCGTTCACGGCCAGCGTCATGGACAAAGTTCGCGAATTGCGTGAACTGCTCCCCGAGGAAGCGATGATTGAAGTCGATGGCGGGATCAACGAGGAAACCATTTCCACCGCTGCCGCGGCGGGCGCCGAGATGTTTGTCGTTGGATCGGGGATTTTTAAGACCCCCGACTACGCGGCCAGTATGAAAACGCTCAGCCAATTAGCCAAGCGTAAGCAATGAACCCGAGGAAGTGCCGTCAGAGGTACTTCACACCTATGATCAACATCTTGTTAGTTCGTGCCGGCAAGACCGACTACGATTGTCAAAATCGCATCCAAGGCGTGCTCGACCTTCCCTTGAGTGAAGAAGGTTGGCAAAAGGTAGCCGCCCTTGCCGAGGAACTACACCAACAATCCGTCGATGCTATCTACGCTGGCCCCGATCAAGCGAGCCAACAAACGGCCGAGTTGGTTTCGGTCAGCCTGCAACAGAAGGTGAAGACCAACAAGGATTTGCACAACTTGGATCTCGGCTTGTGGCAGGGCATGTTGATCGAGGATGTGAAAAACAAACAGCCGAAGGTGTACAAGCAATGGATCGAACATCCGGAAACTGTTTGTCCTCCCGAGGGTGAATCGCTTTCCGCCGCCCAGGATCGCTTGCAAACCGCGCTCGACAAGATCACCAAGAAATACAAGGACGGCACGGTGGCACTGGTTCTCGCCGAGCCGCTGGCCAGTTTGCTTTGCAACTTGGTCCGAGAAGACGATTTGGGCAATCTTTGGACCACTTGCTGCAAGTCTCGCCCCGCTTGGGAGTTACTCGCTCGTCCCAGCGAGGCGGTCGCAATCGCCAACGGAACGGTGATCTCCAATGACACGGCAGACACGAACGGCCAAGCTCACCCCAATGGCCAAGTTTTGTCCAACGGTACGGTGCCCAATCTAACCTCTCCCATTTAGCCGGGTAGCTTGCTCCGCGCTCGGGAAAAGCAGCGCCGCGGAGCTTGCTCCGCGCTCGTCAATCACCCGCCGCAAGCGGCGGGGCTAAATAACCCGGCATGGCTGAGCGCCGGTATAGTTGGTGGTAAAGGCCGCTGATATACTAGGCTTTGGAAGTATTTCAAACTCCACGATCAAGTACCAGCCATGGCGTCCGGCCAAACTGACATTTCGAGCGAGCAAGTCACACCGATGCGGGACGATCAAGCGAAACCCATCCGGGAGAAGCGTGGTGTACCGAGCGGGCTGTGGTTGAGCTGCGAAGATTGCGGAGCGATGATCTTCCGCAAGGAATTCGAGCGGATTTTCAACGTCTGCCCCGAATGCGGCTTTCACATGTACCTGAGTGCTCGGATGCGCATCAAGAGCGTGCTCGACGACGGCACCTTCGAGGAATGGGATGCCGATCTCTCTCCCACCGATCCGTTGGGTTTCGAGGACAAGAAGAAATACAGCGAGCGGATTGTCGCCGAGCAGGCCCGCACCGGTTTGCGTGACGCTGTCCTCACCGGCACTGGCATGATTCGCGCTCGCCGCGTTGCTTTTGGCGTCACCGATTCGGCGTTCATTATGGGGAGCATGGGTTCGGTCGTCGGCGAGAAACTCACACGGCTAATTGAACGTGCCACCGAACAGCGCCTGCCGCTGATTATCGTGAGCGGTTCCGGCGGTGGTGCCCGGATGCACGAGGGGATCTTTTCCTTGATGCAAATGGCGAAGGTTTCCGCAGCGCTCGCCCGTTACGACGAAGCTCAAGGTTTGTTCATCTCCGTGCTCACCAACCCCACGATGGGGGGCGTCGCCGCAAGCTTTGCGTCACTCGGCGATATTATCTTCGCCGAACCCAAAGCCCTGATCGGCTTCGCCGGTCCACGGACAATCAAGGCAACCATTCGCATCGAATTGCCTCCCGGTTTCCAAACGAGCGAATTCCTGCTCGCCCACGGCTACATCGACCGCATCGTCGCGCGACCCGATCTCAAAAGCGAAATCGCCAAGATTATCGACTACTGCGGCAAATAGTCTGTAGCCAGGTCGCAACGCGACCCACGGCATTCCTGAGTCGCGTTGCGACTCGGCTACGGAACGAGCAGCACTTCGGCCCAGCAACTCGGATCTTCCTCATAAGGGAAACCCGTTCCTAGTGAGAAGGTTTGCAGCCCCTGTTCGCGATCCATGAGGGCGTAGGTGAAACCCAATTTGGGAGATCCTTCGGGATCGAAACCGTACAAGGCCGTGGCCGGGGCAAAGCAGGCCAGTTCGTAGCTGTTTTTGGCAACCTTGGCTTTCACTTGCAACTCCCGCGGCCTCACTGGGCGGGCATTTTCGCGGGCTCGATTGATCAACAGTTGGTCAGCCACCGGCTCCTCCGCCGAGTGACCACCGCCTCGCGGCAGGAATGTATAGCGATGGCAGAATTGGCTGGCCCGGTGGATATTGGTTGTGGCCCGAGTGTCGACCCACACTTGCAGACCGTCACTATCTTCGAGCCGCGAATCGCGGCACCAAGGAAGTTGGGCCTTCCCTTCCACTTTCACCCACCAGGCGAGTCCCTGCGGGCTCCAGGCCATCCGCATATCGGCAATCTGCCGTTCGCCATCAAGGGCGGCCAATGTCGGCAAGCGATATTTTTCGTCGAGCGTAATGCCCTGCGGCGTCCAAATCGGGTCGCACCGATGAATCTCCACCGCAAAGCGGAACAGAAACCGCGGCGGAACGAGCGAACTATCAGAGGTGGGAATATCGGACATGATTATTGTTTATTGCCGTGCGACGCGTTGCATCGCGGCTATTACATGAGTTGCCATTGGTCGAACATCACAACGTAAACGCCCAGCAAAAAATTCGTCACGCCGTGGGCGATCACGCAGTCCCAGATGTTTCGCGTGCGGATCATCAACCATGTGACCAAACTGAACCAGACAAACGCTGCCAACAACTCGCCAGGGTGCATCAACATCGGAACCGCCGTCCCCACGACAAGTGCCGCGCGGGTGAACGTACCGAACGGCACCTGCCACCACTGCTCATGCACGACAAACCGCATGAGAAACCCACGGAGGAAAAATTCCTCGATCACTGGCACGACCAACGCCAGCCCGACAAATCGAATCGACAAAAACAGCCAAGCCAGAGCCGGTTGGTCGGCCAAGTAAACCAAGGGATTGTACGCACTCCGCTCGCCAGTTCCCAGCATGCCCAGCAAGCCGACCGACGGCGTGTCGTCCGGTTCCAGGCCAGGAATGAAGCTGCCAAGGAAGCGGTCCACCGGCCCGATGATTTTGGGTTCAAGCCGAAGCTGACACAGCACGATCCACAATACGACCCCTACCACGCCGACCACGACACTTAGGGAGCTCACCCGCCAGGGAAAAGTCCGATAGCCGGGGAGCACCGCGATCATCGTGAGAATCACCAGCGCGATTTTGGCCGAGTAGACCCAGGGATACCGCTGGTAGGAGAACTTGGGGAGCAAGCCTTCACTGGTCGTGGAGAGCGCCTCGGCACGTTCCAGATTGGCGCGCAACTGGGTGATGTTTTTCGCGTCGGCGGGATTGAAGTTTTCGGGGGGGGTGGGTTCGAAAGTTCCCAGCACCATAAACGCCACCATCGGTAGCAGAAATGTCGCCCATGGATACCGCGACAGCCAGCCCTCCGGCAGCTTGCTGGCCACCGCTTGGACCTCGTTTGAGTCTGTGCCAGCACTTCGCGGTGAGGGAGAATGAGGCATGAGGCGTATCTGACGGCAGGAAAAGCACTTATCAGCAGATTCAATGCTGGACAAACGCGGGGGCACTCGAAATCTTCACACGCCCGCAGGTGAATGTCGCGTAAAATGCAAATCGCTATTTGCGGAAATTGGCCTGATGCCTACGCTTAGACATTAAAATGCAGTCGAAATGGGGAGCAGTGTCCAAAGTCCACAAACGGCGGTTTTCACGGAGGAAATCGCATTTGCACTAGCTATCACAGGCCAACGAGGGCACAATACCAGATTACCCCGCCTAGCAACAGGGTGACAGGACGCCACCCCTGGGAAATCCAGCTTGGGGAATCCCATCCCAGGGATTCTGCATCGGCCGGGAAAGCGATTCGCCTTCCGGGCAACCCCCGTAAATATACTGCTGCGTGTACGTCAGACTCACCGCTGCGTGTGCGATATACGACGGCACCGATAAAATTGTTGATTGATTGAAGGGTTTGGTAGAGGCTTAAAAATGGACCTTCGTAAAGTACGAAACATCGGTATTTCAGCGCACATCGACTCAGGCAAGACCACGCTCAGCGAGCGGATCCTGTTCTATGCCGGTCGCATTCACAAAATCGAAGACGTCCGCGGCGGCGGCGATGGCGCGACCATGGACCACATGGAGCTCGAAAAAGAGCGCGGCATTACCATCACCAGCGCGGCCACCACGGTGCAGTGGCAAGGCAACACGATCAACCTAATCGACACGCCGGGCCACGTTGACTTCACGGTCGAAGTGGAACGTAGTTTGCGCGTGCTCGACGGGGCGGTGCTCGTGCTGTGCTCGGTGGGTGGCGTGCAATCGCAGTCGATGACCGTCGATCGCCAAATGAAGCGGTACAACGTGCCCCGTCTCGCGTTCATCAACAAAATGGACCGCACGGGTGCCAATCCGGTTTCGGTGGTCAAGCAGGTCCGTGAAAAGCTCGGTGCCGACGCCGTGGCGATGCAATTGCCGATTGGCAAAGAAGAGAATTTCAAGGGCGTGGTCGACTTGCTCTCCATGAAGGCCATCTACAACGACGGTGCCAATGGCGAAACGATCCGCGAGGAAGAAATTCCCGCTGAGCTCAGGAAAGAAGCCGAAGCCGCTCGCCATTTTCTGCTTGAATCGCTCTCGATGTACAGCGACGAGTTGATGGAGCTGTTGCTCTCGGAAGAAGAAGTCCCGATGGACTTGATTCACAAGATCATCCGCAACGCGACCATCAACCAAGGCTTTACGCCCGTGTACATGGGTTCGGCTTTCAAAAACAAGACCGTGCAGCCTCTCTTGGACGCGGTGAATCGCTATCTGCCCTCGCCCCTTGATCGCGAGTTTTACGCCCTCGATCCCAAGGAAGAAGGCAAGAAGATTCCTCTCACGAGCGACCCCAAGGATCCGTTTGTCGGGATGGCGTTCAAGATCGTCGACGACGAATACGGGCAGCTTACCTACACCCGCTGTTATCAAGGAACAGTTGCCAAGGGCGAGCCTTACTTCAACCAACGTACCGGCAAGAAAGAACGCTTTAGCCGCATTGTGAAAATGCACGCCGACAAGCGGGAAGAAATCGATAAAGCGGAGGCCGGCGACATCGTGGCGATCATGGGCATCGACTGCGCGAGCGGTGATACCTACTGTTCGACCGCCAATTATTGCACGCTGGAAAGCATGTTCGTCGCTGCTCCGGTGATCAAGATGTCGATCAATCCGCTCTCGCGTGACAACGCCGACAAGTTGGGTAAGGCCCTCCAACGCTTCCGCAAGGAAGACCCGACCTTCCAGGTGGCCACCGACGATGAGACGGGAGAAACCGTCATCGCGGGCATGGGCGAGTTGCACCTCGAAATCTATGTCGAGCGCATCAAGCGTGAATACGGCGTGGAAGTCGAAGTCGGTGCTCCCAAGGTGAGTTACCGCGAAAGCGGGACCGTCCCTTACGCCTACGATCACAAGCGCAAAAAGCAGACCGGCGGTTCCGGTCAGTATGGTCACATCAAGGGTGCGCTGAGGCCGATGACAGCCGAAGATCGCGAAGAAGCGGCCGGTAGCGAGCTACTGTTCGTTGATAAAATCACGGGCGGTAAGATTCCCAAGAACTTTATTCCCGCGATCGAAAAGGGCTTCCGGCAGATGCTGGATAAGGGCCCGCTCGCTGGTTATCCGGTGGTGGGTCTCACGGTGGAAGTTAATGACGGTTCGTACCACGAAGTGGACTCGTCGGACATGGCGTTCATGCTGACCGCGCAGGAATGCTTCCGCGAGAATTTCCAACGCATGAAGCCGGTTCTGCTCGAGCCAATTATGTTGGTGGAAATCGAATGCCCCGAAAGCTTCCAAGGCCCGGTCGTAGGTCAGATTTCCAGCAAGCGTGGCATGGTGGTTTCGACCGACACGATGAACAAGATCACTAAGATCATCGCCGAAGTGCCCCTGGCCGAGACGTTTGGTTACTCGACCGATCTGCGGAGCCAAACCCAGGGTCAAGGCACGTTCACAATGGAGCTGTGCAAGTACTCACCAGTGCCTGGCAATATCCAAACCGAGATCATCGCCGACCGCAAGCGCGAATTGCAGCCGGCTTAAACGCTCTTGAACTTTGTCTCAAAAAACAAAAAGCCCGGGGCTGGCACTCCCCGGGTCTTTTTGTTTGCGTTTGCATGGAGAAAATTTAACAGCGCCAATTTACCAGCGGCCACCACCGCCGCCACTACTCCGCCCGCCACCACTGCGCTCCGCCTTCGGACGGGCTTCGTTCACGGTGACCGTGCGGCCATCAATCTCTTGGCCGTTCACGCCCTCAATCGCAGCCCGCGCTTCCTGCTCGTTGTTCATCGTCACAAAGGCGAACCCCCGTGGCCGACCGGTTTCACGATCCATCACAATGGCCACTTCATCCACTCGCCCGTGATCGCTGAACGCGGTCTCCAGACTTTCCTGTGTGGTTGAATACGATAAGTTACCCACATACAGCTTCATCATTCGGACTCCACTACACGGGCCTTTTTGCCCATCACGACTAAAAATAAATGGTCGACGAGATCAATTCAGTCTGACGAGAAAAGCGCCTTCACTGGCAAGACGGTCATTAGGCGGCGAACGCTAAGGCCGGGGGAGGAAACACCCTCTTGCCATAAAAAAGACTCCCACTGCAAGCGCGGCTCGAAAAGCTCAAGTAGCGTGCGTGCCGCATGGCGCACCATGGTTCGCCATTCTAGCGACTTCCCCGGTGTTGTCGAGAATATCTTGGTCTCGGCTAGGATTTTGAACTAATTCTTAGCAAAAGCACTACTTCTGGGGGGCGTTTTGACCAACCTTTGATCTATCTGCGGAGCTTGCTGCGAGTTTAACGCCGCAGTTCGGCACGGATTCCGCTCAGAATTTCATAATATCGCCAAGCTGCCGGCGCATCCGGTGCTTGATGATGGTCGGGTTTCAAAATGAGATCGCCCGTCGATAACAGTACACTGGCGACGA
>JAWXAV010000036.1:0-5845 GCA_034439695.1 Bythopirellula sp. | reverse complement strand
TGCTCGATACGAAGACCATTGACGCCGAGCAGAAGTCCGCGTGATATTGTGAACGTCGGTGGAACCGGCTTTTCAACTAACGGAGGGACATTCTCGATGCCCCTGGAAAAGAGTAAGTTCGACGTTTAGCGGATTTGTCGTTGCACCTTGAACCGCGGTATCGCTATCAGTGACTGTCACACCATGTATCGTTGACTCTAGGCGTTTATCCAGTCGTGATGATAGCACGGCCGCGTGCGTGAGGGTCGAGCCAATTGATACAATTAAACCTGAGGCTAAAAATCTAAGTAAGCGATGCTGCTGGTTCATCTGCAATCCTTCGTGGTTTCGGTGTTAGACTTTTGGTGATCAGAGACCATTGTAGCAACCGATGCGATTTGACCGCACAAATATCCCCTAAAGTTACCAATTTACTTTCGGCGGCCTTCAATACGTGAACGGACCCCAATGCAACTCGCGATCGGGTGAAAAGAAAAATGGGGAAAAGTATACCGTTCCCGGCTGCACCACTGCCCACGATCTGCGCCGCTCGTTGGCGCAAAAATTCATGCCGCGGGTGCTCATGCAACTCATGCGGCATACGTCGATTGCCACCACGATGAACTCTATGTCGAGAACAATGCCGACAGCGTGGCAGAGGAACTTTGAGGCCTGTTAGGTAACGTTTCAGGTAGCAGTAGCCAAAATCAGACTTGCACCACAACGGACGCAACCGAAAGCATTTCTAACTCGTTAGTGAGCAACGCTTAACAGAGCGGAGGGCACGGGACTCGAACCCGCAACCGGTTGCCCGGCACCTGAATTCCAATCAGGCCGCTAGCCATTCGCTTACCCTCCGAGCGCACATCTGCTTCAAGTTCACAGGCGGCTCAGTCACTCATCGTGCAATATCTCATCGTAAGGCTGCCCGGCTGCTGGTGCAATATGTGGCGTGCCTGTGAGAATATAGCGTGCGCGATCAGTCAATCGCGTTCGCGCCTTGGATGAGCATGACGAACTCGTCGTTCGACTTGAACTTGCCCAGCTTGCTGGTGAGTTGCTCCATCGCGTCGACATGGTGCATCGAGGACAGCGTCCTGCGGAGCATGGTCGTGGCGTGCAGCGTTTCGGGGGGCAGCAACTTTTCTTCACGGCGGGTACCGGATTGCTCGATGTCGATCGCTGGCCAGACACGGCGGTCCGCCAATTTGCGGTCGAGGACGAGCTCCATGTTGCCGGTGCCTTTGAACTCCTGAAAGATCAGGTCATCCATGCGGCTGCCGGTTTCGATCAGCGCCGTACCAACGATGGTGAGTGAGCCACCTTCCTCGAACGCGCGGGCCGTGGCGAACAACTTCTTGGGAATGTCCATCGCCTTGATGTCCACGCCACCGCTCATCGTGCGGCCGGTGTTGCCGACCCACTTGTTAAACGCACGGGCCAGACGGGTGATCGAATCCATCAACATGAACACGTCTTTACCCATCTCGGCGAGGCGTTGGCAGCGAGCCACGACCAGTTGAGAGAGCCGCACATGGCTTTCCACATCGTTATCCAGGCTACTCGCAAACACGTCGCCATTGACGATATTGCGACGCATATCGGTGACTTCTTCTGGACGCTCGTCGATCAGTAAGACCATCAACGCGACGTTCGGATAATTGGTTGAAATCGCATTGCTAATATGCTGTAAAAGCACCGTCTTACCCGTCCGCGGCGGAGCGACGATCAATGCGCGTTGCCCCCTACCAAGCGGCGTCAGCAGATCCATGACACGGGTGCTAATTGGCTGCGATCCGGTTTCCAGCCGATACCATTCTTCAGGAGTGATCGGCGTGAGTTGATCAAAGTTTTTAACTTCGAGATAATCTTCCGGAGCAATACCATCGACGTCGAGCAACTCGCGTAGCCGGGGGCCCTGTTGCTTGCGATGGTGTTGGACCATGCCGCTCAAGAGCAATCCTTCGCGCAGACCAAACTTCTCGATCATCGTGCCGGGCACAAAAGGATCGGTCCGTTCGCGGGTGAAGTTGGTCGCGGGATTGCGGAGGAAACCGTAGCCGTTGGGGTGCATTTCGAGCACGCCCGAGCCAGCCACCAAGGGCAGGGGATCGCCGCTATCGGAGTAATCCGGCTCGCGAGAATCTTGGTAACTATTTCGTCGTCGGTTGTTGTTATTGTTGTTGTTTCGGCCACCACCCCCACCGCCTTGACGGTTGGAAGGACGGCCGTTGTTGTTATTGTTCCTGCCGCGGTAACCACCGCCACCACCGCCGCGACCACCACCGCCGCCGCCACTTCCACCACCACCGCCACCAGATCTTTGACGCTTGTTCACAATCAGAATCCTAAGTTTTTCCAAATCAAACGAGTTGATAAAATTTTCGCTGCCGCAGCCAATGCCGAATTTTCCATTTTCAGCGGCTCGCGTCAGCGTTGTGCAAGGCACGTGCCTTGCTGATGTCGAGACGACAACTCACCCGAAAGCGAGCGGTCTTCTCACGGGAAGTAAGACCCATTTCTAGGCGTTACAAAGCGCTCGAATTGCTAATGGCAACGAACCTTCGCGACGAGGCTTGCGTGCCTCGCCCTCCCCAAGCTTGCCTTCAACATCCGCCTTGCCTTCGGGAAAACCGTCCCCACGGCAAACGAAGTGTTTACAGGCAAATCCCTTCAAGGAAACGAAACCCCTCACGGAATTAAACCTTGTTAGCTCAGCAAAGCGGTCGGTATCCGAGAGCTTCCCGCTCTCTGTTCGCCAGTGCTCATGGCCTGCTGGAAAACAGCCCACTGGAAGATCGACTCACTAAAAATTGATGCCCAACATCAGGATTGATGTGTTCGCTAACACGATTTTTTCTGAGGGCCGCGAATCGTGCGGCTGTTACCCAGAAAACCATTTCCTCATATGTATTATTTAAGAGTGCTGCCAAGTTTAAGCAGTAAGCAATACTTTTGCCACCCCCGGCGGCATAAACATTGTTTGCTACTTGATCGAATGCTACTTGACTGGCGACGCCTTCCAAATGCCGAGAAGCATGTTCTCCAGCACGCAGCTGTCGCAACTATATTAACGTCTTTACCGTCGAGTCTGTTGTACGCGAGCAACGCATGACCGACCCAATTCCTAACCGGATTCGTGCGCCGTGCTTAATCGAAGACGGCAAACGCAACCGGAACTCTCATCATCGGCTTCGCCAGCAAATAAACCAACAACCATGCGAGAGTGAATTCTCAATTCTTCGATTAACCCGTGTTGGGTAGCGGCCCGGGGAAAGATAACCCAGTGACAGATGACCCACTGACAGGTAACTCGAAGAAGCCGAAACTATTGGCCTGTAGAACCTACCGCGACGGCAGGGTTGTGAACTCAAAGATAATATTAGTTATTGATGCAGCCGTGTCAAGCTGAGTTTGCGGCTAGCTGTCACTTTCTCACAATTTCTTAGCTGGTTTCGTTATTCCCTACGTCAACATAGATTGTTCTGTTCGTTCAAAAGGCTCCATGGGAGCAAGGATACCCACTTACTAAATAGGCACCACGCGGCATGAGGAAGAATTCTTGCCGTGCCACAAAACGCTACGGCACAACGACTTAAGGCTGCTGCAACCTTTTTTTCCGTGAATTTCAGATCCCGTGCCAGCGGCGGCAATCTTCCTCCAATCGTTAACTTTTCACAAAGTCTGGGCGCCAGATATCCGATTTAACGACCAGAGCGACTTAGCCATGCGCGTCAGCCAAGGATTGCTGGCGTCGCAAACGACCTCAGGGCGGCCAAGTCGATTCGCCTCATCCCATGAATCAAAGCGAATGGAATCGCCATGAGCACTCGACATCTGTTTCCAATTCTCTCCGCTGTTCTCTGTTTGGGCATTTGCTCACACACCCTGGGGGCGGAAGCCGTCAGTTGGCGCGGCAACCTCGATACGGCCAAGATCGAGGCCATGCAATCCGGGAAGTTGGTGCTCCTACACTTTTACACGTCGTCCTGCGGCCCCTGCCGGACGCTGGACGAGAATGTCTTCTCGCAACCCCAACTCGGCGACGACATCGAGCGCAACTATGTGCCCGTGAAAATCAACGCCGACGACGCGCCCGCTTTGGCGGCCGCTTACCGCGTGGAGCGCGTGCCCACGGAAATTGTGCTCAACAACCAGGGCCAAGTGGTGGCCAGTTTGTCGTGCCCACAGGATCCGAGTGAGTACATCGCCCAATTGGCCAACCTCGCCGACCACTATCGTCAAAATAATAATGCAGGTCTCGGCAACGCCAATGAAGCGCCGATGCAAGCCGCCTACGCGGGTTTGCAAGTGGGCCAATACAATAGTCAAACCGCCAATAATCAACCCGGCACACCTCAGCAGCAAACCATCGCCCAGGTGCCAACGATGACAAGCAATCCGTATGCTGGACAGCAAAATCCGGGATATTCACCCGTGGCCAGCGCTGCCTACGGTAATCCGGCTGTCGCCACGAATTATGCTGGAGCTAATCCTGCGATGCCTGCCAACGCGATGCCCAACAGCTATCGCCAACAAGCCACGCCGCCTCAACAAGCCATTCAACAAACCGCGGCGGCCTCAACGCCGATTGTTCAACAACAAGTGGCGACCAACCCCGCCGCAACGCAAGTCAGCCCGGCATCGCATATGTCGGTGGCTCGCCAATTACCCGCGGGGAGCCCGCAGTTGGCCTTTGATGGTTATTGTCCCGTGGCTTTGAAGTCGTCCCACAAATGGGTTGCGGGAGATCTTAAGTTTGGCGCGATCCATCGTGGCCGCACATTCCTTTTCATGGGCGAAGATCAACGTCAGCAGTTCTTGGCCAACCCCGACGCCTATTGCCCGGTCTTCTCCGGAATCGATCCGGTGTTGCTGTTGGACAACAATCAAATGGTCGAAGGTTCGCGACGGTATGGATTTGAATACCGTGGCGCGTTCTATCTGTTCTCGAACCAAGAATCGATGAACCGCTTTAAGAGCCAACCCGATCAATACGCCGCCAGCGTGCGGCAAGCGATGAATCGCATGGATGCACCAGCCAACGGCGGTACAGTTCTCCGCTAAAGCCGAACGCTAATCGAAGCCTTCCAGCCCTGGGCGCAAGCCCAGGGTTTTTTGTTGCGCGGAAGTTTCAATTGCCATTTTTCAGCGATTTCAAGGGGTTGTTTGGTAGTGGGGTGCGAACGGCGGTAAACTTCCTTTGCGTGGAGCCCCTTCAAGCATCATGTGCCGTCGGCGAGCTGGTCCGAAGACTCAGTCCATGGCAGTGCTACTCGAGAGCCCTGCTGAATACCTAGCTCGGCACGCTTGCAGGGGCTCTTTTTCTTACTGTTAACGACGTCTTCTTTGTCGCGACATTCGACCACAGCATCTTGTGTGCTTGGACCATTCACCCACTACATGCTGTGTTTGCGCTGGAAAAAGCTCTTTTTTAGACGCCTTTTTGGGCAATTCTTGTGGCACGACTCTCGAGCGCATACAAGTAGCCAATCCGTTGGGATTGGTTTGGCGAAGTTGATGGTTGTCAGTGGTCCGTGGTCAGTTGTTTGCTACTGACCACGGACGACTGACCAAGGACAAATCAAAAACCGTGGGTAACCACGAGTGGAAACTGTTCGCGGCTGGGAGTGCTTGTGGCCTGTTGTCGCTGACGTTTCGTTCGTGACATCACTTCTCGAGAAATCGGTGCCCAAACACCTGCACTTGAAAACTACGCAGGTGCCCAGACGATGGCCGGCCGATTGGCGAACGTACCTATGCGACGCCACAGCAAGGAAACAGTCCCTGGCCGTGAACGAGGTGTATTTTAGCACAAGCGCGCGGCCATTTCTTTTGTGATTTTTGGCCGCCTGTGGGACTGCGA
>JAWXAV010000035.1:0-65188 GCA_034439695.1 Bythopirellula sp. | reverse complement strand
TAGGTGTCGCACACGGCAGCCCCTACGCCGCGTGAACCGCTATGGCTTAACAGGGCCGTGTATTCACCCAGTTCGAGCGCGAGTTCCTCGCAGCGCTCGGTGAGCGAGAGAATGCCGAATTCGACAAAATGGTTGCCAGAGCCGGACGTGCCGAGTTGTTTCCAGGCGGTGTCTTTTTTCTCGCGGGTGATGCGGGTGACGGACCAGTCCTCGTCGAGCACGGCGTGCGATTGGGCTGGTTGATGGGTGCAGCCGACGCCGAATCGGGTGCCTTTTTCCAGCGCGCCGCGAAACCGCAAGCGGTTGGTTTCGAGTTCCGTGACGGGTAGGTCGAGAACGGAGAGTTTCATGCGGCAGGCGATGTCGACGCCGACGGCGTAGGGAATCACGGCTCCCTCGCAGGCGAGCACGCCGCCGATGGGGAGGCCGTAGCCGACGTGGGCGTCGGGCATCAATGCGGCCCCGACCGCGCTGGGAACATGGCAGGCGACTTCCATCTGGGCGTGCGCGCCGGGATCGATGTCGTTGCCCCAAGTTTGGTAGGGGATTGGCTCGCGCTCGACATGTTTTATATCGGCAAGTAGTTCTTTGGCGAGGTTGCCCCAAATCGCGTCGGCGACGAACTCTTCTGGTTTCGCAACGACCAATTCCACCGATTGTTTGGCCCGCTTGCCTTTAAGCCCCATGCCGAGACCCTGCATGGCCGCTGTGCGCAGGGCGTCGATGGCTGCCGCGGCGCAGTTGGGAGGAATGCCGAGTTTTTGGAGTTGGCGGCGATTCATGGAAGAAAGGGGGAAGGCGGAGGGGGGAAGGGGGAAAAATTTGTTGTGAACCTTGGGACACGGTTTCAGGTCATCCGGTTATCTGCAAAAAAACCAACGATTTTTTGTTTGGCGATTGATCTTGCTGGACTTGTTGGAATCGTGAGTATAATGCAGCTATGGGTCGTGCGACCGCAGTACGACGGGCCCCTTTTGGCCGCGTGGGTGACCTCTGGCAGCGTCACTTCGCCGCCTGGACACTAATGAAAGGAGGTGGTTTCTTGAACGATTATCATATACGCCAGTGGGGTGGTGCAAACCGTTGACCGCCGGCGGGTTGTCTACGGAGGCAGCCACCACCTGCTTGTGAGTGCCCGCTGATCGAAAGTTCTCGGTCAGCCTGTTCTCTAAGCAACTATGCACAGCCCGGCCATCCTTGTGATGGCCGGGCTGATTTTTTTGATGGTTGTTAACCACTGAGGCACGGAGAACACGGAGGGAAGGAATTTACTGGCCACGAAAAGCACTAAAAGCCACAAAAAATCTTTAAGTGGGATTTACGAGCATGTGGAAATTGCGTGACTTGGTTAGATTTATGGAGTGTGATCGGTGTCGGTGAGGATTGGAAAGATGTTTCTTCCTTGGATGATTTATGGAGCGAATGGTTATACGGGGGAGGTGATTGCGCGGGAGGCGATAGAGCGCGGATTGCGGCCGATTCTCGCGGGGCGGAGTCGGGAGAAGATTGAGCCTTTGGCGCAGGAGTTGGGGCTGGAGTGGCGGGCGTTTGCGCTAGATCGACTTGATCAGGTGGCACGTGGACTCGAAGGTGTAAAACTCGTGCTGCATTGCGCTGGGCCGTTTTCGGTGACGAGCGCGCCCATGATCGAGGGTTGTTTGGGGGTTGGGGCGCACTATCTTGATATTACGGGTGAGATTGGGGTGATTGAGCATACGCACGCTAAGCCGCAAGCGCATCGGGCCAAGGATGTGGGTGTTGTGCTTTGTTCGGGGGTGGGGTTTGATGTGGTGCCGACGGATTGTGTGGCATTAAAGCTCAAGGAATTGTTGCCGGAGGCGACGCATTTGTCGCTTGGGTTTGAAACCGATTCGGCGGCCTCACCGGGGACACTCAAGACGGCGCTCGAGAGTTTAGAAGGCGGCACGCTCCGGCGGCGTGAGGGCCAGATCGTGAAAACGCCAAATGCGGAAACACAGCGCGAGATTGATTTCGGCCGAGGGAAAACCCCGGCGATGGCGATTTCCTGGGGAGATGTGTCGAGTGCGTATTACACGACGAGGATTGCGAACATTGATACCTGGATTCCCGTGCCGGGGAAGCGGACCGGGGTGACAAAAATTCTCAATCTCGCGCGGCCGTTATTGGCGACGGCGTTCATGCAGAGTGCGCTCAAGAAACTGGTGACACGGTTTGTGAATGGTCCGAGCGCGGCCCAGCGAAAGAAGTCGCGGACGTGGGTGTGGGGCGAAGCGACGAATGCCGCGGGTGAGAAAATGACGGTGCGGATTGAAGTGGGGAATGTGTATGATGTGACTGTGGACGCGGCGCTCAAAGTCGTGACGCACCTATCAGATGGCGACTATGCTGGTGGGAGTTACACCCCGGCGATGTTGTTGGGTTCGAGGGCGGTGGAGGAGTTGGTGGGGGTGGGGAAGTTTGAGATAGATTACAATGTCGCTATGTCCGAAGCAAACATCGACAATTCGGGACGAAACGTACTCGGCGATGTTGGGTTGTGGCTCACTGCGACGGGTTGGATCCTCGCATTCGTGTTCTCACTTCCTTCATTAAATTTTTTACTCCCCATCCCGGCGGCGATATGTCCGCTGGGATTGATATTCGGTCTGTTTGGCCTGTGGCGTAAACCACGAAGATCGGCGCAGTGGGCCATTGCTCTCGGCGTGGCAGGCCAGTTTTGTTTTGTTGGTACGGTTTGGACGCATCTTATAATGGCAATTCGATGAGTAATCCGATTGCCGCTAAGCCGCAAGCGGCTTGCAAATTGTGGGAACACGCTATAATGCGGGCGGTTTTTCTTTACACACTTTTAAGGAGAGTTTGTCATGGGCGATAAAGGAAGTAAGGACAAGGGGAAGCGGGAAGCTCGTAAGGAACCGCAGAAGACGCTCAAAGAAAAGCGTGCCGAGAAGCAGGCGAAGAAGAACAAGTAATTGCCATTTGTGGCCTTGGGCAGGCGGCGCTGAAGGATTCCGATTGAGCGATCCCCCCGTAGACGATTTCCGTGAAGAGAGTGACCCCCTGGAAGCCCAGCAACTGCTATTGGAAAGCAGCCTGGAGCTCGCCTTTAGTGCCTATGATGAGGCACTTGCGGCCAAGCTGCGCGATCCGGTCGTGTTCTTGTTGGATTGCGAGGATGCGATCGGGGGCGAGATTGCGCGGAGTTGGCTCGGCGAGGAAACCGTCGCCGATGCGATTGCCGACCGCGCCGGGTCCGATGACGAAGAAACTGAAACCACCGTGTTTGCTCACGCCTTTTCGTTCGCGCAGTGTCGAACGGAGGTTCCCGCCGTATTTCCCTACCTGAGCCCCGCCTTGAATACGCCGCCGGTCGATGGATTTCTGGCGATTGCCGTCACCTGTGGCGGTGCGTCGGCGTTGACCGTGCCGTTTAGTGCGCGACCGTAAACCGCGGGCTGCCGCCTGCGGCTAGCATAAGAAAGTGAGTTTGCCATGAGTTACTCCGTCGTGTTGATTCCTGGGGATGGCATTGGGCCGGAGGTCTGTGCGGCGGCGCGGGCGATTCTTGATGCGAGTGGCGTGGCGATTGCGTGGAGCGAAGCGATGGCTGGGCAATCGGCGCTCGATGCGGTGGGCGATCCTTTGCCCGAGGCAACATTAAAAGCCGTGGAGACCGCCGATGCGACGCTCAAGGGGCCGACGGCCACGCCGAAGCAGGGTGGCTTTCGCAGCGTGAATGTCGCCCTGCGGCAACGGCTCAATCTGTATGCCAACTACCGCCCTGCCCGTTCACTGCCCGGCGTGAAGACACGGTTCGAGGATGTCGATCTCATCGTAATTCGGGAAAATACCGAGGGGCTTTATAGCGGGCTGGAGCACACGGTTGTGCCGGGGGTGGTCGAGAGTCTGCGGGTGATCACGAAGGTGGCGTCGGACCGGATTGCGAAATTTGCGTTCGACACCGCCCGACGGCAGGGTCGCAAGCGGGTCACTTGCGTCCACAAGGCGAACATCTTGAAGCTCAGCGACGGCTTGTTTCTCAAATGTTGCCAGGAGGTGGCGGCCCAATACCCCGACATTGCGTTTGATGACTGGATTGTCGATGCCGCGGCGATGAAGTTGGTGAGCGATCCCCAGGCGTTCGACGTGTTGGTGATGGAAAACTTGTTCGGCGATATTCTGTCCGACCTGACAAGCGGCTTGGTGGGTGGGTTAGGGATCACGCCGAGCGCGAATGTGGGGGAAAAGTTGGCCGTGTTTGAAGCGGTGCATGGGACGGCCCCCGACATCGCGGGGAAGGGCCTCGCGAATCCGACGGCCCTGGTTCTGAGCGGCGTGCTGATGCTGCGGTTCCTCGGCGAAAAAGAGGCTGCCGACCGGGTGGAAAACGCCGTCCGGCAGGTGCTGGCCGAGGGAAAGATTCGCACCGGGGATTTGGGGGGAAAATCGTCGACTCGGGAGTACACGCAAGCGGTGATTGACCGGTTGGGTTAGTCAAATCCGCTTCGATTCGACGAATCGCGGTTATGTCGTACAAAGAGCAAGAGCGCGGTCGATGCGCGCTAGGCAGCGCTCGCGACCGAGGATGGCGAGGGTTTCAAACAAGCCGAAGCCGACTCCTTTGCCGGTGACCGCCACGCGCACCGCGTGGACGATGTCGCCGATCTTGATGCCCTTTTGTTCGACGAACGCTTTGAGAGTTTTTTCGAGCGTGGCGGCGTCAAAGGGTTCCACGGTGGCGAGAATCGCGCGGAACTCGGCGAGAAGTTCTGGCGCGCCGGGGGCATTCTTCAATCGCTTGTCGATGGTTTTCTCGTCGAAGGCGAGGTCCACATCCGCGGTGTAGAAATCGTAGTAGTCGAGAATGTCACCGGCGACTTTGATGCGATCTCCGGCTGCTTCGACAATTTGCGCGAGGTATGGTCCGGTGTCGCAGGGTGGTGGGCTCGAGACATAGCCGGCTTGTTGCAGGTACGGCAACACGAGCGCGACCTTCTGTTTGATCGGCAACTTCTGCATCGCCCGGTCTTGAAAGGCAAACAGCTTTTGCGGGTCGAAACTCGCGGGGGCTTTGTTGACGCGCTCCAGCGAAAAATGCTCGATCATTTCCTCACGAGTAAATTCGTCGGTCTTGTCGTCGAGGGACCAACCCAGCAACACCAGATAGTTGAGAATCGCGTCAGGCAGAAAACCGATTTGCTCGTAAAAATCGACGATCACCGGGTTAAAAGTGTCACTTTCCACGGTGAGGTGCAGTCGATCCGCAATCCGCTGGCCGTGGTCTTTGAGCGTGGCGAAATCTTTGTTCTTGAGATATTTGTCGAGCTTGCGTTTGCTGAGTTTGTTTTTGCTGCCAGGTTCCGCGACGTAGGGCAAATGCGCGTAGGCCGGGAGCGTATAGCCGAGTGATTGGGCGATGAAGATTTGGCGAGGCGTGTTCGAGAGGTGCTCTTCGGCACGGATGACGTGCGAGATTTGCATGTCCTGATCGTCGACCACCGAGGCGAGATGGTACAGGCATGTGCCGTCGGCCCGCTGGATCACGTGGTCTTGCTCGCCGGCCCAGGGGAAGCGAACTTCGCCACGGATGAGATCGTTGATGACGAGTTCCCCGTCACGGGGCATTTTCAAACGCACGACGGCCTGGCGACCCTCGGCGGCGAACCGTGCGGCGTCGGCGTCGGTTACGGCCAGCCAGCGGCGGCTGTAGGTGAATTGTGCGCCTGATTTTTGGGCAGCTTCGCGCTCGGCTTGAATTTCCTCGGTCGTGGCGAAATCGCGGTAGGCGTGGCCACTGGCCAGGAGTTGCGCGACGGCGGCTTGGTATTTGTTGCCGCGCTGTGATTGGTAATACGGCGCATGTGGCCCGCCGACTTCGGGGCCTTCGTCCCAATTGAGGCCGAGCCAGCGGAAGCCATGCAGAATGGGGGCCAGCGCCGCGTCAACATTGCGTTCTTGATCGGTGTCGTCGACGCGCAGCAGAAATTGCCCGCCATGCTTGCGGGCGAAAAGCCAATTGAACAAGGCCGTGCGAACCCCGCCGATGTGCAAATAGCCGGTGGGACTGGGAGCGAATCGTGTGCGAACCGTCATGAGTGGGAAGGAAAGTCTTAGGGGAGTTTTGTGGTGCAGAGACCACTATCCCTTACTGAGGAGAGCTTGTCTACCTGCTCAACGAACTGCGGATTCCGTGATGCACGTCATCCTGAGAGAGCCCCGGCAACCGAAGGATCTGGTTTGTAGTATCGTCACGCATTGAAAGCGTTCGCAGATTGAAGCTAGATTCTTCAAGTCGTGGAACTCCTTTCAGAATGACAGAGGAGCCCGTGTCGGCTCACTAAGTACTCACGAATTACGCGGCGCGGAAGCGGCCTTGTTGCTTGCGGAGGCGTTTGCGTTCGGCCTTGGTGAGCGGGCGGTCGTTGTCGCCGTCGTCTTCATCAGGTTCGCTGCCGTCGGTCCAGGCGACTTCTTGTTCTTCGCTGGCAGAGGAATGGTTTGAAGTGGAGGTATGGCTGCGAGATGAAGAAATGGCCGTTGCCGCCGACGGTTTCACTGGATCGAGATCGTGTTCGATCAGCCCTTGCACATCGAGCACCACGTAGCGCGCAGTGAGCAGCGTACCAGTTAACGCACACAACCAACCGACCAGCGGTAAGGAGCGTGTCAACGATTCTGACCACAATGGGGAATCAGCGGGAGACCAGCCTGCCGTACAGACCAGCGAGATTGTGAAGCACGCGGCAGCCAGGACAAACGCGGCTAATGCGGTGCGACATTCGGCGGCATCGCGAATTAAACGGCCCAGCACCCAGGCACCGACGAGCATGGTGGGCACGAGCCACCAAGCCGTATCACTGCCGAGCGGATGAATGCCCGTAAGATGGCCAACCGCGTGGCTGAGTATTGTGTGAGCACCCATGACGCAGTTCGCGCTGAGCAAGATCGCCAGCAAACTCGCATGACGCCACACGCGATAGCGACCACGCAGATCGTCAAGGCGATGACGTTTCAGCAAGTACACGATCCGTGCATAGGCGGCAGCGACGATCAGGGCGATCGCGGAAGTCCAACCCACGAGTCGATCGGACAATGTTTCCGTCAACTCAGCGGTCGAGACGCCGAGCATGTCGCTCAGCGAAGCGGCATGATGGGCCACGGTTTCGGCTAGCAACCCCAGGGCGGCACCGCCCGCAATGATGAGTCCCATCACGCGGAAGCGCCGTGGAACATAGTCGGTCACTTGCGGATGGTTCTCGATATTGGCACCAGCGCCGTAACGCGGCGTGTCGCCGGGCGTACGCTCGGTGTTCGTCGCGCCGTATATGACGGTCGACGTGGAGAGGTCTTCATTGAGGACGCGGCGCAGGCGTCCCCACCGTCCATTATTCCGTGCCATAAATCTACTTTGATGTTTTGCCTGAGAGTGCCAGTCCCAACACAGTTGGCGAGAAGTCTGCTGAGTCTGTCAAAGTGCTAGCTAGCTTGGATGGCAGCGCATGACCAGACGTCGCGAGATTCCCTTCCGCACAATCGGAATCGGCATTTTCATCGCACCAGCCGTTACGAACGCGACCGAGCGCCTGTTGTAGCGGTTGGGCAATGTCGTCCGGCCCGAGCCGTCATGGAGGGCGGAAATCGGGCAGATATCGAGTGCGACAATCTATGCCAGTTCCCATGAAATTCAGGCGTTTGATGAAATGTGCGAGTAGGGAGGAAATCTCGGCTCAGCCCTCAAAAATGACCTAATTTTGAAGTGAACGATGGCTGCGTCCCAGAAGTTAGCAGCCACTTTGCCGCACCACGCCACACCTTATGACGCTCATGGCTGATACCACGTCTCCCGTCGATTCGCTTGATCCGGCCACCTTTGCGGTGCCGCTGTTGGCGAACGTCGAGAATCAGAGCAAATCTCCGCGGTTGGCATCGACGGAAACGCGTGTTGCTGAAATTAGTTCACTCTTGCACGCGCTCGAAGAAGTGGCCGGCGGCAATGGCTTGGCACCGCGGAAAGAAACGCCGCAGCCCAAGCCCTCGTCGAAATACGAAAACAAACTGGTGCAAGTGCGATTAGGTTTGGCGAGCAGCTTGTTCGCGGCCCTGCGGCAAAAGCATCCTCAGTCGGCGGAACACTCGCTGCGCGTAGCGCTCGGTTGTAGTTCGTGGGCGCTCCACGCTGGCTTGGATGATGAATCACGCGACGTGGTGGAATTCGCCGCGCTGCTGCATGATCTAGGCAAAATGGGTGTCCCCGACTCGATCCTCACGAAGCCGAGTCGGTTGACGCCCGAGGAAGAATCACTGGTTCGCCGCCAAGGCGAACTGGGAAGTATCATCCTCGCGGAATGTTGCGGTTCAGAACGAATTCTCGACGCGGTGCGGTACAGCCATCTGCGTTACGACGGTCGCGGGACGGAAGGCCTGAATATCGGTGAAGCGATTCCGCTGGAAGCGCGGATGATTGCCATCGTCGATGCTTTTGATTCGATGACGACCGACCAGGTTTATCGGCAAGCGTGGTCGCGGGACCGAGCCTTGCAGGAATTGTTTGAATTCGCGGGCACCCAGTTCGACCCGGAGTTGGTGAAAGAATTTCAAGAAGTGCTGGCTCAGCAGCAAGACGTACTCTCCAGCCGCGTGGCGGCACGTTGGCTCAACGATCTCAAGCAGCGGCAAGACAGCCTACCTTGGCAATCGGTCGGCGAGTTGTCGGGACCATCTGGTGATAGCAAAACGCCAAAGGCAACACCCAAGGGCCGTTCGCTGTTCGAGCAAAAGCTGATCGACACGATGCACGACGGCGTGGTGTTCGTTGATACCCAAGCGAAGATCACCCTGTGGAATAAGGGCGCGGAACAAATTACGGGCATCAGTCGGGGGGCGGCAACGGGCCGCACGTTCGCGCCGAGCCTGTTGGAAATGTGCAATCATGGCAACCGCCGGATTCACGACGGTTCGTGCCCCGTGGCCCGGGCGCTGCGAACCAATTCCCAGATTCGCCAGCGGCTGTTGATTTTGGGACGTCAAGGGAATCTCGTGCCGATTGATTTGCACGCCATTCCGGTGGTCGGTTCCGACGGTGGGGTCCAGGGTGCGACGATTTTGCTGCACGACGCCCAACCGGAAGCGACTTTGGAAGAACGTTGCGAGGCCTTGCACGCCGAGGTGACCCGCGATCCCCTCACCAAGGTGGCCAATCGCGCGGAGTTCGACCGCATGCAGGCGCTGTTCATTGAAGCCCATGAACAAGCGAAGCAACCTTGCAGCCTCATTATGATCGACATCGATCACTTCAAATCGATCAACGACACGTTCGGGCATCAAGCGGGCGACGAAGCGATCATCACGATGGCGAGTTTGCTGACCACGATGTGCCGCTCCGGGGATTTGGTTGCGCGCTACGGTGGCGAGGAATTCGCGGTGCTCTGTGCCGACTGCAACAATGCGGACGCCGCGCGTCGTGCCGAGGAAATTCGCAAAAAGCTTTCCGAAACTCCGCACAACAATTTAGGCAACAAGCGTATCACGGCGAGTTTCGGCGTGACCGAACTTCAAGCGGGTGACAATTCAGAAACGATGCTCCGGCGTGCTGATCGAGGGCTCCTGATGGCCAAAGAGCAAGGCCGCAATCAAGTCGTGCAATTGGGGAACGGTATGGTAAAGCAAGCCAAGAAGAAACGTTGGTGGTGGTTCGGCAGTTTGACCGCCCAACCGGTGATCGAAACTGAGCTGACCACGGCTGTGCCGATTGACATTGCGATTGCCAAGTTGCGTGGCTTTGTGTCGGACCATCAGGCGAAAGTGATTTCCACGCACGAGAATTCGGTGGAGCTTGAGATTTCGAGCGAAAAGGTTTCTTACGACCGCCGCAAGGGAGATCGCAACGTCGATTTCCGCATCGAGATGGAATTCAGCGAGCGTCGCGAAGCACGCGTGAATCAAAATGGACTCGCCGCGGGTGAGTACGCCTCCACGCATATTGACGTCAAGATACGTCCTCGACGGCTTGCCAAGGGGCGCCGAGGAGACATTGCCGAGCGGGCTCGGTTGATTTTGCAGAGTGTGAAGGCCTACTTGATGGCCAAAGAATCCGCCGAGCGCGAAGCAGAAACCGCCGCAAAAATTTAGTAGGAACAAAACGATGAGAAACGAAATCTCTGAAATTAAACGTGCCGTGAGTGTGATTTGCGCGAACGAATTGCGAGCTCGACGGACCTGGTCGACCGGTGAACGCGCGTCGCGAACCGATGGTGAAACCGCCCCTGCCCTGACAACGGCCAATGTTGATGCCGTGTTCGAGGAAGAGGCTGTAGGCTTTGTGGAATCTGCCCCCCAGACGACCGCTGTGGTTGCCGCCGAGCCAAAGATCATGGTGGCGAATCTCTCGGCGCAACTTGCGGCTCTGGAATCGCAATGCGTCAATCTGCGGCGCTTGCTCGATGAAGCGGGTTTGGCGGCACCCGTTGGCGATTAAGCAAAGAGTTGAACCGCCAAGCACGCCAAGAAAGCCAAGACGGGAACGCTGATAAACACTAATCTTCGCTAATTTATTAGTGGTCATTGGCGTCGATTAGTGTTCATGCTTATTCCCTGGCGGTTCGTGCTGACTTGGCAATCCTGCTGTTTTCTCAACAAAATTGCTTGCTTCGCGGTAGGTTCGCCGTTATCATGGTCACCACAACCCGTTGGGTTCGGTTTTCGCACTCTTCTTTGAGGCGCTAGTGAATTTCGCGGACAATTTTTGAATTGTCCTTCTGACGTGCCGCCGTCGAGCGATGCTCGGCAAGACCGGCGACCAAGTCTGGTCGCGGCTAGGCAATTTCTCTCGCGTGGAGCAAGCTCCGCGGCTAAATAGTGTTGCTGCTGTTTTAGCGACGATATTCATTCCCGTTGAGATTACTAACTCATGAAGCCTATTCTTATCAAAGTTGTATTTCTTGCGCTGGGTTTCACCAGTTCTGTGTCGGCTTGGGCGCTGCCCGCGCTGATGTTTCGCACCGTGGCGCTCTCGGGGCAGGAAGCGCCGGGTACGGGTGGAGCGGTGTATCAATTTATCGCCACGCCACAGATCGATGCGCAAGGAGGCACGATGTTCACGGCCTTACTGGCCCTAACAGGAGGTGTTACCAGCGGTGATAACACCGGACTCTGGTCGGAAGGTTCTGGGAGCTTGTCGCTGGTGGCGCGCAAAGGGAGCCAGGCGCCAGGAGCACCAAGTGGTGCTTTATTCGACTTTTTTCCTCCAAAAATACCGATACCTACCTTGGCTGCTTCTGGGATTACTGTGTTTGGAAACGCTTTGCAGTTATCTGGTGGGGACGTTACCTCCTTCAATCAAAGTGGAGTGTGGGTCGAACGCTTGAGTGGTTTGGAACTCTTGGCCCGCGAAGGGGATCAAGCGCCAGACACGCCAGCGGGTGCCCTGTTCTCGTTTTTTAATGAAGACCTCATCAACGCCGCTGGCCAAGTAGCTCTTCACGGTTCTCTGTTCATTGGGGCGGGAGGTGTCACTGACGAGAACAACAATGGTATTTGGGCCGAAGCCAATGGGAACTTAACACTCAAAGTCCGCGAAAGTGATCTCGCGCCGGGGACGACCAGCGACACAAGGTTTAGAAGCCTCATCAGTAATTCGCTGCGTTTCAACAGCGCGGGGCAGATCGCGTTTTCTTCCCTGCTCACGGGGCCAGAAGTTAATCCGGCTAACAATTTTGGTGTTTGGTCGGAGGGCCCCGGCGCACTGAGCCTGATTGCTCGGCGGGGGGATCAAGCGCCGGGGACCGCGTTAGGCTCAAACTTCGATCTGAGCACGTCCAGCACGACGAGACCGGAATTCAACGCGGCAGGAACAACTGCGTTTCGCACGAATCTTATGCTCTCTGCTTCCGCGGGAGTCGACGCAAACAATAACGAAGGAATTTGGTCGGATGCCACGGGCAGCTTGAGTTTAGTGGTTCGTGAAGGTGATTCGGCACCGGGAACGTCTGGGGCGTCTGAGTTCAGTTTCTTCCTCAATTTCGAATTGAGTGATGCCGGGAGTATTGTGTTCACAGCCCTTACGAGACCATTCGCAGGATCCGGCGGCGGTTATGGAATTTGGTCGGACCTGGGGGGCGAGTTGTCGCTGATTGCCAAGGAGGGCGATCCCGCGCCGGGCACACCATTGGGTACGATGCTAGCGCTTTCGAGACCATTTCCAATCGTGAACCCTTTGGGAAGCGTCGCATTTGTTTCACAGTTGACGGGGATGGGAGTGAATTCCGGCAACATTAGCGGACTCTGGGCTCAAGATCAGGCCGGCAACTTACGCTTGGTCGTTCGTAGCGGTGATTTATTCGAAGTAGCACCGGGCGATCTGCGGACCATCTCATCCATAAGCGTGCTGATAGGTTCTGGAGGGAGCGATGGACTTCCGCGCAGTTTCAATGCAGATTACAAACTCGCATTCCGGCTCGGTTTCACCGACGGTTCTCAAGGCATCTTCACGGCCATGTTGACCGTCCCCGAACCAAGTGCGATGTTATTGGCGGCGCTGTGCGCGGCAACCTGCCTAGCCGGGTGGCAACGCCGTCCGGGGTTTGCGCGGAGCAAGCTCCGCGGCTAAATAGCGCGAAAATTCTCGCCTCTCTCTGCCGATTGTCGGTCGGTGTTTGTTCCGGTATGCTAACTGCAAGTGCTTTGGCACTTCATTCCGACCAATTTGCTCAACAGTCAACATAGCAGGAGGTTTTTGCGATGGCTTACACACTCCCCGAATTGCCCTATCCCAAAGACGCCTTGGAACCGCATATCGATGCCAAGACCATGGAGATTCACCATGACAAACACCATAACGCCTACGTGACCAATGTGAACGCCGCGCTGGAGGGTGCCGGTGTGGCCGAGCAGTCGATTGAAGACCTTTGCCGCAATATTGAAAGTGTTCCCGAGAAGATTCGCCCGGCCGTGCGTAATAATGGCGGCGGTCATGCGAACCACTCGATGTTCTGGCAAATCATGAGCCCCAAAGGGGGCGGCGAGCCGACCGGTGAACTCGCCAAGGCGATTGAGAGCGAGCTCGGCGGCTTCGCGGCGTTCAAGGAAGCTTTCAGCAAGGCAGCCACGACGCGCTTCGGCAGTGGTTGGGCCTGGTTGAGTGTCACACCTGCTGGCAAGCTCGTGGTCGAGAGTACCCCCAACCAAGACAATCCTTACATGACCGGCAACACGCCGATCTTGGGGATCGATGTGTGGGAGCATGCCTACTATTTGAACTATCAGAATCGCCGCCCCGATTACATCGCCGCGTTCTACAACGTGATCGACTGGAACGCCGTGGGTGAACGCTACGCCAAGGCGAAGGGTTGAACCTCATTGATTTAGCCCCGCTGCTTGCAGCGGGTGATAGCACACGATAAAGCGGGACAAGTCCCGGCGCTCATTCATTTATTTACCGGGGATTGCTGTCGCGGGTTAAATGCTGTTGACCGCGATCCCCGGTTTTCTATAATCCTGCGCGCGTTGCTATCGGACAATCCGTTTAGGAATTGGATGAATTTTCTGTTTGGCGAGGCATTTGCTTGCCGACATAGTCCAATAGTGCGGGTTATAGCACTCGTGTCGATGGTAGTTCCTGGCACGGATAGCTCGACCTCGACGCCATTTTAGACAGACAATCGCTAGGAAGGCGCTTGCTGGAAACAAACACTTTGATTGAAGGCACGGAAGCCATGCGAGTCAGAATTCTCACATTGGGTTTGGCCCTGGTGATTGGTTGTGGTTCCTTGGGCTGCAAGTCAGCACCCAAGATGCCGTGGGGAAAAACGGTGGACAAATCCGCCGCCGCCCCGACGACTGCAGTTGCTGGGGCACCTCAGTTACCTTCGGAAATCGCCAAACAGACTGAAGCGTTGGCCAACGCCGATCCGGTGAAGATTACGACTCCCATGGTGAAAGCCCCCGTGGTGAAGAACTCCGTGGCGACAGCCACACCCACGTCCGTGGGTGGGGCGGCTCCTGCTTATTCGGCGGCTTCGACCGCTCCCAGCAGCTATCCGAGCACGGGAGCACAAAGTTTTGTGCCGCCAACCTCCACGGCCGCGAGTTCTCCCAAAGCAGCCCCCACTTCGGCTGTGATCGGCTCCATGGCTGCTTCGAAGGCACTGCCTTACGATCCGACGAAAGTTCCACCGGCAGCGACCAGTAGTGTCGCGGCTCCCTCTGCCGCGATGGCGGCAGCACCCGCTCAAGCGGATCGCTACGGCATGGCCGCCCAAGATCGTTATGCCGCCAACACCTATCCGACCACGACCACCCCGGCTTATGCCCCTGCGAGTTATCCCACGACAGCGGCACCGTCGACGACGCCAACTACGAACACTGTCGCCAGTACGCCAGCGTCCGCGAGTGTGCCGTTCGCCGCGAATCCTGGCTCGCCCTCAGCGGGTGATCGCTATGCCACACAAATGACGCCTGCAGCTTCGCCGGTCGGCACGACTTTGCCGAATAACAGTCCTCCTGTGCAGCCCGCTTCCGCAGTGGCGAGTGTGCAACCGTACCGTCCCGGCGGCACGACATCCTATCCAGGTACGTCGGCGAATTACGAAGTGGCCACGCGTCCCGGCACGACATCGACAACGCCGAGCAACTATCCCGCTCAGAGTGGCGTGCAGTATCGGTAAAGCTCGCTAAGCCGCAAGCGGCGGCTTACCAGCCCATGACCATGTTCGACTCGATCACCTTCCGGGATTGTTCGAGATCAGAACCGGTTTCGTGCATATAAAGCCGGATGGCATGAATCTTGTCGCCTTCGGCCTTTGATAAGCAATCACGCGCCGTGTTGCAGATATCAAAAGAGCCTGAAAGTCCCAAGGCACTCTTCGAGATGACCCACGTATCGCGGGGACGTTTCGTCATGCGAATGACGCTGTCGCTGGGATAGGCATCAGTGACGACGGCAGAAGCTTCATCGTTGTCTTGAGCCCAGGTGATAATGATGTGACTATCTGTTTCAACCTCAAAGAGTGGCATGGCGATCTCCTTTTCAGACGGACGCGAGAAGGGAAACAGGAATACGTTGCCTCCGGACATCTGTCGCGATGGCAGACAATTACGGCCGCGGCGGATGTCACTCAGACGCTAGGATAAGTGTAATTCATGGCGGCGACGACCGTCAACTTACTGGGAAAAAGCCCGACATTTCTGGCAAAAAAGTCTGTCGGTCCTACAGAAAAGTGGCTCTGGTCAAACTTAGCGGGCGTATCAGGCCCGCGAAATCAACCCAGCATTTCCGCGGGCTCACGCAGGTCGGCCTGGCTGTCGAAGAACGGCGAGCCATCTGATTCGGGTAACGAACTGCGGTCGTGTGGTCGGATGGCTTTGCCCGTGTGTTGGTAGAGGCAACTCTGGCCCTCGCTGCGTGCGCTGTAAAGGGCGGAATCGGCGCGGGAGAGGATTTTCTCGGGAGTATCGCCCGGCTGGACTTCGACAATCCCGCCGAAGACGAACAAGCCCAATTCTCGGTCGGATGTGTCGAGCAGGCGTTGACTGAAAATCGCGGCCCCCGCGAGGCTGGTTTGCGGCATCAGCACGACAAATTCATCAGGACTATAACGAGCGACGACGTCGGTATCGCGGGCCGTGTGTTCCAATAAACTGGCGATGGCCCCGATCTGGGCCTTGGTCACTTCCAGCGTGGCATGACCAATGCAAAACAGGGCGAGCGAGAAGCGGCTCGATTCCTGAGTGTAATTTGATAACAGGATCGTAAGCTGCTCTTCCATCGCCCGACGATTGCGAAGGCCAGTTTCCTGATCGGTTCGCGATCCGGCAAACACCATCAATTGGTTCGACTGTTTACGTAGTTCGTCGTAGGCCAGCGACAAACTGGTTGCCAATCTCATCGTGGGAGTCAGCAGCGACTCGGCTTCTTGACTGAGTATCTGCCAACCGTCGGGGGAAGTCTTGTGTTGCACTTCGTGTAGCCGAGTTTTGAACTGGGCGATATTGGCTTGATGGAGTGCCACGTCTTCGCGGATGCGACCGGCGATCTGCTGGAGCTCGCGAGCGATTTGCGTAGCGCGGGTCAACTCGATGAGCAATTTGCGGTCGTCGGGTTCCGTCGGCTGCGACCGCGTGCGGTGGCCGAAAAGATAACCAATCAGCGCGACGGCAGCCAGCGCGGCGGTGTCCGCGAGGCCGACGTGGATGTTGTCGATAAACGTAAATTGAGTCAGTAAATCTTTAAGCATGACAACGTTGACGCCTTAGAGTGTCCCGCGTTGAGTAAAGTTTTTCATGCAGAGAAAGCCCAGCGCGGCGCCAATTCCCAGGACCACCATCCACTCGTGTTGACTCAAAGTGGAGAACCAGTCCCAAGTTTCGCCCTTAGCACTGACGAGCCAGGCTTGGGCTTCGTAAATGTATTGCATAAGTTGATCCTCGCGAAATGACAGGTAGCAGAAGGCGGCCGCTCAGTACAACGATAGGTCGCAATCACGCCAGCCTAGCTCTTTGCATTCCAACAAGGAGCCGGATGAGAGGCCGAATCGCTGTTATCGACACAACCGGTAGATACGCTGCTCTAGTTCGGCGTGGGATAGCTGCTCAGGGCACTGTCGGTGGCGAAGGGTGGAGGGAGCGTGAGCTTCTCCTCGGTTGGAGGCGCGGGTGCCGTGGCTGCCGCCTCGCGTGACTTCATGGTCCGATCAACGAATTCCTTGGGGACGTTGACCCCCACAACCAGCCAATCTTGATCGGCCTGGACTCCGAGAAACTGGAGCGAGTTGAGCGAACCGATCGACCCCCCCTCGGGTATGGAGACTCCGCCCGCGTCAAGCACTGGGGCAAAGAAGGCGCTCAGTTTCTTGTGTAAAAAATCGCGGTGCTCGGTCGGGAGCGAGGATTCAATTTCCAGTTCCGCGGTACGTTCGAGATAGTACTCCTCGAACTCATTCTTCACAAGCTCGTAGCGAACCGTTGCCGTGGTCGGCAGATTGAAACTCTCACCGTCGACTTCGAGCGAAGCAATGTGCAGGGCAAATTCAAACTGATTCGGTGCGGGAATTCGCAATTCCAGCGGGCGGGGCTTCGCGGCGATAACCGCCCAACGCGGTGTGCGGGAATGCACCATCAAGTCGAGCGGCAAAGTGGGCTGCAAGACCTTGGCGTATCTCATGAAATACTCGTCGGTGAACATCTTCCCCGCCATGATCGTTTCCATCATGTTGTTGAGAAACGAGACATGCATGCGAAACCGCACGTCACCGGAGGCGAAATCCAGGGGGCATGGCGTGGCCGCGCCGAACTGTTCGCGGCGTTGCGACATCATGTTCGCCGCCACGAAATCGGTGGAGGAAGCCGTGCTGTGGAAAAAAGGTGCCGCCCCTTCGCGGACCACGGGTGCAAACACTTCGCCGAATTCGCTGGCATTGCTCTGCATACGGGCGATTTCGGCGCGGATTTCGTCGATCGCGATTTCAACCTTTTCATCCATTTCCGTTTCGAGAAGATTGACCGCTTTCGCACGTGCGCGTCTGCTCATGTGCGATTTGTTCGCGGGGTCATTGATCCGCCGTTCACCCAGGCGACGCACAAAATTGTTGTCGGCTTGGATATTCGTCACGCGCGTGCGGACCGCAGGTTTCACAGTCGTGCTTCCCAACTCGATCCCCGTCGGGTCAAACGTAACCGGCTTGCTCGCCGACATCGGCCCCACGGTACGCAGATTAAAGCTGACTGGCCCCGCATCGGCGTGGCAATGGGAATCGACTTGGCCATTGTAAATGATGCTAAGCTCGGCTTGCTGTTCGTTGGGAACCAATTCGAGCGAGATCCTGCCGACCGTGCGAGCCGTACCGCTCACATGAACCGTGCTGGGAATCTGGAACCGTCGGGTGGTCGGTGCCGCGCCACTGTCGGAGACGGGCAGGGTTTGCTCGACTTCAGGACTTTGGGTGGACATGAAGTTGGTAATCAAGTTTTTGCCGACTAGGATTTGCGCGTTGGGATGCGAAAGCAACGCGCGTAGTGCGGCTGTCTCGGTGGGTATTTGCCGTGTTCGTTCCAACCAACCCAAGGTGCGGCCCAAGGCGGCGGCTTCGGCGTCCGTGGGATTGTCGATCAACTCGGCAATTTGTTGGCGCGCGAGTTGGACATGCTCCACAAACTTGTTTTCCAAATTGGGCAGTGAAAGTGTGTAGGCCGCGTCAAGATAGGCGTCGGTCTTTTCGCGCACCTTGGCGTAGAACGGCAGCTCCATGCCCTTGCGGTTCGAGTACATCCAACGACGGGCCAGTTCGATCTCGGCGAGGATGATCGCGTCAAGCGGCACGAGATTCTTTTCCAAAAGCGCCCAGCGGAGGTGTTCCTTCCAAGGGTCCGCGTAGGCGGAGCCTTGAGCGTCGAGCGCCGCGCCGACGACCTGCATTTCAGCGCGCAGCGCTTCCTGGGTTTCGTAGAACCACGACTCCGACGGTGGCACGAAGCGGCTTTCCGCCTCGTTAAGGACGACAAGAACTTCTGGGTCTTGCCCCCAAGTGGGAGCTGAGACCTGGATCAGTGCGATGCCAAAAATGAGAAGCAGCAAACTTCTCCGGCGATGCTGGACGATGTTGCAAAACATGGCTGTGAGTTCCAAGCGGCGCGCTGGTCGGATTTTCTTCCTTCCAGCCGTGGTGCTGATGGCAAAACGCGCGTTCGCTCTGGTCGTCTAGCCACCAAGTTAGTTCCTCCGCTATCAACTGCGAGATTGTCCATTCATCGGCAGTTATTTCCTGTCGATCAGCGCAAATTCCACGTAACGGCACATTCCTTGCTTGGGTGATGTGTAAAGCTGCAGAAATTCAAGATGAATTTAAGACTTAGCACTTCCCATGCCGTATGTTTCTCTGGTGCCAATTGCGGAGACCGTAAGGTTAGCGGTAAATATTCACTGCAAACCTAGGTTGCGATCCCGTACCAATTGCCCGTTTCGCAAAGATAAGACTCTCCCCCGAGTATAATTCAAACTGACCTAGGCAAGACGAGTTATGAAGTTCGCACTGGTTTTATCAGTTGTAACGGCACTGCTCTGTGGATCGGTGACGGCGGCAACCCCTGTCCTGACCGGACGTTGGGGCGATACCCGTGTTCCGGAGCAGTTGGCCTACAAGTACGCCAGCAAGCAAAACCAAGCGCTGGTGGTGGTGACGTTTTCGACCAAATGCCCCCTCGTGCGCCGGCTGGTGCCGAATCTCAATGAATTGCAAAAGCAATACGACGCCGCGGGAATTCAATTCATTGCCCTGTTCACCAACGGGAACGACGAATTGTCGAAGATCGCTGAATACGCCCTCGACAACGAGTTGATGTTTCCCGTTTTCAAGGATGACGAAGCCAATCCCTGGCACGAAGAACTTGGTCTGACAACCACACCCCAGGTGATCGTGCTCGACACTCGTGAGGGTTTTGATCAGAGCAAGGTGGTGTATCGCGGCCAGGTAAACGGCATGTGGTTTGGCGGGGGGAGTTCCGAGGGGAAGCAAAATTATCTGGCCGATGCCTTGGCGAGTTTTGTCAAAGGCGAAAAACCTCCGCTCATCGAAACGGCGGCCTCCGGTTGTGCGATCGCCAAGAAAACGATCCGCGATCTGAGCAAGTATGCCGACGTGACCTATCACAAAGAGATTTCACGGCTCTTGCAAGAGAGCTGCATCAGTTGCCATCGCGCGGGTGAGGCGGGTGCCGAGTTGTTCAGCGCCTTCGATTCTTATGAAACCGTGGCGGCGATGAGCGATGTCATGCTCAGCCGCATCGAACAGCGGATTATGCCCCCCTGGCATGGCATCACCGAAGATACGAATGGCTTGGGTGGGTTTCAACATGATGTGCGTCTCAGCGACGATCAAATAAACACGTTTCGCGCGTGGGTCGTGGCCGGTTGCCCGATGGGTGATCCCAATGACGCACCCGCCGAGCGCCAGTGGCCCAATCCCGATGAATGGGCTATCGGCACGCCCGATTTCGTTTACGAAATGGAAGAGCCGTATGTTGTCCCGCGATTCCGGTTGGATGAATACCAGTTCTATCGGATCAAGGCCAACTACCCCGAAGACCGTTACATTCAAGCGATTGAGCTGAAACCGGGCAACAAAGGGGTGGTGCATCATATCGGTGCGATCGTCGGTCCGCACAGCGACAAGCAACTCGAAGCCACGAAGGCGATGTTCGAGTTATACGGTCTCACCGGGGACAAGGTGAAGAAGGTCGGTGACTATATTGCCGGCGATCCGTTTAATGCTCGTACCTATCCTGAAGACTACGCACTGAAACTCCCCGCGGGACATGATATTTTCTTCGAGGTGCATTACACGCCAACTGGCAAGGAAGAGAAGCCCGACGTTTCGCGGATGAGCATCAAGTGGGCTGACCAGAAACCGGAGCACGTGCTGGAGACCAAGGTGTTCAACCGCAAAGATATTCGGTTGCGTCCCCACCAAATGCACTACGAGAAGGCCAATTACTATCAGTTCCCCACCGACGTGTTGATTTATGCCTTAGCCCCGCACATGCACTACCGCGGCAAGGATTTTTCTTTGTACAAAGCGACGAATCCCGGCACACCGGAGGAGAAGCGTGAACTGATTGTGAAAGTTCCCGCGTACGATTTCAACTGGCAGCGGACCTACGAGTTTGTGAACCCGATCCGCCTTAAGGCGGGTGATGCGCTGTATTCGGTGACACACTTCGACAACTCACACTACAATCCGAACAACCCTGACCCCGAAAAGTTGGTGCGGTTTGGCTTGAAATCGGAGCAAGAGATGCTCAACTTGCGCGTGAAGTATGAGGAAGTAAGTTTCGGCGACAGGTATTGAGCGCTAAGCCGCAAGCGATGAGGATTGCCTCACGCGACGCGCTTTCTGTTGCCGAGTAACGCGACAAGCGCAGCACCGATAAGCCAAATCGTGCTGGGCTCGGGAACAGCCAGTGAACTCGCGGTGAGTTCGGGCACGGTGTCGTATTGAATTTGCCAAATCGCGAGGTCGAGAGCATCGACTTCACCATCGTCGTTGGCATCACCCGTGGCGAGCGACCCCGCGCCCCCAAAGCCGCGCTGCCAGATGAGAAAATCGCGGCCATCGATGTCGCCGTCCTCGTCGAAGTCGGCGTTTTCTTCAATCACGGCGGAGATCACACTCAACTCGCCCGTGACGAGCAAATCGCTGTCGTCCCAGTCGAGGCCACCGGCGAGAGCTGGTAGATCGAGCGTGAATGATCCCATCGAGGATGCGAAATCAAACAGATCAAAAGTGTTGCCCGCCGCTGGCACGAAGCTCAAGAGATCGACGTCGAGCGTGCCGCCAGCCATCAAGGCACCGCCGATGATGAGTTGATCGAAACTAGCCAGCGAGGCGATTTCCATTTTCAGTGTGCCGCCAGCGTTCTGGGCGAAATTGCCGGAAACATCCAAGGTTCCTGGCGAGCTGCCCGGCGAGACCAAGCCCTCATTCAGCACGTTGCCGACGATGTCGCCCGAGCCACGAATTTCACCCATGGCCCCGACCGTGACGAGCGGTGCGAACAATGTTCCCGCCGAGGCCATCACCAATGTGCCATCACCCGCGGCGGAACCGACTTCCACCCCTTGGGCGGCCTTGAGCCAACCGCTGTTGATGCTGAGTGTGGCACTGTCACCGGTATTCGGCGCAATCAACAAAATGCCCGCGTGTTGGCCCACGGCGTCGACCACGACGCTGCCGGTTTCAACGACGGCCAAATCATATTTAGAGGGTTGCCAATTGGAACCCGCGGTTATCCCGCCATCGTCGGTTTTCCAATTCATAATGTGGGCATAACGATTGTTGAGCCCGCCATTGAACACAATGGGTGCGGGAGCCGGAAACTCGCCCTTCTCGTTGATGAATTCGATGAGATTAATGTAGCCATCGTTGTCGAAATCGGCGGTCCAAACCAAATTGCCACCATGCATGATTTCCCAGGCGTCTGCCATGGCATCGTTATCGGCGTCGTAGCCGGCAGGGTGTGAGGTCATGGGAGTGGCGAGCAAACCACTCAGTTCGCTGGCAATCGGCGCGGCGGCGCCAATCGGCACACCGGTAAAACCCGTGACATTGCCGATGACGCGGGTATCAATCGCATCGCGAGCCCACCACCAGTTGCCGACGTAATCAACGATCTGATTGTAAGCCTCGGTGGCGGTTTGCGTGGTGACGGGGGCGGTGGCAAAGGGAGACGCCATTTGGGTGAGCGTTTGGATGGGAGTACCGAGCCCGCCAAACGTAAATGCCGACCAACCAAGATCTGTGCCATCAAGCACCCCATCAGCCGGTACTCCTCCGGGTGCGTTATCAGGATCAACCAAGTTGCCGGATTGAAAGACTCGGACATCGATATTCTTGTCGACTCCAAAGGCCACGTTCGGATTACCGACCGTGCCAGGGCCCGCGACGATGTAGTTGCCGACATAGTTCACGTCGGCATATTCTCGTTCAGCCTCACTACTTCCCCCCGCGTAACTCGCGCGATCGCGGAAATTGTAAACAACATTGTTGCGGAAGTCGGCGGTAAGCGTTTCGGCATCGTAGGTGCCAAAACGTGCCTGTCGACTGGCGTTATGGGCATAAAGATTGTGATGAAAGGTGACATTCGAGTCGATCTTTGGCCGTATCAGCGAGCCGTACGCATGACCGCTGACCAAGGCATCGTTGATCATGGAGTACTGGACGGTGACGTTGGTGTTGTAATTTGTCACAGACAAAATTTCATCTTCAGCCCACGAACCAGATACGTGGTCCAGAATCATGTTTGTGGCAATACCTTCGGTGCCTCCTCCGGAGAAAGTGATGGCGTCTTCCCCGTTGCCCGCGCCCTTGCGAAAAGTCATGTAGCGCAAAATTGTGTTGAAGTGTTGCTTGTTGTTACTGTGGGTGACTTGCGTGGTATTTCCATAAACTGTTATCGGGCTAGGTGCTGTTTGCCCCGCAATATAGTAGTTTTGGATATTCTTAATGTCTAAACTACTGCCGGTCAGTTGAACCACCCCACCTACGTCAAAAACTATGATCCGGTTGGCCGTGTTTTCTTGGAAGGCACCCCGCAAGGAGCCCAGGCCGTTGTCATTGAGATTGGTAACGCGATAGACCGTCGCGTTGGAGAACCAACCTCCCGCCGGCGCTGTGCCGGTGAAGTTGCCGCCAAAGCCTTCCGCTCCAGGGAAAAAGGGAAGTTGGGCCTGGGCCGATACGCTAATAATCAAGAACAGGCTACCCGCCAATATGCTGGCAGAAGCCCGCGAATAAACCTTGGTGATCAAGGACATGAAAGTTGTTCCTTCACAAAGTTGAGATGCTTGTTACGCATCGTCAAAGCCGCTCTGTAAGTTCGTTGAGATACACATCGAGATTCGTGTAACCAGCATTGCTGAGGTTTGTTCCGTTTCCGTCACTCGAATCGTCGGGGTTAAGTTTGTTCCGGATTTCAAATTCGTTCGGCAGCCCGTCACTATCGGTATCGAAGTCAGCGGGGCGCTGCACTTTGCGGAGATCATCCAGGCCAACAAGGTTGCCAGTGTTGTCCCGAATTTCTTCCTGGGAGTCGATGAGCTTGCCTTTGCGGTGAATGACCGACTGGATCAATGCCTCGTCGATGGCGTCCCGAATGAGCGAACAGCCGACCGAGTTGAGAACTTCATGATAGGCGGTTCCCACGGATTTGACGTTTTTGGCGACATCATTCATGAAAGCAAACGGCTTGGAGGTCTCCGCGCTCAAGAGTTGATCCTCTTCACCAAAATTCTGGAAGGACTTGGCCACTTGTTGAGGTGTGGTGATGACGTGCCCGTCATGTAATTCATCTTGGTCGGCGTCAACATAGTTTCCGACATGAAAGACTTGAGAAACATCCTTGTCACCTTCCCTGAAAACGCGTTCATTGGGCTTGGCTGGTCCGCAGATATAGGCGTTGCCGAGCATGTTGATTCGTACCTTGCCGAGTTCGCTGCGGTGCGTGGGTTGATCTTGCCAGTTGTAAATCACGTTGTTAATGAGATTGACGTCGGTGCTGCGACGTTCAGCTTCCGACTGGTTGGCACCAATTTTCTGTTGTCCTCCCAGTGATGGATTCCGCGCCCGATGATGTGCCCACAGGTTTTGATAGAAGGTAAAGCCGCCGGTGTTCGCGGCTTGATCTTCTGGTGTCAACTCGCCACGAACGAGCGAACCATACCCATGTGGTCCCTTGGGATGAAACGAATCGTTGAGGCTGTGGGCAATGATGCAATTCTGGACGGTTACATTTTTACAGGTTGTCACGGAGAAGGTTTCATCCATCCCCCAACTCGCCGACACGTGGTCGAAGATCACGCGGTTGCAACCGCCGCCGATAAACAGAGCATTCGCGCTGCCGGGGTCGAGGTCGTTGTTGCCAGCGTAAGGGTGGGGCTTGGTGGAATCACCGATGCGAGCATGAAAATCGCCCAACCGTACGCGCAAGTAGCGCACAATCACATTGGAACCCTTGGAGACTTCGACCGGATAGCCCCACAGCGTGATGCCGTCGCCTGGCGCGGTTTGACCCGCGATGGTGAGGTCGCTCTTAAGAATTTCGAGCGGTGCGTGCAGTGCAATCGCGCCACTCACGTCGAACACGATTGTCCGGGGCGACTCGGCCGAACGAATTGCGTGGCGCAAGCTCCCTTCAATTTTGGTTTCATTCTTAGGATGGTAGTCTTCGAGATTTGTCACATGATAAACATCCCCACCCCGTCCGCCGCTGGCAGAGGCACCCTGCCCCACCGCGCCGGGAAAGGCAACGAGCTCATCAGCACGACTTTTGGTCGTCGATATGAAAGCCACCTGGAGAACAAGTAATAGAGTAGTCCAGCGAAGATTTGTAGACAGAATTGGGATCATCGGAATATGGTCTAAGCAACCTAATTAAAATATCTAGGAAAAAGGCGGTGCGCCGTTGTCCGGCGCACCGCCTGTGTTCAAGCAATTCAATCAATCACAAACATATTAGCGTCGTCGTCGCACCACCATCGCCAAGGCAGTCAAGCCGACGAGAGTCAGTGAAGCCGGCTCGGGGACGGTAGGCGTGAAGTATTCGACCTGAAATAAACTGGTGTCGAATGTTGCGGCTGTCGTGGCCGCGTTCGATGGACGCACGGCGAAAGTATCAAACGCGAATGAGTTTGGACTGGCGTCGTTGAGTGAAACCGCGGCGAACCCGGCATTGTTGAGATTGCCACCCGTCATGGTGGAGACAATGTCAAGCGAGGCACCGTTGCGGGTCATCAACAGTTCGTACCTGTAAGTGACACCATTGGCGTAGCCGGCGTTGCCCGTGGTGGCTCCATTGCCCAAAGGAGCCCAGTTGCCGGATGTTCCCAAAATATCGCCGCTCGCGCCACGCTCCATCAGCCGATACGGATTGCTATTGCCCAGCGTCGGACCCATGTTCATGAACATGGCATAGCCAGCGTAGGCACCGCTACCGGGAGTACCATTTGCGGAAATACGAGTCGCGGCGGGAGAGTCAACAACGGTGAGGCGAAAATTTTGGCTCGTATTGTTAGCACCCAAACCATCAAGTTTGAAGACCCACGTGACTTTGACCGCATCACGATGGTTGACGAGATTCACTTCATCGCCTTCGGCCGAGATATAAGAAGTCCAAGAAGCGGACGCAGTGCCTACCGCGCCACGCTGAGGCCCACCCAGCCCAACGGGGTTCAAAGAACCACTCCCCCCTTGGAACCAAGCCGATTCAAGATCGCCATCGGAATCGGAATCAGCACCCGATTCCGAGAAAATCGGACTCGCGGGATCATCATCCGTACCATCAAGCCAGGTGTCTCTCACGAGCACGCCGGCCACTGCCGTGGATGTCAGATACAAACTAACTGCCGCAATGGCAGCGCAGATAAACTTCGTACACTTCATTAGACTTCCTCCCGTATCAAAAAAGTAGCAGCACAAATGATGAGATGCCAAAGTGGAAAAGCAGCCCGCCACGGGGCAAGTCCCGAACAATCAATGTTGAAGATCGCGCGGGAATTTACAGTAAGGTGTAAACGTCAAAAAAAGGTTCCGCCTCAATTACTCTAATTCTGTTTGACAAGACCGCCTAGTAAGTTTTCTTGCAATCGTCTTCCCCGTCATTGACAGCAAATCGATGATTTCTGGGGAACTCTGGCGTCGCTAGGGCAAAATCTCACGTTCGCGGGCAGCCAAGGGTGCCACGGCCACGCCGTACATGCTCTGGGATACCTCACGGGGTTCAACCGTGATTCGCTCCTGCTGAACCGAACCTAAAACAACCGTGGAGGGCTCCAAAACCTCGCGCCGCCAAATGGAAAAAACAAAGTCCACACTCTGCCCCGGACCGACCCCCGTTTTACGAGAGATGTCCGGAACCCGGTCGTTGTAACCTTCGTCCAGGCCAATGTCCCAGCCGGTATTCTCAAAATCTTTTTCGAGCCATTCAGGCGTGGGAATCCGATTGTCCCACATGACATACAAAGCGACGGGTTGCGAAAGTTCGAGGGCGATTTTGAGGTCGTCCAGAACTTTGTCGTCGTTGAAAGTCATGACATAGTCGGCACCACGCAAGAACGCGGGAATGCCACGCTTGTCGAGGCCGTTCCATTGGTGGAGGCGATCCACGTAAACCACACAATCGTCGGCAAAGCCGGCACCGACAATGCGGTAATACTTGGAAGTCGCCAAGGAAGCCACATTATCCGTGACGGAGGCGATCAACCGCGAGGGTTTAATGGCCTCGCGGCCCAATTGCAGCGGAGGCAGGAAATCGCGGGATTCAACGGAAGTGATCCGGTTAAATTGCCCTTGTTGATCGACCCTCATTCCCTCGCCGGTTTTTAGTCGTCGGTAACTATCCTTGGGAGCGGCCAAGACCGCCAGATCAACGCTCCCCTCGTAAACAACGACATCCGTTTGCGATTCAGGAGAAACCGAGATGCTGAATGCGGTACCCTGGTCGAAGACTTGGGCATGAGGTGTTTCAATCTCAAAACCGATGCCCTCTTCGCCGACTCGAGCCACCAGTTTCCCCGAGTGGGCAATGGCTTTTTGCTTGGAGACCAACTCAAATTCCGCTGGCCCTTGAATGACGACTTGGATCGCTTCATTCACCACAAGCTCGACCATGCCCGAGGCAAGACGCAAGGAATCACCAGAATTGACGGGTGACCATTCGGCGAAAGGTGTTGCTCCCTTTTCCCAAACAACGTCATCGAGATGCACAATCCTGCCTAAAGATTGGCGTGACTGCGCGCTGAACCCCAACCGATTCACGCCGAGATAGGCTGTCATACCTCCCACGGTCACAAACACTAAAGCAGCCAGCGCGGCCACAAGTTGCCAGGAAAAGCCCATCACTTGAGGACGATTGGTTGTGTCGGCGGTGGGCAATTCTGACTGAACGGCAGGAATGATGCAAGAATTCTTATCAGCGACTTCGACAAGCGTCACCGTGTCGCAAGCAATGGAATTGTAGACCAAACGCGCGGAATCACTGTCAGAAAGCAGGTATTCCAGCCGCGCGCGCTCTTCATCACCGGCAGTGCCTTGCTGACAAAGCAAAGTCAGTCGTAATATTTCAGTGGCGAGTTCTTGGTCGTTCATGGTCATCAATAACATTCCGTGATTTTGCTAAAGCATCTGCTGCTGGCAGGATTGTCGCACTTTCTTGGCTGTCAGCCTAGTTCCTCTCCCAACACGAGTCCCTGACCATTCTGTTGTGCGATTCCAGAATGGTCAGTGCCTCTGCGGCAGTCGGTGGGGCTCAATCCAAAGTATTGCCGAAACGTCATCGTGAATTGTCTGGCCGATGAAAACCCTGTTGAACGTGCAATCTGATAAATCTTTTTCTGAGGTTCAGCCACCAAGAGGGACCGCGCGAGCTCCAGCCGCACTCGACGTAGGTACTGATAAGGGCTGATCCCAAACGCGTCGCGGAAGGCATATTCGAGCCAGCGCCGCGAAACACCGACATGGCGAATTACATCCTGCACGCCGACCGCGTCATTAAGATGTTGATGAATATAAAGAATCGAACTACGTAATCGGTCGTCACCAGATTTGATCAACGAGCTCTTGGCCGAGCAACAATTTGATTCTAAGCCGGCAACCGAAACGGTTTCGAGGGAGGCCTCTTGGGGAACTAGGTCATGGTCGTTCGAGGAACGCACGCCGTGCTCAACCCCATTTCCATCGACGTTTGCTGTAGGTATTGATTCGCACTGGAAAGTGGGGGCTATACGAACCAAAGGCACGGATTCACCGACAAACGCGTTGTGATAGCAGATATCCAACATGGTGCGACTCGCTCAATAAAAAGTTAGCTACTGACAATGGCTCGCTGCACACACTCTTGCAAGGACTTGCGAATCCGAAAAAGTGTCTGCCGCAATCCCCCCGCGGTAATCCCTAATTGTTGGGCAATTTCCACGAGTTTTTCGTTATGGGAATAGTATTTGTCGACAAGCGTGCGCTGCTCTGTCGTGAGTTTATCCAAGCATCTTAGCAGCGCTTCTCGGCGACTAGCCAATTGGTCCGCCGCCAGGTCGTAGGAGTCGCTGACAAGCTCCAAAATTTTCTCGCTAAAATACTCTCGCCGTCGGCTTTGTTCCTTACGGAAGGCCAACACGAGGTAGTAGGCCACCGCGCGGGCCCAAGCACCGAACGGTTTTGCTTTTTCATACGAGTCAAACTGTTGCCACAAGCGAATCCGCAAACGTTGCATGACCTCCATCGCATCGTTCCAGTTCATCGTCAGCGCATACACATAACTAAACAGCTCGCGCTCATGGGCACCGAGCAAGGTGACAAATCGTTCGGTAGCTTCGTTGTTGCCATTCATAAGCGAAGTTCAGCCATGAGCAATAATCAGCGAATGCGGCCAGCCGAAATCGAAACCTCGGCTAGCATGAAGAGTAGAACGAGCGCGGTTCCTCCCGCACATAATAAGCCTAGAAATACCGAGCGTTACGAGGATTTTGTGAGAAATTCTAAAATAGTTTACTACGCCAGGAGCCGCGACATGAGAGCTCCTTTGTGGACGAGAATCGACGCTCTAGGAATCAGCGGTCTTGTCGCATTTTCGTTAAGGAACATGCTCGTGAAATTGTTGATCGCATGACTTAGCCATGACAAAAATTGTTCTCATTCAGTCGGGAGAAGATTTGCAAGAATTCTGCCTAGAAGAAAATACCAGCCGTTCTTATCATAAAGAAAGCAGGCATGGTGAGGGAAGCTTGCCGAGAGTTACTTTTCTTCGCTTGTCTTGGTTGTTTCTAGTCAAGTTGTTTCCTCTCATGTTTACATTCACAAAGGTTTGGTAATAGCCTGCTATTGTCTACAACCTAGATGCGCGGTTGTGCGAAACACTTAGACGGCTCCCTGTTGGTTGGATCGTGACCATAACACGTCTGGTGATTATGGTGCCAGACCGGCGAAAAAGTGGATTGCCACGGAACGGACAAAATGAATAGGGATGCTGAAATCAACATGCAGCGAAATATTTCGAAAAAGAGAACAGGCTTCACGTTGGTCGAGTTGCTGGTGGTGATCGCGATCATTGGGGTGTTGGTGGCGCTCTTGTTGCCAGCGATTCAAGCCGCACGCGAGGCGGCACGGCGGACGCAGTGTATCAATAATCTTAAGCAAGTTGGCTTGGCGGTGCAGAATTACCATGACTCACGCAAGGGGTTACCACCAAACAGGACGATGGACGGTAACCAGACTTGGTCGGTGTTGATACTGCCCTATCTGGAGCAAGCTCAAGTTGCTGATCTGTGGGACGCTCAACGCGGATGTTTCTACGATCAGACTTGGCAGATGAGGACGTCCGTCGTTGATGCTTTTTTTTGCCCCTCGATGAACCACGAATCGCGTATTCTTACATTTCGCACGATCGGTAGTAATATCACTTCCGATGGCCATGGGCATAGTGATACCGACACGGCTCCCGAAGCAAGTGGACAGGGATGGCAAGGGTCAATTTCCGATTATCGCGCTGTGGCGGGGTCGACATGTCGTGTTGACAATGGTGTCGGCGGATTCTTTACAGTGGTCAATTTGAAGGGGACAGGAAATTCGATTCAATACTTAGCGGATGGCCCCGCCCCACAATGTAACACCAGTGGTGTCGTTCGCGGAGGAACAAGCAATCGAGGCGTCGTTAGTTTCAAGCACGAAACGTCGCTTAAGAGTATCACCGACGGTACAAGTCATACTCCTTTTGCGGGGGAAGTCGGTCGTGCGTCAGCCGAAGCGACTCACGCGTTCAATGGAGATCACTTTCCGGGCATGTGGATGGGAGAATTCCCTACGACGGACGATTCCGATCATGATTTTTGCGCACGCTGCGATTTGCCGCCGAAGCCAGCCGTCGGGAGTCCGCCGAAAGAAACTTATGGAGACGAAGGATACGGCAGCAATCATCCGGGCACCGTGAACTTTGCGATGTGTGACGGGAGCGTGCAGGCGTTCAGCAAAGACATCAGTACGATAGTCTTGGATAATCTGGCGACTCGAGCCGGCGGGGAGGTGACGGAGATAAATGGCCAAGGCCAAGCATGTCCACACCAATAGTTGTTTTTGGCGCATCTGCTGAGGCAGACCAATAGCTTTTCAATTGCTTTTCTTCTTTGGGAGGTTTGCGACTCATGTCTGATCAAGTTGTTTTAAGCTGGAAGACAGCAACACTTAAGCCACTTGGGGCAGCGTTCTTGATTGTTCTTGCTATGACAATCTCCCCACAAGTTGATGCTGCGATTGTGTGGGATGCCGAAGGCAACAGTCAGTGGTGGTTCAATCCTGTGAACTGGAATGTCGCCATGAATGCGAACACCGTGCTGCCTCCTTCCAACAACGCTGCCGGCACAAGTGTTAACGATACCCAAATCAATATCGGGACTGGAGCTTGGGATATGGGGAGCGGGGTTGTCTATGATCCCACCAACGATCCTTTCTTTGGAGCGGCTGCTGCGATCACCTTTCCCACGGGTTTCAATCGGCAGACGATCGAGAAGTTTTACATGTCCCGTAACACGCCAAACACCAACAGACTGACGATTCGCGGCGATCTGACGTTTCTGGAAAGAATCAATGTCGGACGTTCCAGTGGTACTCGTGGCGTCGGTACGCAGGCGATTATCATCCAGGAATCAGGAAACGTCTTGCAAACGGTGCGTGAGATGGACCTGGGACAAGTCGATACGTCGAACCCAGGTTATGGGCATGGGACGTACGACTATCGCAGCGGCACACTCAATATTTCTTCGACGGGAGGTAACGGACTGCGATTGTCCAATGGCTCGAACAGCATTGGAGTTGACCTCCTGAAAGTAGGCCCAGGCGGCAACGGCAAGTTCGTTGTCCATAATCCAGCCACCCCGGGATTCGTGCGGGCGAAATCCGTCACGGCTTCCGCATTCGCAGGTTTTCAAGAAGGGATATTGGCTGACGGATCGGATTCCGTGTTTGATGCCATGTTTGATCCCGACGGTGTCAACACCGGTGTCGCGATCTTTGAATTTCACTATGCTAATAGTGGTACACGGGCGGTCCAAGTACGGGAGGGCATGTCGATCAATAATGGCGTTGATCAAGTGACCCGTGGAATACGGTCAACTCGACTCGATTTAGTTCTGGATGCGCCTGGCTGTGGGGGAAATGGTTGTGTGCCCAATAATGTTGGACTTTTTGACATTGATTTTGATGGGAATGGGTTTGGGCTGTTAGGTGCCGGGGACTTAAATGGCAACGGCATCTACAACGACGACCGCGTGTTTTCCAACATCGATAACACGGCTGCCTACCGAGAAGGGGACATGGTTTCTGCCGTGTTTGGTTCCACCCAGTACAATTGGACGATTACTTACAGTGGGAATATTTCTTGGACGAACCCCGCTACAAGTGAAGTTAACCAGATCCTTGGCCCAGGTAATGGCATCGATATCGTACTGATCGGTCATAGTTCCGAATCCCTTGGCACGCCGGGCGACTTCGACGGCGATGGCGATGTCGATGGCAGGGACTTCCTGGCCTGGCAGCGGGGTAATTCTCCAAGCCCGTTTAGTGGAGCCGATCTGGCGACCTGGCAAGGCGCTTACAACGGCGGCGCGTTGGCCGCACTCAATGCGGTGCCTGAGCCCACGTCGCTCGTGTTGTTTGGTGCCATCCTGCTGCCCCTGTTGGGTCGGCGGCGCGCTGGCTGAGCGGATTAGAAGCCTTTGAGCTCGTTTACGAGGCGGCTCGACTTTTCCAAACAATTGGGCAGAGTCGAGTCGTCTCTTTTTTTATTGTCAAGTAAACTCTAAGTCGTGTGATAGGTTGTTCGACACGAGGGCATTTTTGTCAACGAGTTTGAGCATTCGACTAGGTCACGTCAAACTCTGCTTGTTCTATCAACTCTTGGCGAAGCCGGACCAAGCTTGGCGCATTCATGTTGAGTAACCGTGCCGTGGCTCTACCGGTAGGAGTCAAGCCCGTGATCAACCCTTTGTTGACCGCAAAATGTAAACTCCACAAGTCACGACGCGGATTAAACAAGTTGGTTTGTAAAAGACTCTCGGGATCAATGCTGGCTAGATTTGGTCCTTTATGATAATTACATTCGCTACATGCCCAAGCGAGTGTTTCTAAATCGTCTGTTATTTCGTCGAGATGTTGCTTGGCAACAACATGATCCACGTGAAAGACGAGGTACGGAACGCTGTGTTCACGAAAATGACAATATTCACAACATTGGCCAGCACGTTCTCGCACAAGCTGGCGTGTTAGGGCATCCATGCGTTAATTATTGACTTGTGAATACAGACGCCGGGCTTTTGCTTGGAGCAGACTGATGACTTCCGCGTCATCAAGATAATGGCGATACTCGCTATCCTCTTCCGGCGTAAGAGTCCCCGTGTTCGCTTTTTGCCCCAGCTCCTCAATACGACCGCGAAGTTCTGCGCTGAGTCGCCAATCGACAAGTCGTTGGGCGGCTTGGGGTGTAAGCCAGCCGCTTGCCGGATTCATCAATTGATCGAGAGCACTGGGAGCGATCATAGTCTAATTATACCACAATCCGCGCCTCAAAAAAAGATTCCAGCACGCGGTCTCGACTGGGAAGCGGGTTTCAACGAAAGGAAGACAGAAACTCAGGCCCAGGTGATTAGCAGAGAAGAAAAAGCGACGTCGACGGGGCTCGAACCCGCAACCTCTGGATCGACAGTCCAGTGCTCTAACCAATTGAGCTACGACGCCGTGTGGTTTTCTGGCTTGCTAGCAAGTTCAAACCCCTTGTGAGTGAGAGGGCTCTCTCACAGGGTATGACTTTATCGGCAAACAAGACCCGGAAATATACTGCCAGCAGCGAAAACTGGCAAGGGGGCTGAGCAATTGCAGCGGTGGCATCCCGCCCCCGATGAATCGGGCAATTGGCGGCTGGAAGCCACCACTACGGAGTCACTTGCCCGGAAGATGCCAGATCGCGCTGTCGGCGGTCGGTTGTGCCAAACGCGCTTCGGCAATGCGGTGGGCGAGCGCTTCGACCGCTGTATCAACCGGAAAATCTTCGGCCATCTTGATGACTAAATCGCCGGCGAGCGTGAGATTCTTGCTCTCCAGCGCCGCCAGCACTTCCTGGTAGCGCGCGCAGTGCTCTTCCCAATCCGGCGGCGCTTGGGGTACCAATTCATAGAGGTCGAGCGGCTGCTCGATGTTCACCACCCTCACCCGCGCGAGCCGCCGCGAGGCGAATGGCTTTGAAAGGCCCGCGAGGGTCGTGCTGGTCATCAAACATTCCGTGCCGACATACTTGGTGGCCCCTTGCACGCGGCTGGCGATGTTGACGGTGTCGCCGAGTGGGCCGTATTTGAATTTTTGTTTTGAGCCGGTGTTCCCCACTCGTGCGACGCCGGAATTGATGCCGATGCCCAGCCAGACTTCGTGGCCCAACTCACGTTTCCAGCGATTATTGATTTCGGGCAGCTTGCCGGTCATTTTGATCGCGGCTCGGCAGGCCAAGTCGGCGTGATCAATCTGGGCGATGGGTGCGCCCCACATCGCCATCAGTTCATCGCCAAAGAAATCGACAAGCACGCCGTCGCACTCGAGCACGCATTCGGCGAGCGAGCCCATCACATCTTGCAGCCAGGTCATCGTGCGCGCCGGGCCGAGCTTTTCGCTGATGCGGCTGAAACCACGGACATCGGCAAACAAGACCGTGATATTCGCGTCGCGGCCCTCGAGCAATTGGGGGTCTTGTTCCAATTGCTCGGCAAGCTGTGGCGTGAAGAACTGCTCGAACTGCACGCGCGCGGCCACCACGGCCTGCTCTTCTTTCACCCGAGCAAGTCCCGCGGCGATGCCACTCGCCAGCACTTCCACGAGCTTGGCCTCGAATGAGCTTATTTCAGGAATTTCGTTGATGGATCCACCACCCCGGCGATCACCGTAAAGCACACCGAGCACGTTTCGCTCGCCATCGAGAATCGGTGCAGCCACCAGCGCGAGTACATTTTGCAAGCTCGCGGCAGTCTCGGGAGCGTTGGCGGGGACGTGACGATACGTACGTCGTTCCTTCATCACGCGGCTGAGTAATGTCTGGCTCGGCATCCACGTGTCTTCATTCTGCCCTTCAATCACCGAATGCAATGCGGCGACGTTCCAGCGGCCATCGGGTTCGCATTCAATCATTGCCGCCGCATCGAGACCAACAATTTTCACCAGCGCCTTGGCCGCCAGCATGGGAAAGTCTCGTGAGTTAGCCGCGGCCTGAAACACACCGAGCACCGTTTCCAGCCACTTGAGTAGGAGCCGCTCATCCATCGTGTCGATGTTAAGACGACTCAGAGACTGCTCAAACACTTTGCTTCCCGGAGGGATCGTCGCCTCGGGAAGTGGCTGCAGATCCAGTTCTTCTTCCAGTGGCGGTTCCACGCGCACGGCGTAAGTGCTGAACTGCGCTAACAACGGCGGGCGGGTGATCGTTTTCTCGCCGGGGGCAAGGATCGTATCTCGCGATAATCGCAGGGGTTGAGTCTTGCTGAGATTATTGACTTCGATCTCATGTTCGCTTACCGCCCGCAGCGAAATATGCGAACGCGAAATATCCACGTCATCGTAGGGAGCGAGCACAATGCGCGCGTGGTCGGTGCGGTCGATGCGTCGCAGCGGCGCAGGTTCCCCCGAGCGCTGCCGACCGATTTCCAACCGCGTATCGAGCGGAGTGGCGAACACCCGCTGATGGCGATGGTAAAACAAGACCGACAGAATGGTTTTGTTGGGGTCGATCGGAGTTTGGAGCGATGTATGGGGCATGCGGCTCGCGATCAGCGAATTCAAAAAGAGTAATGGGAGCCAACCTTTCCGCCCCCTACATAATAATCAACCGGCCGGGCGGAACCTACAGTCTCCCGTCGAGAGCAGGTCAAAAAAACACGCCGACCACGGCAAAATATGCGGATTGCAGGGAAGATCGAGCCGACAGTCGGCCCTCCCCCCAAGTTCCCTAATACGCTGTTCGCTGATACGCTAAACTACATCAATGAGCGCCCGTAGCTCAGCTGGATAGAGCAACGGATTTCTAATCCGTCGGTCGCAGGTTCGAGTCCTGCCGGGCGTACTTGAATTTTTTTAGCGCTGACTACGATCTGCGCCGAATTAAGCTTGCCATTCCTCCGAGCAATCCCAAAAGCACTGCGGATGTCGGCTCGGGGACTGAAAAGGGATAAAAATTATTGAACGCCAAGCCAATGCCAGCCGGTTTGGTGCCGGTGAAATCAATCACGATACGATCAATCCCCGCCGTGAGGCCCGAGAAGGTGAATTTCCATGGTTGACCATCGTAGGGAGACGTCGCGGTTGGCAAGGTGCCTAGAGGTGAGATATCGGTCGCGAGTAAGTTGAGCGCGGAATCGTAAGCCCGCACGGTATATTCCTCGGTCCCCTGGGTGTTGCCATCAATGTCCCAGATTTCTCCCGAGGCGGCGGTCACCGGGCCGATCGTGGAACTGTATTGGATAATAAAATGTCCGAAGTTGGACCCTGGAACTGGTGAGCGCAAAAACCAATTCCCTAGTTGACCGCCAAACCCCGGGTCGGCGGTATCCGTTCCCGACGAGCCTTCAAATCCTCCGTTGGGAAATTCTCCCGGAAAGGTCCCGGACTTCTCGAATCGGCCGTCGCCATCCACGACGCCGTCGCTGTTGGCGTCAAAGCCAAACGCGATCTGTTCGCCGCCGAATGTGTAAGGCGTGCCAACGGGCAAGAGGCCGTCATCAAGGGGAGTGGCCCCAGCGGGCGTGGTTTCAAAGTCGATCAAGGCCGCACCAAATAAAGGTGCGGTTAAGGTGAGCATGGCAAAGGCAAGCAGTAGTGATGTGATTTTCATGGTGGAATCTCGGGTATTAAGTGATTAATTCGAAGAGCAAAGGATTGAAAAAAGCCTGCCTCAGCAACGGCGGCGTCTTGCCCCACAGAGCAACACGCTGCCAAACATGAAAAGTGACAGACTTGCCGGTTCGGGCACCGCCGGGGTTGGGTATTCCGCGATACGGAGAAACGCCCCGGAAACGAGCGCGGTCCCGTTCACGTTGAGCTGCTTGTGAATGCTAAAGATGTCACCGGGCATAACCGGCTGACTGAAGTTAAAGAGATCGAGCGTCTGGGTGCCCAAGCCAGTCGCGGTGAATCCAATCGGGCTGCCATTGACCGCGAGGCTCACGACATTCGTCCAGGTGTGTGGGGCCAGTCCCGCGGGCGCTGGGAAAAGAAACTCATGCCAATCGCCCCAAGCCTCGGTTCCGACGTTCTGGATGGTTTCAAACATATCCACGATCGCTGGTCCTGGTACATTAATCTGCGGATCGCCAACATTCTTGAACCAGGATCCACCGTTGGGATCGAGGTCAATGGGAATCGGCATTGCCGAGTTGCCAATGAAGATTTGTGGTCCGGGATCAACGATGTGGCTAGTGACGACGACTCCCGCGACGCCTTGGGCGAACACAGGGGTAGTAAGCGCAGTAAAAGTAACGGCGAAGACGAAACCCACGGTTTGTCGAACTGAGAATTTTTGTGTCACGTGTCAGCTCCTGAAGTATGTGAAAACAAGGTGAAACATTAAATATATGGAGACTAGCGACTGCGGCGGACGACTATGAAACCGACCGAGCCAAGCAGCAGTATTGCCATAGATGTCGGTTCGGGAACGATGGGCATCCCGATCTGGAAACGAGAAATCGCCGTACTGGATCCCGACATCCCCCCGAAGGGCCCACCCGGTCTACCGACGAAATCAATTCGGTACTGGATGTCGAAGAAGCTTTCGACATTCCAGTTCGGGCCGACTTGTGTCAGTTTGGTTTGGCCGGGGCTCGGCAGGCCAAAGTCGTTGCCTGCGACGAGTCGCAGTAGATCGAAGTCCGGGTCGCCGCAGCACCCAATTTGCGAGAACATCCGGTGTAGGTATGTGGTGTAGTTCTGCACCGGCGCGAATGCCGTCCGGGGCGCGGCATGTACTTCGTAGCTTGATCCGATCACATTAAAAGCAGGGTCAGAAAATGAAGCCACTCCACCAGGAGCAGCAATGCCGGGCATCACCAACACGCGGTTATACGCGGCAAACGCTCCGGTTCCCTGCATCGTCCACTGCATCAGGGGACCGCCACCGGCGGATTGAGTGCCACCAAGTCCACCGCCTGGCTGCTCGGCAGAAACAGTCGGGGCCAGCCACACGGCGTTGATGTTGATCTGTGAACCCACCGGCAGGCCGTTGTAAATGACCATCGGGTTGATGCTGGGATACGGTGCCTGGATCGGCATTTGGGCCGTGCCGCCGCCGTTGTCGGGAACGGTCACAAACGCCGCCGAGGCGACAGTCGTAAATACGAGTGACAGCAGTAGTGATGGGAGGAAGCGTTTCATAGGTAACTCCTGATTGATCGTGTGGGGATGAGTGAAAAGTCAAAGCTTTAACCGCGTTCGCTACGTCTCCGCGCGGTTCAGCGGCCTGATCGCCGCCGACCCAACGCGAGTCCACCCAAGGCAAACGTCGCCAACGCCAGGCTGCCTGGCTCGGGAACGGTATTGGCCTTGAAGCTAAAGTCGTCGAAGAAGTTCTTGCCAGCGTTGCCGGCAAAGAGTCCATCTTCCAGTCGCCAACCCAACACGGTGAGGTCGTTCAAGGGCTGTCCCAAAGCGGTACCTGCCGGCACGATGTTGGTTGTGCTAGAAGCGGAGACGTCAAAGTAATCCATCGAAAACGTGTCGGCTGTGAGGTCAATATCCACCGTCAGCCCATCCCAGTTAGTTTGGTCTGCGATAAACGCTGTCGGGTTCCAAGGGCCGGAAGCGTTAGCACGCCAGACCACCTTGTTATCGCGAAGATAGCCCCACTGGAGGCCGATGTTGCCCAGACTGTCCTTGAACGACATCGTGAACTTGTCGCTCGGTATCGTGCCTGGGTTCGGCGTATCGCCAGGATTAGGACAGAAATAAAATCCAACCTGTACGGGTCCAGAAGTCACGCTTGCCGGCGCGATTCCGCCGAAGTCGTAGATGTCGAGCTCGTAGTCGTAAACCTCGGCACCGGTGCCCAAAGGAATATCGTTGCGAATTGCTAAATTGTAATTGTCAGTGCGCCCACCACTGTGGCCACCCACGAAGTAGGAACCTAGTGCGTTGGAATCGCCAGCCGCATACGGCGGAGCCGACGCCGTATAGTTGTTGCGATCAGTGGGGTTGCTGAAGTAACCACCGGCGGGGCCCACCACCGACCACAATCCGGAGTCGGCCACGATCTGCGTGGGGCCGGGGCCGCCTCCCGCGTTGGTGCCGTACTGGCCAGCGTTGTAATAGCTGACGTCGCCGTAGACCAACCCGGATTGCACATGATACCCATCCTGCGGGGTAAAGCTACCAAGATAAGCGTGGGCGCTCGTCGTGAAAGTTAGGGTCAGTGCAAACAGGATAAGTGCTGGGAATTGTTTGTGCGATTTCATGAGTCGAACCTTTCGAGATGTAATTTGTTGTCGGAATAATACTTTTTTGGAAATGTCTTGAGTAAAACCACGAATCCTTCAGATGGTCAGCAAGTGGCGCGCCTCCGGAGAGTCAGCATCCCCACCCCGAAGAGTGACAAGACGACGGAAGTGGGTTCGGGTATCCCCGGGCCTGCTAGTTGAAAGCCCGACCAAGTGCCCGTTCCCGGGAATTGCCCCGGTACTTCACCAAAGCTGCCGTGAATCACGCCACTCGCGTCAGCCACAATGGACGGAAAGTGAAACGCGCCGTCGACGTAATTGACGACTTGAGAAAGCTCCAGATTGTTGTTCTGTCCATCGGCGTCCAGTTGAATCGTCGCGCCTAAGGCGTTGGCAGGCGCGAAGGCGGGCATGCCGGTATAAAAAATCATCTCATAAGATGCTCCAGGCATTAGGCCACTGATGTTCCACTCGACGGGGGTACTCGAACCGGCTTGCCAGAAATCGTGTCGCAAGGCATCAGGCTGAATGAGTTTGCCCGAGGTGATGGCAACGGTGTTCGTATTGACGGTGAAAACGCCAACCGTCGTTCCCGCAGCCCCCAATACGTCGGAGCTATCCACCAAGTTGTACGGACCGTTGGGTGGAGTAAAGACACCCATAAACGGTGCCACATTCCAATAATCGACGCCGTCGCTCGCGAAACTGCTGCTTTGAGCGATGGCCAGCGGTTCCGCGCCCGTGGCAGAACCCCAGTTGTTTACCGGTGCTTGTAAATCGACCCGTACCAGCAAATTGGCTGCATTGAGTTGTGAAGCCATCCCACAAACGACCACGCAGAAAGTCCAAATAAATGATTGGCGAAACATTATTGCTAACTCCAAAGTGAATCAAGGTATGAGGTAAACAAACCGCGGTTTAGAGCGTGATCCGTCTGCGGAGAATAAGTGCGCCCATCCCAATAAGTGACAATGCGGCCGACGCTGGTTCGGGAACTGGCAGCTTCGACCAGGTGACCGTCACGCGGAGGTGCTGGGCCGGTGGAGTGATCGTGCTACCCATTGTGGTTGCCGTAAACGGAACCGGTGTGTCGGCGTCAACCGCCAGCAGCTCCGAGCCGGGAATGTAGTTGTTGCCCAGACCGACAAAGCTGCTCAAGATGTCGGCCCGCAGCGTTGAACTGCCGAAGACGAGGTCGACAGCAGCCAAATTGAGTCCACCACCGCTGGGCAGCGCGGCAGGAAATACTGCTTCCACGGTCACGTGATTGCCGTTGAGATTGAATGCACCGTTGGCGTCGGAATAAAAAACGTCGTAATTCTCACTTGGTAGTTGATTAAAATCGTCGTTAGTTGGGCCGAGTGACCCGACACCGATTTGGTTCGTCATCTCCGCACTATTCTTGGCGAAGGTGAACGCAACCGGGATGAGACCGGTCTTTTCCCAGAACCGCACACCCGTCAAACCTGGGGTAGTGATGATGGCTGCCTGGGCAAACTGTTGCGTACCGCAGAGTAAGCAGATCGCCAGTGACAAATTGCGAGTGAGTTTGTTGAGCATAGTTGTTGTTTCCTGTTGAAATGAACCTTTGCAAAGAACAGAAGACGCGCCTCATCTCACTGTTGAAAAGTGAGATGAGGACGCGAATCTCATAACAGAGCTCTCTGCTCTAACGGCGACGCGCGACGAGTCCCATCAATCCCAAGGCAAACAAGATGCAGCTATTGGGTTCTGGAACCGCATAGGTAAAGAGCTGGAACGCCAAGTCCTTCGAGAACGCTCCGATACCGGGCTGTACCGTGCCATCTGGAAGTGGAAACGCCCCTGGCCCATCGAAGCCGGGCAGATAGCGTTGCGGGATATAGCCGAATTGTTCCACGAGGGTCGGCATGTTCGGCATCATCGCGTCCACGCCAATTCGCGTTTGGGCACTCACGGAGTCATCTTGGAAATGCCACACGGGTGTTGGATACGGGATCCCTAGCTCGATGCGCTCGTCCCTTTCACCTGGCAAAACGGGGGGAGTGACGGCAGCGGCCAACGGGTCCATGATCGTGTAATCGCGATTGTGCCAGCCCCATTGCACTGGAGCAACTGTGGGGTTCACGTTGTCCACTAAGGCGGCAATCTTGAGCCAGTACACGGTTTCCGGTTTCTGGAAGAATTCCTTACCAAGATGCAGTTCGGCATTGTATTCGTAGATGTCTTCACCCGGAGCAGGTACGCCGAGTTTCAGGGTTTCAGTAAACGTGCCGGAACCTGGCGAGAGCGCACCGGCCGTGACGATCTGCGAACTTAAGACCTGACCCGGCGTGCTGAAATTTCCCGCCGGGTTCTGATCCGCTGGTATGTCCGACTCAAATGCGATCAGAAACTTTTTGATCGCGTTGTTTGGGTTCAGCGTATTGTTCATGTATGAGCCCCACCATTTCACGTGTAAAACCGGTGAGCTGAAGGCGTCCGCAAAGTCGTCCGCCATCGCGGTGCCGGAGTATTGAGTAAAGGCTGTGCCGGGGGGCGAGCTACTATAAAGCGTGCTCAGTTCATCGTGACCGTGGTAGATGCCTACCGTGCCATTGGGACCGGGGATCGTAGTGTTAAGCATCGGCTCCTGCGAGAATTTCAGTTGATCGCGCAGTGGAAGCGGGTCGGCGTTGGCTTGCGATACAACCGTGGTCAGCAAAGCGACTGACCACATCACATAGTTCATCAATTGTTGGTTGGAATTTGTTTTCATGAGATCGACTCCTAACTAAAAGTTGTAAATTTGATAAGTGAAAAGGCTTCGTGTTTTTCAGACTCTTCGACGCATGAACATGCCTCCCATGCCAAGAGCGCCAAGCAACCATGAGGTCGGCTCGGGGACGTCATAGCTGCCACGGATACCGTCAACACGCAGACCCGTGGGTCCTCCACCAACTTGGTCCACTAGGAAATCCAGCGTATTGAGGCCCACGTTGAAGCCGCTGGTCACCGAGAAGTTGGTAAGCGAGCCAAAACTCGCCGATGTTTGACCGGTTGAGTTGCCATTGATCAATATGTCGAGTCCTGGGTCGTCAGTAGCCCATAGTCCGTTGATAACGGCCGTCGACAGATTCGCGTTAGCCGGCAAATTGAAAGTCGTGCGATACGTGTAGGCGCCGAATGGTCCTGGGGCGAATTGACCGCTGGGGCCAATCCAACGGGAAGCCGTCGGATTGTTGGCAATCCACAAGGGAAACGGGAAGGTTGTGTCATCAACCGCCACGGGCGTGAAAGCGCCCGCTGGTGACGAGATGACGGTGTAGTTACCGTCATTCGCGTTGGCGGCGAGGTAATTGCCACTGCCATCGAGGCCCGTGTTGTAAAGGTTCGCAATCGGTACGGCCCAACTCGCAAGCGGGTGTACAACCAATTGCAAAATGAGTGTCAGAAGTGTCAGTTTCAAAATACGCATGAGAGTTCTCCTGATTAGCAGTGCCTTGAGTGGTAAAAAAGGGTGTATGGCAAAAGCCACTGTTTGATTTCAAGAACCGACGCTAATAAATCTTTACCGGTGATTTACGCCCAAAGTTGCGGTAACGGTCCTGGCGACGTGACGAACGCGTGGCTGCTGCCGCGCTTCCCACGGGCATCTTGCCGTCGCGATGGTGGCGAATCCTTTCAAAGGTGATGCTGTCGTCGAAGTTGCCAAAAAAATCATTGGCGCTTTCCAGAATTTCGAGAGTGGACATGAAAAAGCTCCTAAGGTTGAGAGAAGTTAGTTTCGTTTGAAAACAGGGTTGTCAAATTCGGACGCGACCGGTGCTGGAGAGATGTGCATTGGCAGGCGATTGCCGCGCCAGCGCGGCCCGGCAAAGTTCAAACCAGGCGAGACTCACGGGCTTGCATAGGTATCCCGTCGCCCCCGCGGCACGGGCCGCCAGTTCATCCGCGGCCGAGTAGGTATCGCTGACCAAATAAAAGGGAATTGAGGGCCGTTTCGCTTTGATGAGTCGCAACAAATCAATTCCACGCATGTCGGGCAGCACGAGGTTGGCCAACCACAGGCGCGCGGGTCTAGCTGACACAAGCTGCAAGGCCTGATGTCCATCAGCCGCGTAGGCCACTTCCCAGCCTGCTTCCTTAGCTGTGGTAGTCAGCCAGGGATACTGCTTGAGATTGCCATCCACGATGAGCAAGTCGAGTTGTTCAGTTGCCTTGAGAAGCATCACCACCTCCTCGCGTTGATTAAAACCAAGACAACGCTCGTCGTTGTCTGTGTGTGTAAGAACACGTTTGCAAGCAGTGTGCCAATGTGCGAACACAATTCTTGTTGAGATCAATGCGGCGAGAATTTCAGCCAAAACAAAGGTGAAAATCACGGCAGAATGATTCGCGAGTGAAGATGCCGCGTGGAATCCAACGGAAGTAACTGTCCGGAGTCGCGACACAATTGATTGTTTTTAACTAACAGCTAAAGAACAAAAGTGTCCGATATCGAACAGCAGGCGAGTGCAATCACAGCGCGCAGCAGATGATTGCTAGAGTTCAAGAGAAATGCAAAGACACTAGAGACCAAGACACTAGGGACAAAGAAAGTCGCTTGCCGGCGAACGCGGCTTGAGAAAGTATGTTCTGGCGAATTGTTGCTGCGCTAGTGTTGCTGAGCCGAGCCAATGCCGTGCTTCGCAATTTTGCGCAGCAAGGTTTGTCGAGAAATTGCCAGCAGCCGCGCGGCCGCGCTCTTGTTGTAATAGGTATGTTCGAGGGTTTGCACGATGAGCCGACGTTCCTGCTCTTCGAGCTTCGGCCAATTCTCATCGGTGTACGTGAATCTTGAGTTGGTCGAATCGCTTACGCCGTCATGATGCTCTGGTGTGGGCAGCGAACCGAGCGAGGTCTCCGCGGTAGGCCAGGCCAATTGGCAGCTTCCTTGCATCAACGGCGAGAGGATTCGCAGAACGATTTCGCTGGTGATCCAATATTCGTCCGCTTCGAGGGCCGCTTGTTCGAGTAAATTCTTCAGCTCGCGGACGTTTCCCGGCCAGTCGTAGAGTTCCAGCAGTTCCTTGGCACCCGGCGTAAGCTCATGGCGTGGATGGCCTTGATCTTCGAGCTCGCTGAGAAAATAGCTGGCAAGGATGGGGATATCCTCACGCCGGTCGCGGAGGGGGATCGTTTGAATCGTGACCACGCTGAGGCGATAGAACAAATCTTCGCGGAAGCGGCCTGCCAAAACTTCTTTGCGGAGATCACGGTTGGTCGCCGCCACGACTCTCACGTCCACGGGCAGTGGTTGATGGCTCCCCACGGGAATCACGGCCCGTTCTTGGATCACTCGGAGCAGTTTCGACTGGAGGCAAAGCGGTAATTCACCAATTTCGTCGAGAAAAATCGTGCCCTGGTGAGCCGCCCGGAAACAGCCGAGCGAACCTTGATCCGCGCTGGTGAAGGCCCCTTTGACGTGCCCAAAGAGTTGGCTGGTCATCAACTCGCCGGTCATGGTGGCACAATCGACGGGCACAAAGAGTTGTGCGGCACGTGGGCTGCAATCGTGAATTTGCCGGGCCACCAATTCCTTGCCCGTGCCGCTGGGTCCGGTGACAAGAACCGTCGATTGAAACGGTGCCACGCGAGAAATCGACCTGAGTAGAGCTTGCGCAGCGTCAGAAACGCCCACGCAACGCAAACCCGCCTGGTTTGCGAACGAAGTTGTGGTCATCTTCATTAGCTCCCCCAATCGTAGATGCCGAACAGAGAGTCTTGGCGACCTCGAATGAGGTCCATGGTCTGAGATGAACCAGACGAGGCCGCCGGCGGAGATTCTAAGCCGGGGCGAAATCGATAAGCAAGTCTAATGTGTGAGAAATCCTATAAATCTGGTGAAGATTCGTACTCTAACGATCGAATCTACGCAGAAACTGAACAACTCCGCAAGGGATTGCAACGAATAGCTGGAAAGCAAAATTATGCTTCCATTCGAGATTGGTGAGCCCACAGTCCCAAGGCGGGATTGCTGATGTAGAAAATCTCTTCGCCGTTGTGCGTTTGCATTCCGTCCTGAAGTTTTTCAATCGGATAGCGCTGGGAGTATTCGGCTAGATCACCGTACTCGTAGCCGACTCCCTCGATCTCCTCGCGAGTGAGTTCGCCGGGGCAGTAAGTGATCGTGAAACGATTCTCCGACGAGCCGTGGATCAAATGGGCTGCGGCAGAAAGATTTGAGCGCAGGTCTTCGTTCTTGGCGACGAAGTCGAGCACTTCGGGTGTCGTGCGGTAACCATACTTGCGGATCATGGCGTCGATCTGCGGATCTTCGCCAAACGTGCGCACCGAAAGGCCGAGCACGATCAGTTCCCCGTCGTCGGCAATCGCCATCCGGGTGCGATAGATCGCTTTGTTGCCGAGCCAAGTGCTGTGGAATTCCTCGGGATCGAGGTAAACCACCACTTTTTTTAGCGGCTCGGGAACCATCTCGAAATTCACCGCCAGTGATAGTTTACTGGCTTGCTCGAAACACTCGACGTCGCTGCCGATGTACAGGCCGCGGACCACGAGTTTCCTCGCCTCGTTGTAGCCCACCACCGTCTGCACGTAGAGCAGTGGCAAATCTTGGCAGAAGTGATCCTGGGCATAGTTGAGAATCTTCCGCAAGGGATTGTCGGCTCGGCCAAGGATGCGTTCGATGCCGTAAGCGGCACCAATGTAATGGCTTTCGTTGATGCCGCGCACCCCGCCCGTGCCAACGAACAGATTCTTGTTGTAGTTGGCCATGCCAATGACCTCGTGCGGCACGACTTGGCCCAGCGAGAGGATCAGATCATGGCCCCCTTCACAAATAAGGCGATTCATCTGGCAGGGCCATGACTCGCGGTAAATGCCTTCGGTGACTTCCGTCACGAAATCCGCAGGGACCGTGCCGATCGTTTCGACGTCGGTCCGCCAATTGTGGTAGCGAAACAGTTCGTTCGGCACGCCAGGAAACATTTTCTCCCGCTGCCACAGGGGCATCTCAAAATGGGTGCCAAGCGCGGGAAGCACGTCGACCAGTGCTTCACCGTAATATTCGTAAGTGAGGCAGGTCAGCAGCCCCGCGCGGCTGTTAAACCGGGTGAAGTCCGGCGGTACAGCAATGACCCGCTCGCGCACGCCGAGTTGCTCAAACACGCCTAAGAGCGCAACGCGAATGTCGTCAACAGAAAGTTCGGTCGTGGGCGAGCCAGCGGCAAAATAGAGCATGTATTCATCCTACTCGAAACGACATCAGCCAGCAGCGGGGGGAACTCGCTTGCTCGATATTCAGTCGCCGAGGATAATAGAGGCATGTCGACGCCCCTCGATTCCCCTGCCCCATTGCATGAGCCGCACCTGCTGAAATTTCGGCTGCGGCAGATGTTTTTCGTGGTGACGCTTCTCAGCCTGCTCTGCGCGATCATTTCACTGACAGATGGCCCCTGGCCGTGGATGATCGTGCTTTGTGCCGTGATGATCGCGGCCCATGTGTTGGGGAACTTGATTGGCACCCGGCTGCGAGATACTTCCGGCGAAGTGATTCGCTGGCGGAGTGCCGACCCGCGACAATCGCCGGATGGTCCACGCGCCACTTCCCCTGCCGATTTGGCCAGCCTGCCGCTCCCGCCCGAGACCAATTTGGCCAACTTCGGCCGGCTCGTGCGGGGGATGAAATGGTTCCTCTTGGGCGGCTTGGTGTTGGGCTTTGGCTTAGGCGGCACCGTGCTCGCCCTCACCATCGGCCATCGCATCGGCTGGGCCGGCTGGGTGGTCGGCACAATCTCCGGCGCGGTGCTGGGGATTTGGCTGGCTTTTCTCGCCGTGAGCTTCACCACCATCGCCCGCGATGCCTGGCGGCAAGCGCATGGGCGTGAAGTTTAGCTCCTATCGATTCCTAACGTGGCAACATCCACCGGCGATTTCTGCCCCAAAATCAGCGAGCGCATCACCACGGCCGTTGCTGGTGAAAGTTGAATCCCCGCGCGGAAGTGGCCGGCGGCGATCCAGGCGTTTTCGTAGCGTGGCAGTCGGCCCAAATACGGCAACTCGTCCGCCGTCCCAGGGCGCAGGCCTGACCAGTTTTGTTCCAACGTGAAATCAGCGAGCGCCGGGCAAAGTTGCCGAGCGAAGTTCATGAGCTCCGCCAGGCCCTCGACCGTGTTTTGCTTGTTGAACCCGACTTCTTCTTGGGTCGAGCCGACCAACACACGGCCATCCGGGCGTGGGGTGAGGTACCGCGGCCCCGCGTTCACAATTCGCCGCAGGGTGTTGGGCGGGCCGTTGAGTAGCAGAATTTGGCCGCGCACGGGGCGGATCGGCAATTCCAGACCAAGTTCCGCGGCGAGTGGGCCGGTCCAGCAACCGCTCGTGAGGCAATAATTCTCTGCGGTGATTGCGCCCATGCTGGTAATGGCAGCGCGAATTTGCTCACCTTGCGTCTGCCAGCCGAGCAACTGACAGCCAGGTTGCAAATCGACCCCTTCACGTTGGCAAGCGGCCAGGAGCGCTTTCAAATGCCGTGGCGGCCGCAGTTGTGATTCACCGGGCAGCAAAATCGCCTGGGATTGCGGGGAAATCGCCGGTTCAACGTCGGCAATTGCTGCCGCGTCGAGTTGGTGATACTCAAGTCCCCAGCGGTCCCATTCGCGCTGATTTTTTTCGAGGGCAGCCATTGTCATCGCTCTGCCGTCATCGACATAGAGTGCGCCTGTAGGCCGGAAACCGTTGTCGATATGCGTCAGATCGGCAAGTTTTTGGTGCCAAGCGGGCTGAAGTTCGTGGCTCAGGCCTTGCAGTTGTTCGTACGCAGTGCAATTCGGCCAATGTCCTCGGCTCGGACCGGGCGGCAGCATTCCAGCCGCCGCCCACGAAGCTTCGCGGCCCATCTCGCCACTGTCGATGACACAGACCAGCGTACCCTGCTGAGCAAGCTCCCACGCCAGCGAAAGGCCCATCACGCCGCCCCCCACAAGCAGTACGTCGAATGTTTCGGGAGTTTTTTGCATCGACGAAGTCTTGTGGAAGAATCTGGCGGCTGGTAGCCACCACTACTATTTGTTAAGCAACCGCCTGAGCAACACCGGATCAACCTTCCCGCGAAACCGCACGCGGCCATCGATCTCCACCACCGGCACGCACGTGTTGAACTGCTCGCGGAGCGCTGGGTTGTCATCTATATCTTGAAGCATTGGTTGCAATCCATGTTTCAAAAGCGTGGCGTGAGCCTCATCGCACAGATGGCAACCCGTTCGCGTGTAAAGAATTACGTTCATCGTTACTCAGCAGCAGAGTCAGTTCGTTGATTCAATATATTGTGTTGCACTTTCTCAACACGGAACTCGTCAGAGAAATGTTAAAATGGAGACTTTTGGGTTGGCCGTGGCCGTCCGTACATTTGGCGTGTCCACCCCCAACAGAGGGGGTCAGGTGGATTTCATAAGTCTCTATCAAATATCACTTTACAGCAATCCGTTGGAGCCTCCGTAGCCAGAAAGGTATACTGGAATAAGCTTTAGTAGGCCCACCCAAGACTCTTTTGGGCCTTCACAAAGGTCGAATCCCCCCGCCTCGGACCTTTGAGAAGCTCTCCTTAGGGAGCCACTTACAGTACATCCCCCGTGCTGAGGTTCCAACTATGAAATCACGACCTACACGAATCAAGCGAACGACGACTCAACGTAACAACGACCGCGGTCGTAGTCCGATTGTACAATCGAAGCCGATCTGGTCTCAACGTGCGCGCCGCCTGCAATTGGGGAGCCGTGATGCCCGCGCCCCCTTTGCTCCTCCCGAGGATTGGCATGAGCCGACCGAAAACGGCGAGGATTATCGTATTCTTGTCCAAGAGCCGGGCGAAGGCTATGCCCACGTCGTTTCGCCGGAGCAAGTCCGCGAGCGACTCGCCCGAGTGCCCCCAAAGTTTTTGAAGGGCCTCGAAGTCGTGCAATTCAGCCGCATGACCCGTAAGAAAATGAGTTTCCCCTGCTACGGCATGCAGTGGGGGGCGACGCTTTATCTGTATCCGCTCGAAGAATCCCGCGAAGAAATCTTCCACGCTCCACCCCGCCCCGAGACGGTCAACGAGGCCAAGATGTACGGCGGACGCTGGGATCGGCCTGACGACTATTCCTGGCGGCTCACCTGGAGCGACTCCGCGCTCGAGGATTTCTATCTCAACAACATCCTGATCCACGAGTTGGGCCACTTGGTCGACGACCGCAACACCAGCTATACCGACCGCGAGCGCTATGCCGAATGGTTTGCGATCGAGCATGGCTACCTCGCCAGCGGCGGCCGCGTGGCGCGCCGCCAAAAGGTGACGCGGCGGCATCATAAGAGTTAATTGTTTGTATTTGACGCGGTCGGTAGGCGACGGTTTCAAGCGTAGGCGCTACACTTTAGAATAGGCTTCGAGTAGGTTGTTGCCCGGAGCTAACGTCGTTTGCCTAATCAATTAGTGGTATTGGGTTTTCCATGGAACAACATTCAATTACTGACACAAATGTCGATTGGCGAGCGCTGTTGGAACATGTGGTCCGTGACAGCGTTGTGGTGGAAATTCAGCGAGGCTCTGCCACAGTCGCCAGGATTTCACCAGTGCCTGGAGCGCTAGCACTGGACAATTTAAATCGTGCTCTGGCCGGAGTGCCATCGTTGGGAGACGATGCCGAGTCGTTTGCCAGTGACTTGAAGTTCTTTCGACATTCTCTACCAGCGGAACAGGATCCATGGGATTGATTATTGACTCGGGAGTCTTCATCCTGTGGGAGCGTTCTGGTCGCGCGGTCGATTTTTCTCAGTGGGCGAGTTACGGTGACGCGGCGATCAGCGTCGTGACAGCTTCGGAATTGCTCGTTGGCGTTCACCGCGCGGACACCTCGCAACGGCGCGCAAATAGGTCACTGTTTGTCGAAGGAATTCTTTCCACCGTACCGACGTTGCCCATCACATCGGATATCGCCCGCAAACATGCTGGAGTGTTCTCAGCACTGTTGGTGAATGGGGTGACAGTTGGATCCCACGACCTTTGGATTGGTGCAACCGCCTTAAGTTTTGGCTTTGGAGTGCTCACCACGAATGCGCGCGAGTTCCAGCGAATCCCAGGATTAGTAGTTATCGATGTTTCATCAACGACGACTTCAAGTTCAATGAATCCCGCCGAACCACTTGATTAGTGGGGGGGCGGTGATGACGGCTACTATGTTCGCCTTATGCTGGCTGATGACTTCCCAAAAAAGCTTTCTTGCCTCTTGACGCCGTTTTCTGCGATAATTCACACAAGCTGGTAACCTTTCGGGCGAATCTCGCGTAGTGCGGGTAGTTTCGCTTCGATCTCAACGACTGCTTGCGGAAGTTTATGAATCGCAAATCGGGATTTACGCTCGTTGAATTGCTCACGGTGATTGGCATCATCGGCGTGCTGGTGGGCCTGTTGCTCCCAGCGGTGCAGCGTGCCCGAGAGTCGGCCCGCAGTACGCAGTGCAAATCGAACCTGCGGCAGCTTGGCCTAGCGATGACCCAATACCTTGATCGCCAGGGGGAACGGGGCAAGTTCCCGGAAACGGCTCGGCTGCCAAAAACCGAGAATCCCAGCCAATTGCCGTCGCTCTACGACGTGCTCGCCCCTTTTTGCGAAAATAACCGCGAGATTTTTGCCTGCCCGAGCGACTACTTCAAACAGACACCGGATGACAACGGCGTCGTGGCCGAGGAAGATCGTTACGAAACCTGGCACGAACGCGAGGGTTTAAGCTATGAATACCCGTCCATTCGCTTTGAGAATAAAACGCGACCCGAGGTTCTCGATACTCGTGAGGGAGTGGTCGGGACAAGCGTGGTTTGGGTTATCTACGATTTCGATGCCTTTCACGGTTCACCCGGCGAAAATGGCTCGCGGAATTATGCGTATCTGGATGGGCACGTGGATGCGGTCGTTGTCCCGGAATAACCGATTGCGAGGCTTCTTTCTCAAAACCTGAGCCGCAACGCGCTAGCGTCGGGTTCTTGCGTGAAGTGCCTGAATTTTAAAAACCCGAGGCTAGCGCCTAACGGCTCAAAGAATCAACAATAGATTTTTGAAATGGGCTCAATAAAACAAGATGATTGGGAGTAAAGGCCATGGAAAAAAACAAGATTTATTACGGCGTGACGGCTCTGGTTGTCCTGTTGTTTGCGGCGTGGGCCTGGGGCTGGTTTGATGCCGGTCAGTACAGCGATGACCCCGCGATCGCGGAGTTGGAAAAACTGCGTGACGAGAATGTCGCCAAGATGAAAGGCCTCTCCGATGAGCAAATGCGGGATCAAATGCGCGAGCAGCGTGACGGCATGCGCGAGAAGATGGAGGGACTTTCCGAAGAGCAGCGGATGGCGTTTTTCGAGAGCAGCATGCCGATCTTCATGCCCCTGATGGCCAAGCGCTTCGAGGAGGATTACGACAAAATGATGGCGATGACTCCCGAGGAGCAGCGCAAGGAAATGGACAAACGGATCGACGAAATGGAGGCTCGCGGCGGGCCGGGTGGACCCGGCGGTCCAGGTCGCGGCGGTCGCCCGCCGATGGATGCCAAGAAGATGGATGAGATTCGCAAGAAAATGCTCGACTGGACAACGCCCGAGCAACGCTCCAAGTTCGAGAACGGCATGAGAATGATGAACGAGCGCCGCGAAGAACGCGGCTTGCCAGCCATGCCGCCGTTTGGTGGCGGCGGGTTTTAGGGGTAAGACGCAATCCCCGCGCCGGCACCCTAGTGCTTTGTCAGACCTTGATTTACGGGTGCCACTTGCTGGCTTGTCCAGCAGTGTCTTAAAGTTGCGGTGAGCCTCATCCGTATTTAGATCTGTGACAAAGCACTAGGACAATTGTCGCAGCTTGCGTCCTGGAGTAGATTGAGGCCATGGAGAGCCCTCGGTAGGTCGAACTACAGATACGGTGCATATGTAGACATTGCCAATCGGGGCCCGTCAACCTGCCTATTGAAGGTGTCCTTCAATAGGCAGGGCTTACTGAAGATTTTTCTGTCTAATAACAAGTTAGGCAGCGGGAGAATGTTGTGCCACGCCTGATTCCGTACGTCATGGACATCGCGCGCGTGATGTACTTCATCGACGGCGAAAACCTGGCGATTCGCTTCGGGGCGACACTTAAAGAGACCGGCCGAGTGCCGGCACCCCAAGTCGTCTACACGCCGAACGTTCTCGTGTGGTCGCCCCTGCTCAACGAGGATGGCCACGGCGTCATTCGCAAGTACTACTACACGTCTGTGATTGAAAGTGGACCTGACATCGCTGAGGCCGAGAGATCGCTGAAGGCAGCAGGCGTCGAAGCTCCGCGAGTGTTTCGCAAAGACAGGGCAAAGGGTTCGAAAAGAGTCGACATCTCTCTCTCAACCGACATGCTGCTTCATGCGACGCGGAAGCACTGCGACATCGCCATTCTGGTGGCGGGGGACGAGGACTATGTGCCTCTTGTGAGGGCGGTCCAGGCCGAGGGCGTACGCGTTCACGTGTGGTTTGTTCCAAACGGCCTCAGCCCGGCACTTCAACAGGCCTCTGACTCGTACACCGACATCACACACATCCTGGCCGTCGAACGGCAGGAGCCCGCTGTCTAATACGCATCTCAAATGAAAACTGCGCAGCTAGCATTTCAATGGAGCCGCTATTTTATAGGATCGCAATGTGCTTGCGACGCGCGGGTTTCAATTGAGATGCGTATAACATCCAATTGGAACCGACGCGCTGAGAGTCTTGTGCGATCATGTAGCAACGGCACGCGGCTCAATTGGACCGTTATGTGGCAAGAGTTGCAGCCGCTTTATTGGACTTGTGACTCTGTCATGGTGGCAAATGGAACGACGCCAACTTATCGACAACCGCAGCGACAAGTTACTGATGGTATTCACCGAACCGGAGGCTCAGGACTACTGGCTCAAACCCGGCGAAGAAGTCGAAGTTCGTGCCGAGATCACTGACCCGAACGCCATGTTCGAAATAGCCCTTCACGAAGACGGTATTTCTGTCTACCCGGCCAACGAAATGGGATACGTCTCAGTTTGGCAAGGAAACAATAAACTCGGTTGCGGCCACCAAAGACCGGACGGATGGGGCGAAATCCAGCGAAAATCACAACAATGAATCACGTCGGTTCGTGGCCGATCGATATCACCAGTGCCGCGTCGAAATGAATTTAAGGTCAACGACAGATCGCCACATAACAATCCGTTGCACACGGAGCCGCGGGCCGCGCGGGTTCTTGAAATCAATATCGTTCGCCGCGGCCCGGTGAACGGTGCCGTTATCTGCCCCAGGTGGGCGTGTCCTGCATCTGTTAGCGCATTTTTGGCATCCCACCGAAGCCGCCGCGACTGAAGTGTAGTCCGGTCCCATGAATTCGTGTCAACCTCGTCCGCAACCAGTGGAACCGGCCAGAGGTGCGTGTCTCACTTCTGGCGGCGGCAAATTCTAATGGAGTTCGTTGGTGGTTGTCATTCCGAGGGAGGCTTGCCGACGAGGCCGGATGCTTGGCGGTTGGCTGAAGCAGGCCACCAGTAAGGAATGTCTAGCGTTGCCCAGTGTGACCTACAGTGGCAACAGCTTGTAGGACGGGCACTCCTGCCCGTGGCGAACTCATCAACAATTAAGCGACGGCCAAGAGTGGCCGTCCTACGGAAGAACGACAGACGTCGCAAGGAGCCGTTATGAAGCGTAACAAGCACTTTTTTGACCGGGTCGTCTCGGCCGAGAATCTCCTCGGTGCCTCACACGATGCTTTGCGCGGGAATGACGAGTTCCACCAACGGCAAAAAACTTCCCGAACGAAAACCTTCGAGATCAATCGTCACATACTTGAAACCGATCTCACGCAAGCGGTTGCTGATCTCTTTACGCAGCGCCTCGTCGGCTAGGCGGCTGATCTCGCTCGCGGCGACTTCCAGGCGGGCCAAATCATCCTGATGGCAACGCACGCGCACCGAGGTGAAGCCGAGTTCTTTGAGCAGCGCTTCGGCCGCATCAATCCGCGCGAGTCGTGCGGGCGTGATTTCCAACCCATACACCACGCGGCTCGAGAGGCACGGCGACGCGGGTTTGTCCCAAACTTCGAGTCGCCAATCGAGCGCCAACTGACGCACCCCCTGCTTGCCGATTCCGCAATCCACCAGCGGGCTCAACACGCTGTGTTCACTGGCAGCTTGCAAACCGGGCCGGAAGTCGCCGAGATCGTCGAGATTCGTGCCGTTAGTGATGTGCGTGAAGCCCAGTTGAGTCGCGAGCAGGCGCATCTGGCTGTAGAGTTCCGTCTTGCAATGCCAACAGCGCGTGGGGGCATTGGCCAGATATCCGGGATCGCTCAATTCGTCGGTGTTGATCGTCTCGTGCCGGATGCCAATGGCTGTGGCAATGCGCCGCGCCGCTGCCAACTCGCCCGAGGCGAGGCTGGCACTTACGCCGGTGACTGCGATGGCTCTTTCACCCAGCGCCACTTGAGCCGCTTTGGCCACGACCGCACTGTCGACCCCGCCGGAGAACGCGACGAGGCAATCAGGCAGCTTTGCCAGAAAAGACACTATGTTCTCTTGGTTTGGAGAAAGCGACACGCAGAAACCCTCAAATCACGAGAAAGCAACGTCGGGTAGACTTCCAGCCTGCCAATAGCAGATAGCAGCCAGGATGGCTACTCCCACTTTTCCAGCACAACGATTGTTATGCAGAATTCTAGTGAACTGTGATGTCGCGGACTACTCGTTCCATGATCTTGGTGTTCCGCTCGACTGCGAGAATGATCGTCCGCTGCTCGGTGCCATCGCAAGAACTCGCGACAATCGGAATCACTTGCCGCAATTCGGGCATTTTCAAGCGTGCCGAGAACGTGCCATCTTGCCGAACTTGCACGGGCGCACCCTTGAGCGTGACATGAGCTTGCCGATTGGTGGCTCCGTAGATAATGATTTCCGCGTCAATCGCGAGTGCCATCCTATCTTCTTCCCGCAGGCCAACGGCCGCGCCGTTGCCAAAACGGGTATTCATCGGTGAGCCTAGCGGGCGTCGCAAGCGTTCTTCCAGCAACTCTTGCAACTCGCGGCTCGTCCCTTGCGGCGAGTATCCGCCACTCATGGCATAGATCATGTCGGCGTTTTGCGCGACGTCGGACCAATTTTCATCGACCGCATGACTCGAACCGGCGGGTGGCGTCTGCACCGAGTTGCTGCGCGCCAAAGAATAAAAAGTGCCATCCGGGGCCAAATAGCCGATCTCCATGCGAAAGTTGCAGGGAGGTTCATTCACGTCGACGTACCAATTCGACACGCCACCGTGAATCGTGATGTCGCGTTCGAGTTTCGACGAGCCTGCTTCCATAATGCGAAACACGCGTAATGTGGGCTGCGCGGTGTGCCAGCGTTGGCCCATGGCGGCTTGAGCGCGATCGACGCTGCGCTGGGAAAGATCCCAAACGGCGTGCAACCAATACGGATCGCGAACCATGACCACGAGGCGATCTTCCTTGGGTTCCGCGTGAGATTGCTGCCCACCTTGAGCCAAGTTTTTGAGTGTTGCGAGCTTCTGGTGCAATTGTTCGAGGCTGCGGCGCATGTGAAGGGGTGTTTCAGTCGCAAGCTGAATGTCGCGTGTGGGGACCGCGTGACCGTTACCGTCGTTGTTCACTGGCCGTGGTTCGAGATTCCGTTTGCGGGCGATGACCACGATTGCTTCGATCAATTGCTCTTTTTTCATGGAGTGCCAGCCGGCGACGCCATGTTGACGAGCCAATTGGGCCAGATCTTTCGCGGTGCGCGAGCGCAGTGCAGCGGCTGTCATGGTTGCGGAACCCTCCCCACGAAACTCTCTTGAAGCAAAGTCAACGGATAGAACATCCGTGTGAGAGACTGCCGATCAGAATGCGGGGCGGGACGTCTGGCGACACCCGGCCGAATTGCCTTGCGGAGTAATGTCTGGCGTTCCCTGACCAGACCGAAGTCTGCAGAAATCTGCCCCGAACATTGAGTAGAGTCGGCAATTCCCGCAAACTCGATATTAATCTCAAATCCCCCAAATTGCAAGCTTTTTGCGGGCAGGTTTCGCCGTAAATCTTTTCTCAAAAAAGACTTGCGACAATTCTCCCTAGCTGATGGGTGCGACTCCCTTAGGATCGGCGAGAGCGTTGACGTAAGCCCTTAGTTTCATTTTTTAGGATTCTTCCTAATCTCTTGTCTCAAAACAGGTTATGTCGCCAGCAAGGAAATTGTGAAAAAATTCACGAATAGCCCTTCGCGCTTCTCGATCACGTAATTAGATTAAGCAAGTCCGTGGAAAAGGGAATTTTTCGGCATCAACCGGCGGTTCTCTGCTACGGTCCGATTCTATCGAGCGCTATTTCCACAGGCATGCGAGATCGGTGTCGTTGCGGCTGTCTGGAGGCCCATGTGAGTACGGGTCCGAATGACAAGGCTCCGAATGACAAAGACGTGGTCGATGGGCGTTCGGCCACGGCGAAGGCTTCCGAATGGGCATCGCGGATTATGACCATTTCTTTGGAAATGGTTTTGCCGGGGTTAGTGGGATATTGGTTGGACACCAAGTTGGGAACGAAGGCGTTGTTCCTGCTGGTGGGTTTTGCCTTGGGAGGTTACTTGGCTTTCCTGCAATTGAAGGCCATTGCCCAATCAACAAAGAATCGACCGAAGAATAACAGTCCAAATTGAGCTTGATCACACAAATCGTTTTTTAGGTAAGTCAGAAAGTCGTCCCGTGACCCAGCAAACGCCAAGTTGCCAGCAAACCCCGAGTTGGCTGTCGTGCGGCTCGGAAAGCAGCTTGGTCGCCTGCGCGATGATTTTAATTCTGGCCCTCTTGGGTTTCACCCTGCTTTGCTTGCCGCTGGCCTTTTGGCTCGGTGGGAATAGCGTGACGGCCTTGCTCGCCGCCACGGGTGTTTGCATCACCCCGGGTTTAGCGGCCCTCGCGATTTCGCACCATTTCTCGGCCACTGGCCAACCCCTGCCGGGCATGTTGCTGGCGATGGGTTGCCGCCTGCTGCCACCCCTGGTGGTTTGCCTCTGGCTAGCCCTCAATCAATCCGCGGCTCAAGGCCAGGTTTTTGCCGGCTTCTTGATTGTCGCTTATTTGGTTTCACTGGCGGTGGAAACGTACCTTTCGGTTCGTTCGATTGGCCCCCAACATCAGCTTTCCTCAGAGACCAAGTAGCGTCGCACATCATGGCTGATCATCTCGCACCCAACGAACTGTTCGGACACGTCGAAGACTCGCCGGAGTTTCACTTTCCGCGTTTTTTTACGTCGGATGAAGCGCATGGGCATGTCGCGATTCCCCAACCGTTCAGCCTCGACGAACCGCTGGTCGAGATGAACACGGGTAACGCCCTGATTGATAACACGATCAAGCCGTTCGACCTCAAGCTCACTAAGTTCATGGTGCTGGAAGTGGTGATCGCACTGATCATCTTTATCCTGTTTGCGGCTTTGGCCGCTCGACTCAAGGGTGGCCATCGTCCCCAGGGTCGGCTCTGGAATTTGCTGGAAGTCTTTTTGCTCTATATTCGCGACCAAATCGCGCGGCCCTGCATTGGGGCTCACGATGCCGACCGGTTCGTGCCCTATTTGTGGACACTCTTTTTCTTCGTGCTCGGCTGCAATCTGATGGGCATGATTCCTTGGATGGGTTCGCCCACGGGGGCCTTGGCGACAACGGCCGCGCTCGCCCTCACCACGTTTGTGGTGGTCGTGGGTTCTGGAATGATGCAACTCGGCGTGGTCGGTTTTTGGAAGGCCCAAGTGCCTCACATGGATTTGCCGAAGCCGATTGCCGTGATGTTGGTCCCGCTGATCTTTGTGATTGAAATCCTGGGTTTATTTATTAAACATTGCGTGTTGGCCGTGCGACTCCTGGCCAACATGATGGCGGGCCACGTTGTGCTCGCGGTGATTTTGGCGTTCATCGGTGCGAGCGCCGTGGCGGGCAATGCCATTTGGGGCAGCGTCACCGCGGCCAGTGTGTTGGGTGCCACCGCGCTCAGCATGCTCGAATTGTTTGTGGCCTTTTTACAGGCTTATATTTTTACCTTTTTGTCGGCCTTGTTCATCGGAGCGGCGGTGCATCCGCACTAAAGTGAGCTGGACCAGTCGACTCCCCGTAATCGTTCCACTGTTTTGCTTAGTCGAAGGAGACATTCACGTGATTAAGTTGGCGAAAATGATGGTGTTTTGTTGGGCATTGTTGCTGGTTGCGAGCCCAGCCATGGCGCAAGAAGCGGGCGACGCCCCGGCTGTTGCCGCCAGTGGTTTCAGCGTGAATTTGGGTGCCGCGTTCGGTGCTGGCTTGGTGATCATTGGTGCCGCCTTGGGTATTGGCCGCATTGGTGGCCAAGCCGTCGAGAGCATGTCGCGTCAGCCCGAAGCTGCCGGCAACATTCAAACCGCGATGATTATCTCCGCCGCTCTGATTGAAGGTGCGACGTTTTTCGCGTTGATCGTTTGTATGTTGTTCAACTAGTTGGTGCTCGCTTGATTGGGAGAGTGGGCCGTAGTTTTTGGCGATAGGGTTCTGCGCATGAACATTCGACGCATCGGTTTTGTACTGCTGTTTGGTTTAGCACTGCTGGGCTGGCTTGCCGGTTCCTCTGTAAGCCTGGCTCAAGAAGCGGACCACGCTGCCGGTCATGGCGAAGAGCATGCTGGCAATCCCAATCCGTTGGCACTCGATCCCGACCTCGCGTTTTTTACGTTGGTGGTGTTTGGGCTGCTGTTCTTGGTGTTGTACAAGTTCGCTTGGCCTGCAATTTCGGCCGCGCTCTTGGAGCGCGAGCGGATGATCGAAAACAACATCGCAGGCGCGGCCCTCAAGCATGAGGAAGCCAAGCAGATGTTGGTGCAGTACGAAGCCAAGTTGGCCAGTGCCGCCAACGAGGTGCGGGCTTTGATGGAGGAAGCCCGTCGCGATGCCGACCACACGAAGACGCAGATCTTGGCCGAGGCGAAGAAGGCAGCCGACGCGGAGCGTGATCGCGCGCTCAAGGACGTGGAGCGCGCCGCCGACCTGGCGATGAAGAACATCGCCGAAACGATTGCCAATCAAGCCGTGCTGGTGGCGGGCAAGGTGATTAGCCGCAACCTCACCCCCGAGCAACACTCGCAGCTTGTCCGCGATGCCCTCACCACGTTGGCCTCAACTCCTAGCAAAAACTAGCTCCCAGCAAGAATTAACTTGATAACATGAGCGACGCAACAAGCCAGCACTCAGCAAGAGAAACAGTCTTCGACGTGGACGTCGAAAAACTGGCCCGAGTGTATGCGCAGGCGGGGCTCAACGCCGCGGGAGATCCTGAAGCGCAAGGGCGTTTCATGGAGGAGTTGAACGACGTCGTGTTAGATGTGCTGACCAAGTTTCCTGACTTGGAAAAGGTCTTTGGATCGGCACTCGTTTCCAACGACGACAAGCTGGGAATTCTCGACCGGGTCTTCGGCAAGAATTTGTCGGCCAGTGCGCTCAACTTTATCAAGGTGATCGCCGAGCATGGACGGTTGGGTGTGTTGCGGCAGATCATTCGCAGCGCGAATGCCTTGTGGCAAGTCCGCCGCAATCAAGTTTCGGTGAAACTGGAGCTCGCTCATCCGGTGGATGCGGCGTTGCAGCAAGAAATGATCGCCCTCTTGGGCAAGCGACTCGAAGCCGAACCGCTGGTGACAGTGACGATCAACCCTGACTTGATCGCCGGCTTTGTGGTTCGTTCCGGAGATCGCGTTTTGGACGCCTCGACCCGGACGAACTTGGAGCGGGCACGCCAAGGAATGATCGCGCGGGCCGTCGAGGCGATTCAGCAGCATCCGGACAAGATTTTTCAGCAGAACGAGTCGTGAGAACCAATAATCATGCAGTCATTCCCGCGCAGGCGGGAACCCAAGCCGCAAAACTAGATTCCCGCCAGCGCGGGAATGACGCAACAATTAAAAGCTAAATAGATTCCCGGGAGAGCTTCGATGAAGTTCAATAGCGACGAAATCGCTTCAGTGATTCAAAAAGAGATCGAGCAATTTTCCTCACACATCGACGTGCGTACCGTCGGACGCGTGTTGGAAGTGGGCGACGGCATCGCGCAAGTTTACGGCTTGGCCGACGTAATGGCTGGTGAAATGGTGGAATTCGCCAGTGGCGTCTACGGCCTGGCCTTCAACCTCGAAGAAAACTCGGTCGGCGTGATTATCCTCGGCGACTATCTCAACATCAACGAAGGTGAAGAAGTTCGCAGCACCGGCCAATTGTTGAGCGTGCCCGTGGGTGATGAGCTTTTGGGCCGCGTGGTCGATCCTCTTGGCAATCCGCTCGACGGCAAGGGCCCGATCGTGACCAGCAAGCGCCGCCCCGTGGAAGTAATCGCCGCGGGCGTGTCGGAACGACAACCCGTGAGCGAGCCGCTCCAAACCGGTGTGAAGGCCATCGACGCGATGACGCCGATTGGCCGTGGACAACGCGAGCTGATCATCGGCGACCGCAAGACCGGCAAGACCGCTATCGCCATCGACGCGATTATCAACCAGCACGATTCGGGCGTGAAGTGTTTCTACGTGGCGATTGGTCAAAAGGAATCGACCGTGGCTGGCGTGATCGAGAAGCTCCGTGCCACGGGTGCGATGGATTACACGACCGTGATCGTCTCGGGGGCCAGTACCCCCGCCCCGCTGCAATACATCGCTCCCTACTCGGGCACGGCGATGGCCGAAGAATACATGTTCAATGGCGGGCACGCCTTGGTTGTCTACGACGACTTGAGCAAGCAGGCCGTGGCCTACCGCGAGTTGTCGCTCTTGATGCGACGTCCGCCCGGTCGCGAGGCCTTCCCGGGCGACGTGTTTTACTGTCACAGCCGATTGCTGGAGCGTTCGTGCAAGTTGTCGGCAGCGCTGGGTGGCGGTTCGATTACTTCGCTGCCGATTATCGAAACACTCGAAGGTGAAGTCTCGGCCTACATTCCGACCAACGTGATTTCGATTACCGACGGCCAGATTTATTTGCAGCCGGACTTGTTCTTCGCCGGTGTGAAGCCCGCCATGAACGCCGGTATTTCTGTGTCGCGCGTGGGTGGTGCCGCTCAAATCAAGGCGATGAAGAAAGTGGCCGGTGGTTTGCGTTTGGACCTCGCCTCGTTCCGCGAACTCGCGGCCTTCGCCCAATTGGGGACCGAACTCGATCCGGCTACGCAAGCTCGTCTCGACCGTGGCTATCGCATGGTGGAACTCTTGAAGCAGGGCCAATATAAGCCGCTCAATGTGATCGACCAGATACTCGTGATCTTTGCCGGCACGCGTGGTTTCTTGGATAAATTGCCGGTCGAGCGCGTGCTCGAATGGGAAGAAAAGTTCCTGAAGTTCATGTCCGATCAAAAGTCGGAAGTTCGTAAGGAGCTCGCCGACAAAAAAGATATCGACGAGGCCCTCACCGCCAAGATTCGTGCCTCGATTGAAGAATTCAACAAACAATTCATCGGCGTCACTGCTCCAGCGACCGTCACCGTTTAAGGACCGGCGATTCGTCGAATCGCGGCTAGGCCAGCCACTAGCCACTAACCACCCACAACTGACCACACACTAATGGCCAATCCCAAAGAACTTGATAAACGCCGCAAGTCGGTTCGCAACATCCGCAAGATTACGCGGACGATGGAACTGATTGCCACGGCGCGCTTCAAGAAAGCGATGGATCGGGCCGCCGCGGCAACGGCTTACACGAATCGTATCACCAAGTTGGTGTCCGATCTCACGAAGACCGGCCTGGAAGTGAGTCATCCTCTCTTGGAGCAACGCGAGACGACTGCGAATGCGACGCTGCTCGTGCTCACGGCCAATCGTGGTTTGTGCGGCGGCTTTAACGGCAATTTGACTCGCGCCGGCCTCGAGCGCTGGAGCCAGTTGCAACAGGAAGTCCCGCACTCTCGCCTCGAGATTTCCGGCAAACGGGGTATCGGCGGCTTCAAATTCAAAGGTCACGAGGCGCATCAGACTTACACGCACTTTGAGGACAAGCCCTCGTTTGTCGAAGTCGAGTTGCTCGCCAACCGCTACCTCGAAGAGTACATCACTGGCAAGCTCGATCGACTTGATGTGGTGTACATGAAGTACGAAAGCATCTCGCGGCAGAAGGTGGCGGTGGAGACGTTGCTGCCTCTCGGTTCGCTCGGAGCAGGCGAGCAGGCCGAAGCGGCACTCAGCACCGGCCCGCAGTATGAGTTTCTCCCCTCGCCGGAAAGTATCCTGGAAGAAGTGGTGCCCACGAGCTTCAAGGTCAAGCTGTTTAAGTGTTTCCTCGATTCGGCCGTGAGCGAGCAAATTGCCCGGATGGTCGCGATGAAAGGTGCCACCGAAAACGCGGGCGATTTGATCAAGAGTTTGAGCATGCAATACAACCGCGCGCGACAGGGCCGCATCACCTCGGAATTGATGGACCTGATCGGCGGCGTGGAAGCGCTGAAATAGCTAAGAGGCAACAGACGAGAGTCAAGAGCCAGAGAATCGCAATAACCGTATAACTACTTTGAGAGCCTGCCTTCTGGCTCTCGACACTAGACTTTAAGCACTCGACTAAAAAACCATGACAACCGCGACTCAAAACAAAATCGGCCATATCACCCAAGTGATCGGTTCGACCTTCGATGTGGAGTTCCCCGAAGACAGTCTGCCGGCGATCTACAACGCCGTGAAAGTGGTCTCGGAGAACAAGGGCGTGAAGATCAATCTCACCGGCGAAGTGCAACAGCAACTCGGCGGCGGCCGCGTGCGGTGCGTTGCTCTGGGCAGTACCGACGGTTTGATCCGCGGTCAGGAATGTGTCGACACGGGCGGCCCCGTCACAGTCCCTGTTGGCACGGCAACTCTCGGTCGCGTGTTTAACGTGTTGGGTGAAGCGGTCGATGGCCGTGGTCCCGTGGACGCCGAGGAACGCTGGCCGATCCACCGTGAAGCTCCCAAGCTCGACACGCTTTCGACCACGACCGAACTGTTTGAAACCGGTATTAAAGTGATCGACCTGCTCACGCCGTTCGTTCGCGGTGGTAAGGCCGGTTTGTTCGGCGGTGCCGGTCTCGGTAAGACCGTGATCTTGACCGAGTTGATTGCACGTATCGCTTCGGCTCACGGTGGTTACTCGGTGTTTGCCGGAGTGGGTGAACGTACCCGTGAAGGAACCGACCTGTGGCTCGAAATGCAGGAAGCCAAAATCGGCGACACCGGCCGGAGCGTGATCGACCAAACCTGCATGGTGTTCGGCCAGATGAACGAACCGCCGGGTGCCCGTTTGCGTGTGGCTCTGTCCGCACTCACGATGGCCGAATACTTTCGCGACAAGACGGGTGCCGACACGCTCCTGTTCGTCGACAACATTTTCCGCTTCTCGCAAGCGGGTAGCGAAGTCTCCGCGCTCTTGGGTCGTATGCCGAGTGCAGTGGGTTACCAACCGACGCTCGCCAGCGAAATGGGTGCCTTGCAAGAACGTATCGCGTCCACGAGCAACGGGGCCATTACCTCGGTGCAAGCCGTGTATGTGCCTGCCGACGACCCGACCGACCCTGCCCCCGCGACGGCCTTCGGCCAGTTGGACGCGTTCATTTATCTCGAGCGTTCGATTTCGGAAAAAGGTATTTACCCCGCGGTGGATCCGCTCGCTTCATCGAGCCGAATTCTCGACCCGCAATACGTCGGCGAACGGCACTACAATTGTGCCCGCCGTGTACAGAAGACTTTGCAACGCTACCGCGAGCTTCAAGACATCATCGCGATCCTCGGCGTCGACGAGCTTTCCGAAGAGGACAAGATGGTTGTGCATCGTGCTCGCCGCATCGAGCGGTTCCTGTCGCAGCCGTTCCTCGTGGCCGAAGTCTTCACCGGCAAGTCGGGCGAAATCACGCCACTGGCCGACACGATCCGCAGCTTCGAAGAAATCTGCGACGGCAAGTGGGATCACCTCTCCGAAGACGCCTTCATGTATGTGGGTGCCATCGAGCAGGCCGAAGCCCAATACCATAAGCTCCAGGCTAAAGCCAATTCATAGACTGAACGAACTCAATCACCATGAGCACAGCCGAATCCACCACTGCTATTTTGCATTTGATCGTTGTCACGCCGGAAGAAACCGTGCTCGACACCGAAGCGGATTTCGTTGCGTTGCCGTTGTTCGATGGTGAGCTGGGCGTTGGCAAAGGTCACAGCCCTCTCATTGGCCGGCTCGGTTACGGTGAACTTCGGGTACGGCAGGGAGCCACCACAAGCCGCTACTACATCGACGGCGGTTTTGTGCAGGTGAACGACAACTTGGTGTCTGTACTCACCAACCGCGCGGTTTCCGCGGCAGCGGTCGATCAAGTCACCGCCGCCGAACAATTGGCCACGGCCCTCACTCGCAAAGTCAGCGGCGAAGAAGAACTCGCCATCCGCGACCGCATCATCTCCCAAGCCCGCGCGCAATTGCGGGTTTCGATGCGAGCGAAGTAGCGGGTTCAACCAATTCCTATGCCTCACGCACCAACTCTGCCGCAGTCATAGGTTGACATTGCCCGGCGGCGAACTCGCCCCGAGACTCTTCCACGGTAGCTGGCACACGCCCGCGCTCCGCAGACGGCCTATGGCTACTTAACGCGTGTGAACCATTCTTGCACGTCGGCAACTTTGGAACGCAACCAGTACGAGTCCGGTCCATCGAATTGTATAACTGTGAACGTGCTTAGCTCCAATACATCCAATGGGGAGGGCTCTGCATCAATCTCTTGAATAACGACTGAGTGCTGGTCCTGGCCCAGTACCTTGTATCCCTGAGATTTAGTTGATTCGTACAACACGGTCGTGAAAGTGGTTGGTGCGTAGGTCACGCGCATCTTGCCGAAAATCTGGCGGAGTTTCGCTTCTTGAGCCTCGTCCAATGATCGAGCTTCGCGGATGCCAGCAATTGTTCGATCAGCATCGGACTGCCATTCACCAATTAGCCGTTCATCCAACAGCTGTTGTTCTATCGGATACAAAACACTCGAAGTTACTACGGCGGTGAGCGCGACAAACAACGCGGCGAACCCCAAAAGGGCGACAAGCGCAATCCGCTTCCACCAGTTCGGTTTCAAATGCATTAATGCTGATCGAAGCCCCACTCTTAACCTTACCGGCGCGTATGGAGAATGTCCCCCGTGTAGTTGAAAAGCATGGCGGTTCCTCCGCCCAGAAGATACCTTCTGGGAAGAACCATTTTCCCTTTATTGGAGGAACCAAC
>JAWXAV010000034.1:0-33030 GCA_034439695.1 Bythopirellula sp. | reverse complement strand
CACGATGGCATGTTGAGCGTACAAACCGCTGTTTTTACAAGGTGTGGCGCAAATCGCGTGCCATTGTGCGGGAAGTCATCTGGGAAATCCGGGATTAAAGAAGTTCGGGCTTTGTTACCCGAGTTATGTCCCATGATTGGCGACACGCTCGAGCAGTTAAATGCGTATTGCGATCGAGAATGTCCCTCCGTTAGTTGAAAAGCCGGTTCCACCGCCCAGAAGGTATCTTCTGGGCGGAGGAACCGCCATGCTTTTCAACTACACGGGGGACATTCTCTTGCGATCAGCAGGCGACTATCGAGTTGGCGATTGAAGAGTTGCGTGAAGGTTTGATTTTGGCCGAGGACGTGGTTGGTGCCGATGGCTCCAAGCTGCTGCGACAAGGTCGTCGACTCTCCTGGGCCACGATCGAGAAACTCAGGCAGCATCACACGAATCTCGGACCGATTCGTCCCGTGGTCGTGGTCGCCAGCTCAGAAAACGGGGCGTTTAATTCGCCACTTACACCACTTGCCGTGGCAACTTAATACCTGGGGCGGAGAGCACCGTCGCGCCAGTCAAGAATTCGTCGATCGCACGGGCCGCGCCGCGACCTTCGTTGATCGCCCAGACGACGAGACTTTGACCGCGACGGCAATCACCGGCCGCAAAGACTTTCTCGACGTTCGTGGCGAATGAACCATGTTCAGCGGCAAAGGTTTGCCAATTGCCGCGTGGGTTTTGCGTGGCGACGCCCAGCATTTCACCCACTTCCAGTTCCGGGCCGATAAAGCCCGTGGCAAGGAACACCAAATCGGCGGGCCATATTTTTTCGCTTCCTGGCACTTCGCTGAACGGGGCTTTTTCGCCCGGTTTCGACCAATTCACCGCGACGGTCTTCACGCCGCTCACGCGGCCTTGGCCGTTGTCAACAAACTCTTTGGTAAGAATATTGAACTGCCGGGGATCTTCGCCGAGTTTGGCCTTGGTTTCGGCATGGGAATAGTCGACCCGGTAAATTCGTGGCCATTGGGGCCACGGATTGTTGGCGGCCCGCTCGGGAGGTGGTACGTCTAAGAGTTCAAAGTTGGCAATCGACCTCGCGCCATGGCGCAGCGACGTGCCGATGCAGTCGGCACCCGTGTCGCCACCGCCGATGACGATGACATTCTTACCCTTGGCAGAAAGATATTTGTCGTCGGCAAGCTCCGAATCCAACAAGCTCTTGGTGTTGCGAGTGAGAAAATCCATCGCCAGATGAATTCCTGCCAAATCGCGACCGGGGCAACGCGCGGTGGGATCGAACGATTTGGTCGCTCCCGTGGCCAACAACACGGCGTCGTATTCGTCGATCAATTCTTGGGGATCGATGAACTGCACTTCGCAGCCGCGTTCTTGCATGATCTGCGTCATGTGGCCAGCGGGGTAATCTTGCTCGCGGCCCACGTGAGCGCAGGTGATGAATTCGACCCCTTCGGCCCGCAGCAAATTGATCCGCCGCTCGACGACTCCCTTGTCGAGCTTCATGTTGGGGATGCCATACATCAACAAGCCACCGATGCGGTCGGCGCGCTCATAAACGGTGACCGAGTGGCCGGCCTTGTTGAGTTGCGCCGCGGCGGCGAGTCCCGCGGGACCACTGCCGACGATGGCGACGCGCTGCCCGGTGCGCTCACTGGGGGGTTGCGGCACAACCCAATTTTCGGCAAAGCCGCGGTCGATGATCGCGTTTTCGATGTTCTTGATCGTGACGGGCGGGTCGGTAATGCCCAGCACGCACGCACCTTCGCAGGGAGCAGGGCAAGTCCGGCCCGTGAACTCCGGGAAGTTGTTCGTTTTGTGCAAGCGGTCGAGGGCGTCACGCCAGCGATTTTGGTAAACCAAGTCGTTCCACTCAGGAATCAGGTTATCAATGGGGCAACCGCTCTCCGATTGGCAAAACGGCACGCCACAATCCATGCACCGCGCGCCCTGAGTGCGCAGATTCTCCGCGAGCGGCTCGGTATAGATTTCCAAAAAGTCGCCAGCCCGCACGACGGGGTCGCGATACGGAACAGCCGCGCGCTCAAATTCTTTGAAACCGGTGGGTTTGCCCATGATAAGTCAGTTGTAATTTGTCAGTGGTTAGTTGTATTTGTTTGCCCCGGAGGGGCTTGTGATAATAGCCCAGCGATTCATCGCTGGGGAAACTCATCACATGGTTAGTCCCGGAGGGACGTCTGAACTTATCCCCACACATAGCGTGGATCGTATTCAATTCCGTGCTTGTTCAATATCGCAATGAATTCTTCTTCAAACGTCTTCACAGCGTGATGATTGACTTGATTGGCTATGTATTCTTTTGTGCTATCAATCTGTGAAGTAGCGATACTGAACGCTCCATAACCTTCTTGCCATGCAAATTCGCGCTGGTCGGGGAATTCGTCGTGTAACCATTTCGAGGAACCACCTTTAATCAATTGCATTGCCTTCGAGATATTCATCGTTGCTGGAAGTGATATTAGTAGATGTACATGATCCTCAATACCACCCACCGCTAAGGCTTTCATGTCGTTCTCACGCGCAATTCCTCCCAAGTAGGGCCATAGGCGTTCTTGCAACGGGGGAATGATTATTTTCTGTCGGTTCTTTGTGCTGAAAATGCAATGGAACAACGAGCTAACGTAGGAGTGTGACATAAATCTTCGTCCCGGAGGGACGCCATGATAATAGCCCAGCAGTTCACTGCTGGGAAAACTGTCGTATCGATCACAAGTCCCGTAGGGACGACTGAATCCCGATCCGAGCTTTCAATCGTCCCTACGGGACTCACTTGGCACGTTGTCTTCGAACCCAGCGATAAATCGCTGGGCTATTGTCGTGTGTCCCTCCGGGACAAGTTGCGGCGAAACCCCAAAATGTGGGTAACGACAAACCATAAATGGCTGGGCTATTCTCAGTTGTCCCTCCGGGACAGTTTCATCTGTGCAAAAATACAACCTTTGTGCTTAATTTGTAGCGTTACTCCGCGAACTCTGCGCCTCTGCGTGAAACTCTTAGACGATTGCGGGTTGTTTCGACTTGGATTTTTGCTCCATCAACACGCGCTTGTAGTCCGTCGGCATGACCTTCACGAACTGGGGCAGGCACTCTTCCCAGCGGTCCAAAATGTCCGCGGCCACCGCCGAGTTAGTGTAGTTTTTGTGCAACTCGATCAACTCCCGCAGCTCATCGGCGTCTTCTTCGTCGTCCACTTTCTCCAACTCGACCATGCCCAGGTTGCAGTTGGAGAGTAATTTTTCCTTGGGATCCCAAACATAGGCGACACCGCCACTCATGCCGGCGGCGAAGTTGCGGCCCGTTGGTCCCAAGATCACCACGCGGCCACCCGTCATGTATTCGCAACCGTGATCGCCGACCCCCTCGATCACCGCTTCGGCACCACTGTTCCGCACGGCAAATCGTTCGGCGGCGCGGCCGCGATAAAACGCCTTGCCGCTGGTCGCGCCATAGAGGCACACATTGCCGACGATGATGTTGTCCTCGGCCACGAAACTGGAATTCCTAGGCGGATAAATCACCACGCGTCCGCCGGAGAGGCCTTTGCCGACGTAATCGTTGGCATCCCCTTCGAGTTCCAAGGTAACTCCCTTGGCAAGAAACGCGCCGAAGCTTTGCCCCGCCGAGCCGTTGAACTTGAAGTGAACGGTATCGTCGGGGAGGCAATCTTCGCCCCACTGCTTGCAAATTTCGTTAGAGAGAATCGTCCCGACGGTGCGGTTGGTGTTGATTATGGACAGTTCTTCGCGCACTTTCTCGCCGCGCTCGATGGCCGGCTTGGCAAGAGCCAAGAGTTTGGTGATGTCGAGCGACAACTCCAGGCCATGCTCTTGTTTTTGCGTGTTGTAGGTGCCGACTTTCGCATGGGGTTTTTTTACGGGTTCGAGCAGGGACGTGAGATCCAGGCCATCCGCTTTCCAGTGCTTGATTGCCTTATCGGTTTCGAGGCAATCGACCCGGCCAACCATTTCTTCAATCGTGCGGAAGCCTAGCTCAGCCATCACTTGGCGAGCATCTTCGGCAACCATAAACAGATAATTGACGACATACTCTGGCTTGCCGTTGAATTTCTTGCGCAGCTCGGGGTCTTGCGTGGCCACGCCGACCGGGCAGGTGTTCAAATGACACTTGCGCATCATGATGCAACCGAGCGTAATCAGCGGCGCGGTGGCGAAGCCAAACTCTTCGGCCCCTAACATCGCGGCGATTACTACGTCGCGGCCCGTTTTAAGGCCGCCGTCGGTTTGCAGCACGACGCGGCTGCGCAGGTCGTTGAGTACGAGCGTTTGATGTGTTTCGGCGATGCCCAATTCCCACGGCAGACCAGCGTACTTGATACTCGTGAGCGGCGAGGCACCCGTGCCGCCACCGTCGCCCGAGATCAAAATATGGTCGGCATAACCCTTGGCGACCCCCGCGGCAATTGTGCCGACGCCCACTTCGGAGACCAACTTCACGCTCACGCGAGCAGCACGGTTGGCATTCTTGAGGTCGTGAATCAATTGCTTGAGGTCTTCGATGGAATAAATGTCGTGATGTGGCGGCGGGCTGATCAAGCCGACACCGGGGGTCGAATAGCGAATTTTCGCGATATAGTCGTCCACCTTGCGACCAGGAAGTTCACCCCCTTCTCCCGGCTTCGCGCCTTGCGAAATCTTGATCTGCAATTCATCGGCGTTGGTGAGATAGTTGATCGTCACGCCAAACCGGCCCGAAGCGACTTGCTTGATCGCCGAGCGCTTGGAGTCGCCATTGGCCAGCGGCACAAATCGCGCGGGGTCTTCGCCCCCCTCGCCCGTGTTGCTCTTGCCGCCGAGGCGGTTCATGGCGATGGCCAGGCTCTCATGCGCTTCCGCCGAGATCGAGCCGAACGACATCGCCCCGGTGCAGAAGCGTTTGACGATGTCCTTGGCGGGCATGACTTCCCCGAGAGGAATCGGCCCACCGTTCGCATCTTTCTTGAACGCCAACAAGCCGCGCAATTGGCAGCGTGTTTCGGCGTCGTGGTTCACATGGTCGGCAAAGCGGCGATAGGCATTGGCATCTCCCGCGCGCGCGGCGACCTGGATGTCGGCAATCGACTGGGGATCCCACATGTGGCGTTCCCCTTCGGCGCGCCAGTGGAATTCTCCCGGATTGGGAAGCAAGGTGAGCCGCGAAGATTTCATCGCGGGATAACCGAGGGCGTGGCGACGGAGCGCTTCTTCGGCGAGCACGTCGAAATCAACACCCTGGATACGGCTGGCGGTGCCGACAAACGAGCGATTGATCACTTCGCTTTTGAGCCCCACGGCTTCAAAGATTTGGGCGCCTTTGTAACTTTGCAAGGTGGAGATGCCAATCTTGGCCATCACCTTGAGCATGCCCATGGCGACGCCGGTGCGATACTTTTTGACCAGATCGTGGTCGGCTTTGGAGACGGGATCGTACAACTCGCCGTTGGAAACCATATCAATCGCGGGATGCTGTTCGCCATCACCCCCCTCTTTTTCGCCAATCGCAGGCTCGCCGGAATCGAGCAAGCCATCGCGGCGCGCTTGCCACAGCGCTTCAAACGCCAAGTAGGGATTGATCGCATCGGCACCATAACCGACTAAGAGGCAGTGATGATGCACTTCGCGGGCTTCACCGGTTTCGATCACCAAGCCGATGCGTGTGCGCATGGTCTTGGCAATCAAATGGTGATGCACCGCACCGGTGGCCAGCAGCGAACTGAGCGGCACGCGCTCAGCGGAAATGTCACGATCCGACAGGATTACCAGCGAATAGCCTTCCTCCACTGCGGCTTCCGCCTCGGCGCAGATGCGGTCGAGCGCTGCGACCATCCCCTGCTTGCCTGCGGACTTGGGCCAGGTCATGTCGACCACTTTGGCTTTCCAGCCGCGATGGTTTATGTGCTTGAGCGACGCGAGTTGCTCGTTCGACAAAATCGGGTGCGGCACGCGCAAGCGATGGGCGTGCTCCTTGGTGGTTTCAAGCAAATTCTGCTCGGGACCGATGTAGCACTCGAGCGACATAATCACTTCCTCGCGGATCGAGTCGATCGCGGGGTTGGTGACCTGGGCAAAAAGCTGCTTGAAATAATCGTAAATCAAGCGCGGCTTATCGCTGAGACAGGCAAGACAGGAATCGTTGCCCATCGAACCGATGGGGTCTTTTTCCGCCTTGATGAGTGGCAAGAGCAAGAAGCTCATCGACTCGACCGTGAAACCAAAGGCTTGCATCCGCTCCAGCAGCGTGTTGCTGTCGAAACCGTGGGGCTCCTTGTTCGGTTCGAGCTCGTTGAGATCGATCCGCTGGTTGTTGAGCCAAGTCTTGTAAGGCCGACGGGAGGCAAAGTCGCTCTTGAGTTCTTCGTCGGGGATCAAGCGACCCTGCTCGAAATCCACGAGGAACATGCGGCCCGGCTGCAGACGCCCCTTGGCCTTCACGTTTTCGGGCTTCACGCTGCGAAGCACGCCGACTTCGCTGGCCATGATCACGCGGTCATCGTGAGTCAGGTAATATCGCGAGGGTCGCAAACCATTGCGGTCGAGCACGGCCCCAATCCGTTTGCCATCGGTAAAGACAATCGACGCCGGGCCGTCCCAGGGTTCCATCAGTGCCGAGTTGAACTCGTAGAACGCCCGCTTTTCTTCGGACATGGTTTCGTGGTTCTGCCAAGCCTCGGGGACCATCATCATCACCGATTCTTGCAGCGGACGGCCGTTCATCACTAGGAATTCGAGCACATTGTCGAACGAACCGGAGTCGCTGCAGTCGGGCTCGCAAATCGGAAAGAGTTTGGCGAGGTCGTTGCCAAAATGCTCGCTCCGCATGACGCCTTGGCGGGCGCGCATCCAGTTCTTGTTACCGCGGAGTGTGTTGATCTCGCCGTTGTGGCTCATGTAGCGGCACGGTTGGGCGCGATCCCACGAGGGGAACGTGTTGGTCGAGAATCGCGAGTGGACCATGGCCAAGTGGCTGGTGTAATCCTTGTCGGCGAGGTCTGGAAAATATTTGAACAATTGCTCGGTGGTGAACATTCCTTTGTAGATCATCACCTTCGAGGAGAGCGAGCAGATGTAAAACATTTGCGCTTGAGTGAGCGAATTATCTTTGCGCAGGCGATGGCTGGCTTGCTTGCGAATCGCATAGAGCTTGCGCTCAAAATCATCGCCGCTCACGCCCTGCCCCGCCGCGATAATCACTTGCTCGATGGCCGGTTCACCCGCCAGCGCGCTTGGGCCGATATTTGCTGCCGCGTTGTCGACCGGCACCTTGCGCCAACCGACGAGTTGTTGCCCGTAGGTCTTAATCAATTCCTCGACAACCGCCTTGCACTTGGCTCGCTCGGCGTCTTTCTTGGGAAGAAACACATTCCCCGCGGCGAAGCTGCCTGGAACGGGAAGTTCAACGCCTAAATCGGCTTTAACCACTTTATTGAGAAACTCATGCGGCAAGGCGGTGAGAATGCCGGCACCGTCGCCCGTGTTTGCTTCACAACCGCACGCGCCACGGTGATCCATGTTGCGCAACACCTGCTCGGCATCAAGGACGATTTGATGGCTCCGCACGCCCTTGATATGCGCGACAAACCCCACGCCGCACGAATCATGCTCGTTCTCGGGGTCGTAGAGACCTTGCTTGGCCGGGAACGCCGAAAATATTTCTTGGTGATCCATGACAATTATCCCCTAATTGGGCCGAGCGAAAACTATCGCCAGCTTTCCGCGCCATTGTTGTGTGTTGTCGATTGAAGAGCAGGGAGCGGCATGGCCTCTTCGACGAAGTCGGTGTCGGCCCTGAGAAGTTCGATGAAATTTCGCGCAAGCTCTCGCAGCGGCCGGTCGCGCCGATAGACAATCCCCAAGGGCCGCGTTTGTGGCTCGCCTTCGAGTGCCACTTTCACGAGCGTCCCCGCAATGATTTCCTTGGCGACGGTTGGCTCCGGCAGCAAGCTAATGCCCTCGTTGATTTCAATGGCTCGTTTCATGGTTTCAATGTTGTCGAACTCGAAGGCGATATTGGCATCGACGTGGTGCATCAAGAGTGCGTGGTCGATCTCGGAGCGAATTCGCAACCCCGCCTCAAAGGCGACGAGCGGTTCGCCCGACAAATCGACAAAGTGGATCGACGACACTTTCGCGAAGCGATGATTAGGATGGCAAACGACCACCAGCGGTTCACTTCGCCAGGGAATCGCGGCCAAAGTGCGGGTTTCTTCGGGATAACTCACGAGACCCAAATCAACGTCCCCCCCTTCCACCACTTCCAAGACCCGGTCGGGGTGCAGATATTCCAGCCGCACCTGAGCGTTGGGATACTTGCCAGAGAACTGCCGCATGAACAGACTCATGTGCGCGAGGCCGACCGAGTAAATCGATGCCACCAAGAGTCGCCCCGCCGAGGCATTGTGCAGCGTGCGAACGTCTTCTTCCAGTTCGTCGTGGAGCCTGACAATTTGCCGAGCCCCTTCAAAGTAACGCTCCCCTTCGGAGGTGAGCACAAAGGGACGCTTCGAGCGATCCAAGAGTTGCACTCCCAGTCGCTCTTCCAATTGATGAACCACTTGGCTGGCGTTCGACTGTGAGATGCCGTTGTCGTCGGCAGCCCGCGAAAAGCTGCGTCGCTCAACGATGTCGCAATAAATTTTGAGTGACTTGATGTGCATGGTGCTTAAGGTGTTTGTGGACGTGCTGGTCGAAACTTCCTGTCGCTCGTGCGCAACACTTTCTCCCCACAGCGCATGCTTGCGCGCCGTGGCCTTGGTGCGAGTGGACCAATTGAATCCAAGTGACCGCCAGCATCACGCGGGAACAATCGCCTGCACCAAGAGATAACGTCAACAACCGGCCCGCCGGGGGTGCCGGAGAAACGGTCAACACGCGGAACTGTTGGCAGGCGAATCACTTGCAGCTCAGCGGATCGCAACATCCGCCTACTTCAAGTTCGAGCGTCCAATTGCTCGCGGGGGCATCCACTATCATGCCCATAAATGCCAGAAGCCAACAGGATTCCAAAACGAAATACTATCGTAAGACGGGTGTGCATGAACGTCAAGCAGCCCAAAAATAGCCGCATTCCGGTCGAAGTCGAACCTATCGCCCCGGCACACTCGTCATCCCCGCGCAGGCGGGGATCCAGGATTTCACGCTGGACCCTCCGCACTGGGTTCCCGCCTGCGCGGGAATGACAACGATGGCTAACCGAAAACTGAGCGGCCCTTGAATCATCGACCCTGCAGTTTCGCGAATTTGTACTCGTGGCCTCGGTCGCGGAGCACCTCGGCGGAGAGGATTTTGTCGGGCTCGGACCTGCCGGGTGAATCCGGATCGCGGCGTTTGAGCGAGGCTGCCACGTCCATCCCTTCGACCACACGGCCAAAGACGGTGTGCTTGCCATCAAGATAAGTAGTTGGCACGAAGGTGAGGAAGAATTGCGAACCTCCCGTGTCGCGACCTGCGTGGGCCATGCTCAGGCTGCCGCGAAAGTGTTTGCGGTACTTCTGTCCGTCACATTCGCAGCGAATTGAATAACCCGGCCCGCCGCCGCCGGTGCCGGTGGGATCACCCCCTTGCGCCATGAAGCCGGGCAGTACGCGATGAAAGGGGACATTCTTGTAAAAGCCCTGTTTGGCGAGTGTGAGAAAATTGGCCACCGCTTGCGGGGCTTCCTCCTCGAACAGCTCGATCACAACATCACCGCGGGTGGTGGTGAATTTCACGCGCGGCAGATTGTCGGCGACTTTCTCCGCTCCGCGAATGAGTTCTTCCTGCGTCCAATTCCGGCTGGTGGTGGGCAGCGATTCTTGAAACCCTTGGGCGAGTTGGCCCAAGCGATTTTGCGGACTTGCCACCCCGGCGGCTTTCGCTTTACTGAAATACTCCTGGGCAAGCGGATAATCGTTGGTCGCGTAGGCACTCACTCCGCCCAAGAGCCACAACTCGGGCGAGGTGCTGGCTGCTCCGGCGTCGATAAGCTCACGGATCAGCGGCAGGGCTTTTTCATATTGATCGCCGCCGTCTCCCTTGGGATCGCCGACGACGTGAAAATTCGCAATCGCCAGGAGCGTTTGATTGACGGTCGGGTAGCTTTTGGGATCGGCTCGATAGACATCCAAGCCCGCTTGCGTGAGGGCGTCGAGCAGCTTGTCCGATTCGGCTCGCAGGGTGAGAAGTTCCTGGGCAGCGGCATTGGCCTGCTGTTTTTCGTGGAACTTGCGTTCGAGCGCGACCCATTGGGTCTGCAACTCTTCGAAGCTCTTGTGGGCCTGTTCGGCGGGAGTTTGAGCCAGGACGGGTGCCGTGGGGGCCAAGAGGAGCAAGAACAATAATAAGATTCGACGGGCCATGGGGTGCATCCTTTGCCTCTGCTTGTCACAATAATACATGGTCACGATGGCGAGAAACTTCCGCCTAACATAACAAATCTCTGCCTGATCGGCAGCGGCACTCATCGAGTTGGCATGGCGAAAGCAAAACCCAGACGCGGCGAAACTACGGAAACTTCGGAGCTGCGGATTATTGGCGGGAAATTGCGTGGTAGCAAACTCCGCTACGAAATCTTCCAGCAAGGGGGCGATCCCGTTACCCGGCCGATGAAGCACCGGGTGCGCGAAGCGATTTTCAATCTGGTGAGTACCGATTCGGCGGGCCGTCATGCGATCGACTTGTTCGCCGGGACAGGGGCACTGGGCCTCGAAGCGTTGAGCCGCGGTTCGTTGAGCGCAACCTTCATCGAGAAGCACGTCCCCACCGCGCGGGTGATCGAAGACAATATCAAGACGCTGGGACTGAGCGAGAGAGCGCAACTGCTCACGACCAGCGCGTTCCTGTGGGGCAAGCGGGATTTGCCAAAGTGGAGAGGGGAAAGTGGAAAGGGGAATGAAGAGGTGATTTCCCCTTTCCCCTCTGCGCTTTCCCCTTTGAATCTTCCTTGGCTGGTGTTTTGTAGCCCGCCCTATGCGTTTTATCGTGAGCGGCAAACGGAGATGATCGAACTGATATCGAGCATCCTGGAACGTGCTCCGGTGGAGAGTATCATGGTAATCGAAGCCGATGGGGCGTTTGATTTTGGCTTGCTCCCCGGCAACATCGCCGAGAAGCGGCGGGAGATCGGGTGGCAGATTCGCACCTATTACCCCGCGGTCGTCGGCATTTGGCGGAAGTGATTTTTTGGCAAGGGAGGTGGTGGCGTGTTTGGTCAGCAGTTTCAAATTATGTTGCTGGGAGTTGCTTTCACAATGGTGCTCGGCATGTCTCAAGCGGCTGTCTCGGCGGGAGAAACCATCGCGATCAAGTTGTGGGAGGGTGTGGCACCTGGGTCGGAAAAGTTCACGGGTCAGGAAGTCATCGAGGAGCGCGGCGACGCCAAATTGAGTAACACCTGGGTGACTGGCGTGAGCGAGCCGACACTCACAATCAACGTCCCCCCGGGTCAACACCGCACCGGCACGGGCATCGTGATTTGCCCCGGCGGTGGCTATGGTGGCCTTGCCTTGGAAAAGGAGGGGGTTGAGGTGGCCCGTTGGCTCGCTGAATTGGGCATAACGACGTTTGTGCTGAAATATCGGCACGGCGGTGGCGTGCATCGGCATCCCGTGCCCCTCTCCGACATTCAACGCGCTGTCAGGCTGGTCCGTTCGCAAGCCGCTCAATGGGGTGTCGAACCGGACAAGCTCGGCGTGCTGGGCTTTTCCGCCGGCGGGCATTTGGCGTCGTCGGTGGGCACGCACTTTGATGCGGGCGATAAAAAGGCAACGGACCCGGTCGAGCAGCAAAGTTGCCGACCCGATTTTCTCATGCTGATTTACCCGGTGATTTCGATGGATGCCTCGATCACGCACGGCGGGTCACTGGAGAACTTGCTGGGCAAGACGCCCGATCCAAATCTCGTGGAGTTGATGTCGAACGACTTGCAAGTCACCGACCAAACCCCGCCGACGTTTATCGCGCATGCCGGTGACGATGAAGCCGTGCCGGTGGAAAACGCTTTGCGATTCTATCGAGCGCTGGTGGCTCACAAAGTCCCGGCGGAGCTACATGTGTTCGCCGAGGGGGGCCACGGCTTCGGCATGCGTCAGCCAGGGCCGGTGGAAGAGTGGCCAACGCTCTTGGCGAATTGGCTCAAGAGCCGGAAGCTCGTCAATTGACCGAGGGCGAGCCAAGAGCATGAGCGACTGGAGTTATTTCACGCAGAGTTATTTCACGCAGGGGCGCGGAGTTCGCAGAGGGATTTGGCATGAAAAGGCCCAAGAGGGACAAAAGTTTTCGCTAAAGTAGAGAGTTGGCGATTTGCTTGCGCAATGCTTATATTGCCTTTTAGATTGCCAGTTAAGTTAGTCGGACATTCAAAACTCAATCCCCAGGTCTTTCCTTGAGCGACGATGTTGAAGTTCATTGGAATCGAGAGCTTGAGCATGTAAGCGTCAACTGTGGCGCTGAGGCCTTTGCTAGGATCGCCGAGAAAATTGCTGAGGAACTGTAATGTCCCGATGACATCGTCATTTCAGATGTTCGAAGTATCGAAGTCTACAATTCAGCGGATTTCAAACCCGTTGAGCAAGGTTGGAAAGATCTTGCAGCACTCTTGGGCTGCGCACTTGTAGGCTTTGTGTTGCTCTTTATTTTCATTGCAGGTGTCCATGACATTCTCGGATGGTTTTGAAGTAGGCTAAGGCGCGATAAAGCAGCATGAGCACCACAAACCTTGCCATACTTGTGACAATCGCCTTTAGCTTCGTCGGCGTGGTGGGCGATTACTTTCTCAAATTGGCGAGCGGGCACGCGAATCCGCTGAAGAGTGGGTGGTTTTATTTGGGCTTTGTGCTGTACGCCTCGACCGCGTTTGGTTGGGTGTTTGTGATGAAGTCGCTCAAGCTCGGCACGATCGGGGTACTGTACTCCGTGTGCATGGTGCTCTTTCTGACGGTGATTGGCGTGGTCGTTTTCAAGGAAACGCTGAACTACTACGAGATCGCCGGGTTGGTGCTGGCCGTGATTTCGCTGACGCTGCTGACGCGGTTTGCGTAGAGAGTTCACTAACCACAAAGCCACGAAGAGCACACAGCGGAAAGATTGATGATCCTCACATTTACTTTCTTCGTGTCCTTCGTGCCTTAGTGGTTCCAAGCAGGCTTTACAAAATCGCGAGGGGATTGCGGCGTTCTTCGAGGGTGCCGCGGGTGACGCCGACGCGGTTACTGGCTTGGAGTTGTTGCCAGACTTCGCGGCCGGTGATTTGGCCCGCGAGGAGTTGTTGATAAAGCTTAATCAGCTTGGCGACTTCGCTTGCCGATTGGTCGAGGAGCTCGATGCGGTAATCGCGCAAGTTCCGAGCCAAGAGTTGCGGGACGGCTTCGGCGGCGGATTGGGGAACGGCGTTGTAGAGCGTGTTGCGGCAACCGACGTCGGCTTGCAGCACATGTTCCATGCCGATGCGGTCGCGGAGTTTCACTTCGTGCACGTCGCAGGGGCGGCCACAGTTGTGCTTGTTGGTCCCCGGCGAGAGGACGGCACAGAAGACGCAATGCTCCATGTGGAACATGGGCATGTGTTGATGCAGCACCACTTCGAGCCACTGGGGCGGGACCGCGTCGACAAGCTCCAGCAATTGATCGCGATTGAGATCGTAGGAGACGGTCACGCGCTCGGCACCCAGGCCGCGCAAGTAATCGACCGAGTATTGGTTGGCGGCGTTGAGTGAAAAGTCGGCGACGAAGGGAATGTTGTTGCCCGCGCAAAAGCCGATCCCAGCGAGATTGCGGACGAGCCAGCCATCGGCCCCGTGCTTGGCCAGCGCGTGAAAGAGGCCGGCTTCGCCCGGTTTTTGGATACGTGGCGTGGCGAGATAGATTTTTGCCGCGTGAGAATGGGCTATTTCCACGGCCGCGCGATACTCGCGGATGTCGGCGAAATCAACGAGGACGGTGTCGATGCCGGCATCAATCACGGCGTCGACTTGGGAGAGTGTGCGGCAGAGTACGCGTAATTGCGGCTCGGAGACCCCTCCCCTAGCCCCTCCCGCAAGGGAGGGGGAGTAATTGAGGGCGGGTTTGTCGCTAAGCCGCAAGCGGCGTGGGGAGTGGGAGTGGAGTGATTTTTCGAGTGCGACGATGAGCTCTTGGCGAAGTTTACCGAGGACGCTTAGCGGCACCATCGGTTCGCCGGTGATGTGGGCGGTGAGCGTGCGGAGCTCGTAAACCGTCGCACCGAGACGACCGAGTTGGGTCGCGAGGACTTCTTGGGTGGGGGGATGCTTGGTGGCGGCGGCGAGGGGGTCGGGGGATTCGAGGGAAAAACTTGCGCCGTTGGTGGCTTGGCCGCTAAGCCGCAAGCGTTTGTTGACGCTGGCTGTTACCTCAATATCGAGCGGCACCCGGCGTTGTGGTTTGGTGCTGGTGAAGGTTTTACGCAAGCGGTTGGTGAGTTGCGGGTCGTCGGTTTTCCAGATTTGCTGGCCGACATGCAATTGTGTGAAGTCGATGGAATCACGTCCGAAGGCGAGTTCGACGAGTTGACCGCGCTGGGTGACTTCATAGACTCGGCCCCCCTGCTCAGTGCCCTGTTCGCGGTCGCCGGCGAAGACGATGCCATCGCCGGGGGCGACTTCGCCAAGGGCATGGATGACAACGCGCTGGCCACTGACTTGACGGACTTCGCCCAACAGCACGCCGCGCTTCGCGGAGCTAATTGCCGGCACGAGCATTTTATGATCGCAGCCATTGAGCCAGCCCGGCGAGAAACCGCGCGAGAAGGAAAGTTCCATTTCGCGCACGTCTTGAGGGGTGAAATCCAGCGGACGCTCGGCAACGGCCGCGTCGATGGCGCGTCGGTAGTGGCTGGTGATGTTGGCAACGTATTCGGGTGTTTTGAGGCGGCCTTCGATCTTGAGGCAACTCACGCCAGCGTCGATCAACTCGGGGACGAGTGCGTAGGCGGCGAGGTCTTGCGGGCTGAGCAGATATTTTTGCTGGTCGAGATCAACGTCCGCGCCATCGCAAATCAGATCGTACGGCAAGCGGCAGGCTTGGGCGCATTGGCCACGATTGGCGCTGCGCCCGCCGAGTGATTCGCTCGTCAAGCATTGACCTGAGTAGGCAACACAAAGCGCACCGTGGACGAAGGTTTCGAGTTCGATGTTGGTTTCTTGGTGAATAGCGCGGATTTCGTCAATCGACAACTCACGGGGAAGCACGACTCGTTCGATCCCCAACTGCTCGGCCACGCGAATGCACTCCGCGCTGCTGAGTGTCATTTGTGTCGAGGCATGGATGGCCAAGTCGGGGCTGATCGCGCGGATGATGCGCGCGAGTCCCAAATCTTGCACGAGCACGGCATCAACCCCAGCTTCCGTCAATTGAACGACGGTGCGTTCAACGGCTGCGAGTTCGCTGGGGAAGATGAGCGTATTAAGCGTGACAAAGCCGCGGACACCCCGTTCGTGCAGGAACGACATCACTTCGGGAAGATCATCAAGGTGCATGTTGGTGGCGCGAGCGCGGGCATTGAAACCGCATTCAAGACCGAAGTAAACCGCGTCGGCACCATTCTCCACGGCCGCCGTGACGCAGAGCCGATCGCCAGCGGGGGCAAGGAGTTCAGGTTTACGACGGGTTTTGTGAGATGCGGACATACGGGTGCCGTGGGCAAAGGCAGGGGAACACTTGATTCTAGCCATCGTGAGCCTTCGAGGGGAGTGTCGTAGCACGGGAGATGCTTTGCGTTGCAAAGTATTTTCTACCCGCCGCAAGCGGTAGGGCTAAATAGGCGTGCGGCTTGTGACATGCTGGGGACTCAATTAAATTCAAGCTCCTGGCAAATTCTTATCAATTCCATCTCATCTCGCAAAAATCATGGCATCCGAAAAGAAAAGCATGTTCGTCACCGCTGACGGACAAAACCTCCTCTTCACCTTTCTGCTCGTGAGCTCGCTCTTTCTGTTGTGGGGCTTCTGCAACGGCATGATCGACGTGATGGACAAGCACTTTCAGGATGAACTGAATCTCACGCTCTCGCAGTCCGCCTGGGTGCAGTTCGCGCATTACTTGGGCTACTTTTTGATGGCGCTCCCCGCGGGGTGGCTCGCTATCAAGTTGGGTTACAAAGGGGGTATCATCGCGGGGTTGTTGATGGTGGCCGTGGGAGGATTTTGGTTTGTCCCCGCGACGTGGATTTCGGAAGCCGCGAAGGCGGGGACCGTCTCGAATAATGTGGCGTTTGCCGCGTTTTTGTTTGGCGTGTGCGTGATCGCCAGCGGCCTGACGTTTTTGGAAACGATTGCCAATCCCTACACGACGGTGCTGGGCGATCAGAAATATGCCGCCACGCGGATTAACCTCGCCCAATCGTGCAACGGCATTGGTTGGATTTTTGGGCCAATTGTCGGTGGGATGTTCTTCTATTCCAAGAATGCTGCCGGTGAGAGTACGGGGAGCGAAACTCTGTATATCCCGTATGTCTCGGTCGCGGTCGTGGTACTCGTGTTGTCGGTGATTTTCTATTTTGCCAATATGCCCGATATCAAGAGTGAAGATGAGTATCACCTCGACGACTCCGCGCCTGGGGCGTCGCATTCCATCTGGTCGCATCCCCATTTCGTGATGGCGGTGATCGCGCAGTTCTTCTATGTTGCCGCACAATCGGGAATTTTTAGCTTCTTTATCAATTACATGACCTCGCAAGTACCGCCGATTCCTGACGGATTGGCATCATGGGTGGGCCACACCGACACTTGGTTTGAAAGTAGCCCCGAAGGTGTGCGATCCTTGAGCGATCAGGGAGCCGCCAATCTCGCGTCGTTAGGTTTTTTCTGTTTTCTGGCAGGACGCTTTACGGGCGCGGGAATTTTGAAAAAGTACTCCGCGCATAAAGTTCTGGCGCTCTACGGACTCTTGAACATCGTGCTCTGTGGACTCGTGTTCATGAAGCTCGGCTGGATTTCGGTCGCCTGTGTGTTCCTCAGCTACTTTTTTATGTCGATTATGTTTCCGACAATTTTTGCTCTGGGAATCTTTGGCCTCGGAGCGCGGGCGAAACAGGCCTCGGCCTATATTGTGATGGCCATCATGGGTGGGGCCATACTGCCCAAGCTGATGGGCTGGGTCGCTGATCACCATGATATGTCCCGAGGTTTCATTGTGCCTCTGTTGTGCTTTGTGGTCGTGGCGGCTTATGGGTTTATGTGGCCGCGACTGGCAAAAGCGGAAGGCATGATGAGCGTCGATACGACGAAGGGGTACTGATTGTTTACTGTGGCTGACCTCTTTGAGGTCGGATTCCACGGCTACTTTTTCTGTATTTTTTGGTGCGGGCAGGAAACTTTTCTAGAACTCACGGCGTCGAAGTCTCTAGGAACAGTCCGTCCCGATGCGCAAATTCTGCTAGAATCGGGCACAACCCTTTCTTTTCTCGTCTGGAGAAACCGCCATGATTCGCTTCACGTTTGTTACCGCTTTCGCGGTTTGCTTATTTGCTATCAGTTCCACGCAGGCCGCCGAGCCCGTGACCACCGAGGGCCGCGTCACGGCGGTGACCGTTTACCAGGGCCAAGCCCTCGTGACCCGCGACGTCGAAATCGAAAGTGCCGAGGGCCTGTTGGAAGTGGTGGTGACGGGATTGCCCGAGAGTGTGCTGCCGGGGAGTTTGTTCGCGGAACCGAGTGGCGACGTGCAGGTGCGTTCGGTGCGTTATCGTGCCCGGCCGATTGAGGCCGACGTACGACAAGAGGTGCGGGAACTCGATGAGCAGATTCAAGCCGTGGCCGACAAATTGGCGGCGGTGATCGAAGAGCGGACGCTGCTCAACGAACGTAAGTCTTATCTCGACAAACTCAAGGAATTCACGGCCGGCACTGCGACTCAAGAACTCAAGAGCGGAGTGCTCAACGCCGAGACATTGAAATCGCTGACGGAGTTTATGTTTGCCGAGCGCGATGAGATTGGCCAGCGCGAATTGGAACTTGCCAAGGAAGAGCGCACGCACAATCAAGAAATCGAACTTCTGAAGCGCAAGCGCGAAACGGTCGCCGCGGGTTCAGCCCGCACGGCGCGCGAGGCGGTGGTGTTCATCAATGCCCCAGCGGCGGGGGCCGCGAAGTTGCGCTTAAGTTATCTGGTCGGCAATGCGAGTTGGACTCCCTCGTACAACCTACGCGCCACCGAGGCCCGTGATGCCATCACGGTGGAATACAATGCGTCGATCCAGCAAATGAGCGGCGAGGATTGGAACGACGTGGAGATGGTCCTCTCGACGGCCACGCCCTCGTTAATTGCCAAGGCACCGAAGCTCGAAGTGTTGGCGATCAAGTTGGGAGCGCCCGTGCAGATTGCGGAACCGATGGTAGCGGCCGAGAATTATTTTCGGATGCAACAGAATATCGATAACTTGAGCAAGATGCGTGGGAAAGCCGTCATGGCACAGCAAGCGGCCAATGCACCGGCCACGGTAGGAGCATCGATCGTTAACGGGCGTATCTCGGGCATGGATGGCGGGGGAGGATATGGTGGCGGCGTGGGAGGCTGGGACTTCGCGGAAGAAACGAAAAATGCTGATGCCGGCTTGAACGACTACGCTTGCCAGTTACAACTCATGGATTTCAATAACTCGCTCAGTTCGCTCCGCCGCGAAGACAATGGGGTAAAACTCGCAGAAGGCGTGAGTGTCAGCTACAAACTGGCCAACAGCACGAGCCTGCCGAGTCGGTCGGATCGGCAGTTGATTCAGATTGCGTCCGTGCCGCTCAAGGGTGATTTTTATCGCCTGGCCACTCCCGTGCTCACGAGTTTTGTGTACGAAGAAGCCCGGCTCACGAACACGAGCGATCAAGTGTTTCTCGCCGGTCCGGTGGCGACATTCCTCGGTGGGCAATTTGTCGGTCGCGGGGAAATGCCAACCGTTGCGGTGGGGGAAAGTTTTGTCGTCGGCCTGGGTATCGATTCCTCGCTGCGGGCTGAACGGCAACTTGTGAAGAAGGAAGAGCGGATTCAGGGTGGTAATCGCGTCGTTGATTTCATTTATGAGTTGAAGCTGGAAAACTTTGGCGACAAGGCGGCCACCGTGCGGCTATTGGATCGGCTTCCCACCGTGGGCGAGAACGACATTAAGGTCACGCTGGTGAGGAGCGACGAAAAAGTGAGCGAGGACGAGGCTTATCAAATGAACGACCGTAAGGACGGCATTTTGCGGTGGGACGTGGAAGTTCCCGCGCAGGCGGTGGGGCCGCAACGGAAGGTGCTCAAATACACGATGCAGATTGAATACGACAAGCAGCTTTCGATTGAGGGGATGCCGGCGAAACGGTAAAAGCTTTCGGGTGCCACGGGTGGCTTGCCCACCCGTGCTTCGAAGACACTGCTGGGCAAGCCAGCAGTGGCACCCTCAGATCGCGAAGTTCCAGGCGCTTTCGGTGTTGGCATTTTTGCGGGGGCAAGTTGCGCAGTAGTCGCCGTCCAATTGTTCGTGGGCCCATTCGAGCGCCGCGCTGGTGCTGGACCAGACTTGGGCCGTTTCGCGGAAGACGCGGTCGCTGCCTAAGCGTTTTACGATGCCCACCTGATCGAGAATCTGATAGAAATCGTCGCGCACGCCGGCGAGGCAAAGGGCGATGTGGCGTTCTTCGATGCGTTCGATGAACTCCGCGAGTAAGTGCATGCAGACCGCATCGGGATTGCGCAGGTGTTTGACGCGGAGCAAGATCACCTTGGTCGTGGGGGGCAACTCGATTTCTATCTGCTCCAGATGGGCTTCAAAGTCGGGTGAACTACCGAAGAACAGTTCGCCCTCGAAGTTCACCATTTTGATGCGGTCGCAGGGCGCGTCGTCGGGATAGCGTTCGCGGATCATGCCGCTCGGATCGATCACTAATTCTTCCATCGTGACCTTCGCGGCTTTAGGGACGTAAATCAAAAACGAGAGCAGCGTTCCCACGAGGATGCAGAACTCAATCGACACGAGCACCGCCGACAGGGCGGTGGCAGAGACGATCACGGCGTCGAATTTCGTGGCGCGGAAGTGGTAGCGAATCCCCGCGAGGTCGATCATCCGCGTGGCGGCCAAGAGGAGCACGCCGGCCAGCGCGGCGCGGGGGATGTATTGGGCCAACGGCGCGAGGGCGAGCATCGTGAGCGCGACGGCAGCGGCGCAGATCACGCCGGACCACTGCGTGGCGGCCCCCGCTTGGTGATTGATGTAAGACCGCGTGAGTGAGCCGGAGCCAGGAAAACACTGGAAAAAACTGCCGGTGAGATTGGCAAGGCCCTCGCTCAAGCATTGCTGGTTGATGTCGAGTTTCTGCTTGGTGCGGGCGGCGATCGACTTGGCCATGGCGATGGCTTCCAAGAGTCCCAACATGCCGATGGCTAAAGCACTGCCTGAGAGTTGCTGTACGCGGTTCCAATCCCAGTCGGGTACCTGAAAGCTGGGAAGTTCACGGGGCACCTTTTGAATGAGTTGCACCCCCTGTTGGTCGAGTTCCCAGTGGTAGGTTGCATATCCCGCGGCGGCGATGGCCAACAGCAACTCCGGAAGTCCCAAGTGCAGCCGCCGATTCAACCACTTCAATATCAGCGCGACTGAGATCGTGCCCACGGCAACGGCCAAAGTCAGGGTGTGAACTTCGCCACCCTCGGTCATCGTGAGATAAAACCGTTTCAGGAAATGGTCGTGGTGATCGCCTCGCGCGGTAAGGCCCAGCACGTTTTTCATTTGGTCGAGGACCAACAGCACCGACGCCCCGGCGGTGAAGCCGACGATCACCGCATGGGAGATGTAACGGGACAGATCGCCGAGTCGCAGTAACGTGATACCCGTTTGAATGAGGCCGATCATCGCCGCCATGAGAATCGCGGCGGAGATGCGGTCGTCGACGGGGACCACGGCCAGTGCGCTGAGCATAGCAATCGAGATCGCGTTGGTCGGGCCGTTGATAAGTTGTTTTGACGAATCGAGGAGCGCTCCCACGGCAGTCATCACAATGGCCGTGTACAGGCCGTATTGCGGGGGCATGCCGAAGATCGTGGCGTAGGCCATCGCTTGCGGAACGGCGACGGCGGCGACCGTCAACCCCGCGAACAGATCACGGCGAAACGTGTGAATCGTGTAACCGCGCAGCGAATCGAGCGCCGGCACCACGCGCAGCAGCCAGGGGAGAGATTCGCGCGGTGGACCGCTGCGGTCGACAAATGGAGCGGGATTCGGCACTAAGGTTCAAGTGGAAGGAGTCGGACTGATCGGTTGACGATGTCGTGTTACGCAGTCCGTGGCGTCGCATTAGTATAGTCACGAGCAAAGAATCGCCCAACCGTGAAAACTCGCTTCACTACGTGTCTCTTCGTGTCGCGGCTAACATTACCGCGAGGCGAAGGGCATCGGCACGGGGTTCGAACTGAGCGGCACGGCGAAATGCGGCGGGCGAATCGGCACGCGCGGCGTTGAAATTGGTTCCGAGGAAACGGGTTGTAATGCTGGGGCCAGGCCATCGAGTCGGTAGCTGGCCGACGCGAGCGGATGGATACCCAGCGTGCCGGTCCACGTTTCATAGGGTCGGCCACTACGTTCGTCGTCGGTGAAGAACGCGAGATAACTCATCGAGTCGGCGGCGATGAATTCGTGTTCTCGCGGCGCGAATTGCGTTTGGCTGTAAACTCGCCGCCACGTGCCGGCATTAAAGTAGGTTTGGTGCAACACGAAGCCGTCGGCAAAACTCGCATCGAGCGGGATAAGCTCCGAATTATGGGTGTGGCCGTAGACGATATGTTTCGCGCGGCGATTGCGAAAATCTTGTTCCGTGAGCGCGTGATGGTAGTACGAATTGGTGCTCGCCCCACGCATCTCGGCGCACAACTGGGCGATCCAACTCGCCCAACCGACCGATAACCGGCGGCTGAATTTGAGCGCCTTTTGCAAACTGTCGGTGATGTCGACCGGGCACCAGGTGTCGCGATTTCTCACGAAGGGGTGCTCCAAGAATTCGTCGGCCAATGTGTCCCAGATGCGTTTGACTTCCTTGCGGATCGCCGGTTGGGGACATGATCGCTCCAACAGCCCGTCGATCCACACCGGAACCAACAACAGCGGACGGATGTTGTCGATCTCGCGCAGGCCGGCCAGCGCCGAGGTCGGCAGGTCGTTGCCAAGCTGTTGTTCCACGGCCACACCAAAGCGGTTCAAGAGTTCCAGCACGATCACGTCGCCCAGGCTACTCGAATCGCGATCCCCTTCGTAGTTGAACGGATCGTAAACGTCGCCATGACGGGCGAACACTTTGTGCCGTCGCATGACCTGCACGAGCTCATTACTCTCCCAAATTTCATGGGGAAACGGCGCGTCGGGATAGGTCGCCAGGCCCATGTGCGCGGCGATGAGGCGACGGAGTTGGTTGTAGTTTTCGCCGGACAAATGATAGGGCCAATCATGGTTGCCGACCATGTAATGAATCCGCACAGGCACCGGCTTGGTGTCGCCCGTGGCGGGCCGACCGTTGGCTAGCGCCGGGGGGACCGCGATGCCTTGTTCGTTGAGTTGGCGGAACTCGGCGAAGGCCGCTTCATTGTTGCGGAGGATGTCGCCGGTGATCTTGGCGACCATGTCGAACAGCGCGGGATTTTTGTTGTCGTCCCAAGGTCGGGCTTTCGTGCCGAGCCATTGGGTCGAGCGAATCACGTCGAGCACGTCGCCCAAGAGCAGCAGATCGACGCGCTCAATCGGTTGGTAACTGCCGTCGCGGCGAAACGAGGCACTCAGCGCCAGATCAACAAGCCGCTCGGCGAGCAAACGAAACGCCCCCGGCGAGATGGTCGTGCCACTCGTCCCGTCCGTGAGATGGAGATCGCTGATGATAACCAACATGGCTTGTGCGCATCCGTGCGTACAGAGACTGTGCGTGCCGAGAGTATCTCGACTCGTAATCATTCATCGGGTCTGCTGGCGGATGAGATTGAGGGTGATTCCGATTTTATGGTCGCTAGCAGCTGAGTCCTCACAGAAAAGGCCCGCGCAACAAAAAGGCCTGCTAGCTGGAGACTAGCAGGCCCGTGGGACAGGGGTTTTGTAATTTTGCTTAGAAGCCGAAGAAAACGCCGCCACTCACAACGGGAGTCGGCGCGAAGACGACCGGTGCGCGGTAAAACGACCGACGATAGACCGGGCCTACGACGGCACGGCGGGCAATCGGATACGGCGGGCCTAACACTCTGCGTACTGGTGCGATTCTCCGATAGCCCCAAGCATTCGCATCGGGTGTATCAGCAATGGCGAAGCCCGCAACTAGGGCCAGCAAAATGGCAAGTTTCTTAATCATTTTCTCTCTCCTTCGACATGTTTTCTGAGGATCGGGCCCCCAGCGGCAGTGAGGTTCGGGTCTAAAGTTCGTTAGCCGCACGGCAGTAATAGTTTGCACTTGCCATGCCAAAAACCCAAGATGTATCGCTAAAGTTTGCCAAATTAAGCACTTATGACGACAGTGCTAGCAGTGGGAATTGGCCAGCCCTACATGTGTGTGCTCATTTCGGAGACAGTTTGGTCTCAGATTGGAAGTAGAAGTGATGGCAGATAGGCAAAAAACTTGAAGATGCGATGGAGAGCCGTCAGTTTCAAAGTGTTACTGTCGAGCAAGCCCTAGCTGTTTGGCGACCTCTGCTTTGAGGTCTGCCAGTTCATCCTCGTAGAATCCTGTTGTGACAAAGCAAACCTTTCCATCCGGACCAATCAGATACGTCCGAGGAATCAGGTTCTTGGCAAAGAGCGAGTACACGGCCCTTTCAGGGTCAGCAGCCATCGGAAATGTGTATCCGTGCTCGGAGCGAAATGCGGTGACTGTTTCGTTTGTTTCTTCTCGACCACCGATGACCATAAGTGTGAAATTCTCGTTGGCTTGATGCTCCTCCCAAATTTCTTGTAGATGCGGAAGTTCCTTGAGGCAAGATCCACACCAAGTGGCGAAGAAATTCACCAGCACAATCTTGCCGCGGTTACTGTGAAGGGAAAACTCTGTGCCGGTCGTGTCCGTGACTACAATGTCGGGTGCCATGTCGCCCAATTGAACCAGGGAAGAAGCGTTGTGACGCTCAATGCGTTGCAGATCCCGTTGATATGCTATTGTTTCCAGCGCAACTCTGACTTGAACCCATTGAGCTCCAACAATCATGGGGATTGCCAGTAGCGAAATCGCAAACCTTTTTAGCCGCTGCTTGCGATGGGGTCCACGCCAACCCACGAGGCTCAATCCCAAGTAAATCACAGTCGAGACGACGGCCAGCAACATACAGACATTTAGAACGTATTGAATGGCCACACACACTTGCAATATGGCGTGTTCATCGCGCATCGACGACTCGCAGGGGTCGAGAATATTAGAGTAGACTGGCGCATTATAGCCAGGAACTGAGGTTGATTTAATACCCACTACGAAACACAGCGGGCCGGCGGCACAATTGCCGTCGGCCCGTTTTTTTCCTTGGTAATCCCTTACCCTCTGCAATTGTGCGTCTTCCTGACAGCCTCGCAGTACTGTCTGGCGATCAATGTTGTTGAATGCGATTCTCAGAACCCAATCGAGATGCCGAAACCACTGGAAGGGTGGCCGTATCCGCCACGACTCTGGTAGTACGATGCGCCGTTGCCACGATAGTAGCTGGGGCCGCCATAATAGCTCGGGCCACCGTAGTAGTGGGCGCTACGGTAGGAAGGATACCCACCATAGCCACCGTAACCGTAGCCGCCATGTCCACCATGATAGTGGTGATGGTGACATCCATGACCTGCTTCGGCAGTCGACACCCCGGCGATGGCCAAGGTGATGAGTGCTGCCACGCTCAATAAGACTTTGCGGACCATTGTTCTCTCTCCTGCGGACTTTCACCCCGTCATGTCGCTCGGCAATCAGTTGCTTGGAGCGCCGGACGCATGACGGGTGCGCCCGGTTTGATATATCAGTTAGATCGCACGCGCCGTGCCAATCACTGGAGAGAATGGAAAAGTGCTGGACGTGTATTACGCTCAGAGATTCGTCGGCACAACCGTTACGAGGTAGGGCAAAAATTCGCATTCGATTTGAATACAAGCGCACTCAAAAACACAACGAATTCTCGGGAAAAGCAGATGTTACAGCTTGCCCGCGCGGTGCTGGCGCTGCAATCAGGAGAGTCGCATAGAGAAAAACTCAAAGCCCGGGGATGGCATTCCCCGGGTCATTGAGAATCCAATCCCTGCTTGATCTCAATCAACTGTTCGCGCTCCGGCAGTCGCTTGTAGTAGTCGTCGAGTGGATAGCAGCCAGAGATGAGTCCGTGGCGTGGGGCGGTGGTGCAATCGCTGAATGTGCGGCAAACCAGTTTGCGCGTGAGTTTGCCCGTGGTGAGTGAATCATGCGGTAGCTCGGGATAGCTGAGCACCATACGCCCCAGGCCCACCAAATCGACCCAGCCCGCGCGAACCACGGCTTGGGCGACGTGCGGCAAGTAATCTTGCAGATAGGAATACCCCGTCCCCACGAGCGGCACGTCGCCAGCAGCTTGTTTGCATTGCCGCACGACGTCGATTTGCCGCCACACCCCGACGAGCGGGTCTTCGGGGGGCAAGTAGCCATCGCTCGGCGGGAAAATCGCTGGCCGTTGGATGTGTGGGTTGTAGTAGGGGCTGCCGCAACTGAGATTGATCGTCGCTACTCCCGCTTGCGTCAACATGCGAATGACCTGCAAAGGCTCGGTCAAATCGTAGGTAAGCGGGTTTTCTTCATCGACACCGAAGCCGCAGTCGTAGGGGATCAACTCCTCGAAATCCATCGGCTGGCCAACTTCGCGACTTGTCTTGTAGGGGACAAAGTCGAACACGCTAAGCCGCACGCCCACCATCAGGCCGGGAAGCTCCGTGCGGATGCGGCGGATGATTTCCAGCATGAGCCGGCTACGGCCCGCTAGATCACCACCAAATTTGCCAGGCCGGCGGCGGGCACTCAGGAACTCGTGCAGCAAATAACCGTGGCAGGCCTTCACGTCGACAAACTGATAGCCAACTTCCTGCGCCAGCTGCGCGGCGGCGACGTATTGGTCGATCAGTTCTTCGAGTTGTTCGTCGGTCCAGACGAGATCTTCGTCCTCAAAGTCGATGCCGAACTTCTCGTCCAAGAGCGGATGATGATAAGCGATTCGTGGCTCGAACGTTTTCTTGTCGTTGGGTTTGCAGAAGCGGCCCGAGTGGGTGAGTTGCAAGCCGACGAGCAAACCGTCGAGTGTGCCGCATTGTTCCAGGTGCCCCTCGCGCACTTCGTCGAGCAAGGCCGCGAGGCCCGCGCGATTGCTCTCGATGGCGAGTGTTTGCTGAGGATTCGCCCGACCATCGGGCCGCACGGCGGCAGCTTCGCCCCCCCAAATCAGCTTGGCCCCACTCAGCCCAAACCGCCGCCAACGTCGCAGCGTGTATTCGCTGGGGCTGCCGTCGGGGTTGGCGTCCCACCCTTCCATCGGATGGATGCACCAGCGATTGCCGACTTGAAATCCGCCGATGTCAATCGGCTCGGCGAGCGGCGAACCGGCCTCGGCGGTGAGAATCGTGTAATCGACGGGCAGATCGAGCCCCAACTCGGCGAGCCGCTCGCGCAATTCAGCAACGGTGCGCAGTTGGGCGACCTTGGTGTAGGGGGCGGAGTCGGCCATGGGGTACTTAGCGTCGAACTAGGGGTGTGCGCGAAAAGTTGGATTCTAACGCTAGCGCGAGTCGGCTCCTACCAGTATCACCTCACTTTGGGTGGTAGGCTAATAAATGTGCAGGCGTCTGAGGAAACTGTTACGGAACAAATCCCCCCTCCCTTTCGAAGGAAGGGGGTGAGCGGTGAATAATTCCGGCTTACAAAAACTGGGCGAGTTGGGGTATAGCGGCATTGCCGACGAAATCGCAAAGTCCCTTCAATGTTGGTATGACGGGTTGAAGAGCCGCCGAACTTCTCTTGTCGAAGATTACATCGAGGGGAAGCTCGATATTCATGCGCATATCTCTGTCAGGGTACGTCGGCAGGATGGCCCATCTCGCAAGAATTGCATCCTATACAAGATAGGCAGGAGGGACATCGAGGACCTTGAGGCAACTTCCACCGGATGGCGGTCTCATGGTGACACACTGGCTGCCTTCCTTCAGGTGGAGTGGCAAGACAGTCGCAAGATGACGGTGCTTGTCGCTGCAATGGAGATGGTGGATTTGCCAGAGGGGATGAGAAGCGTAATCACTCCCCTGACGGTAAGGCTGAAGCGACTCGATGACAGCTTGGGCGTCGAGTGCGATGCATCCGACGCAATTGTTCCACTCATTAGGGTTGGCCTTTTGGAATACCGGGAATTGAGACCATCGAATCTGTTTGTCGGTCAAATTGGGGTTATTTTTCATGGCGAGTGCGAAGGCCAAATGATCGAGCGCGGACCTCAAATTGAAAACGCAGTCACCAGCGATAATATCAAGAATTGCAGGAATTTCGCTGACTCTGGTGATTCGGCACCTGCGGGCGAGGTATCCTTCTTCGAGAGGCTCCTCCGGCATTTCAGGGTCCGGTTCATCGACAACGCCGTAGGGGTTAGTTTGGACCCACTCTGCGGTCTTCACCTTGAAGCTATCTAGGTGTTCGCGTGCTCTGGCCAGTTTTAGGGTATAGCTTGGTTCATTCATGATTTCATCCAATTGCGCGAACCGGTTTCAGCCGCAGGTGCTCTTGTCATTCATAACTCTGCCCGCTGAACTTTGCAGCGCATCCGTGCTGGAGGGCGGCCCGCGTTTTGGCGGCGCAGCAGAGTTATAACCTGTCGTAAGGAGTTGTTCTAACGGACAGAGTTCGCAATTTCTTTAAGAGAATGGGCTGCCTTACTTTTTGCTTCTTAAATCGGTGGGTACACCTTCGTGCAGTTCCGATGTGATCTGCTGCAAATTCAACTACTGCCGGATTCCCAGGCCACTGGCGAAGATAACTCCCGCCAAGTCTCACGGCCTTACCACCGAAGTATGGTCGTTCGGCCAAATGATCAACACCGTTACCTCCTATGGGGAATGCCCAAATAATTGCGCACCACCTCTCTTTGGCACGCTCGTTGCATCTACCTTTAACCATTGCCGTACAACGGACAGCCTGACGTGCTTGGAACACACTCGGGGCTGGAACAGAGAAGAGACTTGTTCGCCGGGGTCGGTTGGAAAAGAGGCTTACGATTGCGGACCTAAATGAAAAGGGGAAAACAACTTCCGACGGCTTGACCCTCCCCACAGGGCTGTTGGAAATGAATCCCTTCGGGTCCAATCCACTGGGCGGGCCAGCAAGTTACTAGTCGACTCGCTGGCTCGCCTGTTTTATTTCAACTGTATCATAATCGAACACGTGTTTGATTAAGATACACTTTTCTCGCCAATCATTAGGCTGTTTTTCTCGTCAGAGAACGACTCTCAAAAATATTTTTGGTTCGTAGTGGTGGCTTCCAGCCGCCAATTCCATGGGATTGTCGGCGGCTGGAAGCCACCACTACGCGCGCGGAACTTGCGAGCCCCGCGATGGTTAAAATAATAAGCGTCGGGGAGCGCTTCGTGAGTTGCGAAAGTGGGCCAGCCGTTACCATGAAGTCAACAGCGGTTAGCAACGCCGCAAGCAATCCTTACCCCGTTCAGCGGACGACAAGCACATGGGTCGCTCGATCTCCCCGGCGATTCTCCTCAGCAGCCTACTCGTGGTCGCGCTGATCCTGTTCACTGACCCTGCGATGGGCCAAACGTCCGTCGAATCCAGCGACGTGAAGTTCATCGACACAATCAACGCCCGCTTAGGCAGTTCGTGGGAAGAACATGGCTTGCGCCCCGCCTCTCCCGCCCCGGAAGCCGAGTGGTGCCGCCGGGTGTATCTCGACCTCATCGGTCACTTGCCGAGCGTCAAAGAGCTTGATGCATTCACGGCCAAGCCCGCCCGTTCCAAACAGCAGATTCAAGCGAAGCGTGCAGCGCTCGTGGATCGATTACTCGGCAGTGAGTATGCAGCCGACTATGTGAACCACTGGTCGGCGATGTGGAGCAACACGCTCATTGGCCGCACAGGCGGTCAGATGCGGCGTTCGCTCACGAGCCGTGACGGCATGCGCGATTATTTGTCCGACGCGCTGTTGGCCAACAAACATTACGATAAGTTGGCCGAGGAGTTAATCACGGCTACGGGGAGCGCTACCCCCGGTGAAGAAGATTTCAATGGCGCGGTGAATTTTTTGATTGAAAAGCTGGCTGACGACGGCGTGCAGGCGACGGCCAAGACGGCGGAGATTTTTCTGGGGACGGCGGTGCAATGCACGCAGTGCCATAACCACCCATTCAACGAAAGTCGGCAGAACCAGTTTTGGGAGCTCAACGCTTTTTTTCGGCAAACGGCCGTCGACGTTGAGCGCGAAATGGACACGCCGGAGCGCTTGGGCCGTATCGTGAACCGCGATTTTGCCGGCGAGGGTCGCGAACTGTACGGCGATAATCGACGTGAGATTTATCTTGAGGATCATGACGGCAAGTTGATTGACCGCGACGCGGCGCGCGAGGTGTCGGCCCCGATTTATTACGAGCTCCGCAACGGTCAAATGCAGGTGGCCTATCCCGCGTTCATCGACGGTACGCGGCTCGTGGATTTATACAGCGAAAGAAATCCCGATGGCGAGACCGAACGCGGTAACAGCGGTTACTTGGAGGACGTCGACCGTCGGCGGGAACTCGTGGAACTCGTCACGCAAGCGCGCGAATTCGATCAGGCGATTGTGAACCGCATGTGGGCGTACTTTTTTGGCTATGGTTTCACGCGGCCGTTCCACGATATGGGTCCGCATAATCCGGCATCACATCCTGAATTGCTCGACGAATTGGGACTTGCCTTTCGCAAGAGCGGCTTCGATCTCAAGCGGCTGATGCGGTGGCTAGTACTGTCGGACGCTTATGGTTTGAGTAGCCGCGAATCGAGCGGCAACCAGGCCGATGATCCCACCAAGGGGGTCGTGCCGCAGTTCAGCCGGTTCTACGTGCGGCAGATGTTGCCCGAGCAATTGTTTGAATCGCTGCTGGTGGCGACGGCTGCCGATGCGACCGTGGCGAAAGCAGAGCGTGCCGATCTGAAAGACCGTTGGCTGCGGCAGTTCGACACGTCGTTCGGCACCGACGACAATGCCGAGGCGACGACGTTCAACGGTTCGATTCCGCAGGTGCTCACGCTAATGAACGGCGACCTGATCCGGCGCGCGTGCAGCACCAACAGCGGCAGCTTTTTGGCGAGAATTGCGAATGACAAATCACTCTCAAATCGCGAGAAGATCAATTACTTGTACCGCGCCGCGCTCGGTCGGCAACCGACGAAGCCGGAAGCGAATTTGTGCAACGAGTTGCTGGCCGCACGGAATGATGACGTTGTCGGTACGCTCGAAGATGTGTGGTGGGCCGTGCTGAACAGCAATGAATTTATTTTGGTGCACTAAATGTCATCCTGAGAGAGGCTTGCCGACCGAAGGATCTGGTTTGGAGTATAGATCCGCGTGGAAGACGTGTGAAAAATTGAACCTAGATTCTTCGAGTCGTGGAACTCCTCTCAGAATGACATTGCGATGACGTGCATTTGATTGACTACGAATCAGAGACAAACCAATGACACCTTTCCTGACGCCACGAGGCATGAATCGACGGCATTTTCTTACGCACTTGGCGCAAGGGGCCACGCTGGCGATTCCCGCGCTGTCGCTGGGCCAGTCGCTCGTGGCGAATGCCGCCACGCTCAAGCGAAATCACAAGTCGTGTATTTTGTTGTGGATGGGGGGCGCGCCGCCATCGATTGATATTTGGGACATGAAACCCGGCACGGCGACGGGGGGCACATTCAAGCCGATCAGCACCACCGGCGAGGGACAGATCAACGAACTGCTGCCGCAGGTAGCTAAGCAAATGCAGCACCTGTCGATTGTCCGCTCGATGAGCACCCGCGAGGCGGATCACGATCGCGGCACCTATTACATGCACACCGGCTTTGTGCCGAATCCGAGTGTCGAGCATCCCAGCTACGGGGCCGTGATTGCGCACGAACTCGCCAACAAGATCGCGGAACTGGAAATCCCGCCGTTCATTTCCATCGGCGGACCGAGCGAAGGGCCAGGATTCTTGGGCATGGCTTACGCGCCGTTCCAAGTGGACGCCAACGGCCAACTGCGCGATGCCCAGATGAATGTGCCCGCCGCGCGGATGGACGACCGCATGAAACTCTTGGCAGCACTCGAAGGCCGGTTTATCGCGGAAGAACGGGGACCGGCGGCGGGGGAACATTCCAAGGTGCTCGACAAAACATATTCGCTCCTCACGAGCAAACAGATGACGGCGTTTCGCATCGACACCGAGCCGCAAAAAGCGCGCGAACGCTACGGCAACAGCAATTTCGGCCGCAGTTGCCTGATGGCGCGGCGGTTGGTGGAAACGGGCGTGCCGTTTGTGGAAGTGAACTTCGGCGGCTGGGATCTGCACCAAAACTGTTTTGCCGGACTTGAGCAAAAACTGCCCGAGGTGGATCAAGCGATGAGCGCGCTCGTCGAGGATTTGGCGGCAAGTGGTTTGCTGGCCGACACGGTTGTGCTGTGGATGGGCGAATTTGGCCGCACGCCGCAGATCAACGGCGACGCGGGCCGCGACCACTGGGCCCGCAGTTGGAGCGTGGTGGCCGGTGGCGGCGGCATCGCGGGGGGTAAAGTCATCGGAGCCACGAGCGAAGACGGCACCGAGGTCACGACCGAGCCTTACAGTTCCGAAGACTTGATGTCGACCGTCTGCCACGCGATGGGTATTTCACTCGACAAGCACTTCACGGCGAACAATGGTCGTCCGATGAAGATCGCGGGTGGGGGTAAAGTGATTGAGGGTTTGCTGGGTTAGTGGGGTTCTATATGCTGGCTTGCCAGATGTGTTTTATCGACGCGGTATTTAACGAGCTTCGTTCGAGAATACGCGAGCAAAATTCAATTTTCGCGTAACAACATTCATCGCAATCGGCCTTCTCATTTATGTGACAGTTCGCCGACCAGTATGCTGGTGGTCGCTTGGCTGTCAGTTCTCACCCACCATGAAGATTTGTGTAGTAGTGGTTTCATGCACAATGGAGCTAGCTTTGTTGACACACTGATTTCACCTTTTATGAAGAAGGTGGGACAAACAAGAGGAGGCAATTTCTGTGAGATACTCTATTTCTAAAGCAGCACGAATTTTCAGCGCGCTCTGCGCCGTCAGCACGGCCGTGTTGGCGAATTTTCCGGCCTATGCCGCGCCTGTGACGTTCAGGTTCGAGGCGGAGGTGTTCAATATATCACGAACACCTGCTGTCGCTATCAACTTGGACGTAGAGAACGGCAGCAAGGTAACGGGACAAATTACATTCGAGCCCTTCTCCCTGCCACCGCTCGATAACCCACTCGAACAGCAGGATGCCGTTGTTTTCCAAACCTACGGAGTGTCACTACAGATCGGTGGAGTCAGCTTTAGTACGCCAGGTGCGCCCGATAGCTTGATGCTGACGGCTATCAACAATGTCATCGTTAATGACGGTCCAAGCACGCAATTAGATCAGATCGAGATGGATGGCCTGTTAATCCCCACTGATCCGCTAGGATTACCAGAAGTCGCTTCCGGCGAGTTCAAGCTAGAATTCTGGGGGCTTCACACTTTGCTCGCTTCGGCTGGCATTCCCGCAGATACAGCAATTCTCAATGACTTTGAGTTTCTTCGAAATCTGCAAATCCGTCTTGTTGACACCTCTGGTGAGACGTTGGTCGTTAAGGCACGTATTGGCGATCTGTTTGTAGTTCCCGAGCCGTCGACTCTGGTGTTGATGCTGCGGGGTGTTGCCTGTTATCGGTTTTGCGGTTCTATTCGCTAGCCGGCATTTCGGAACGCTGCAAAATTGAGCGAAGCACATCTCCTAGAGCGTTTTCGATGTTGCTGTAGCGTTGTTATTTGCGGTTTGCTACAAGCTTGATTTTTAGTTCTGATCAAGGAGGATCGAGCGATGGAGGCTTAT
>JAWXAV010000033.1:0-5815 GCA_034439695.1 Bythopirellula sp. | reverse complement strand
CCAGGCTCCTTCCTACAGAAAAGAAGCCCCCTGCAGCCTTCAACTACGATGTTCCCACTCAAGAGGTTCGGAAAAAACGACTTTGCAGTTCTCCTGGCGAGCTAAGCTGCGTTTTACTCGATACGCCCATGGTACGCACGATTCTCGTGTCGGCGATTTTGGCCGGGAAAGAAGCGGGTTAATCGCGCATGCGGACAATTCTTGTTGCACGGACATCCCGACGCGGTTAGGTTGACTGTACGGGGTATTGCAGGCAGATTTTTTCGGGAGGCTTCATTATGTCGCTACGTCAACAGTTTCAAGCGATTTCCCTACTCACTGTCATGGTGCTCGGCAACCGTTCATGGGCCGCCTTTCCTGATACGATGGTCGCCTCTCTTAATTCCGCGGGGTTCATCACCGATGAGAATAACGACGGCGGCACCTGGGAAGGATCACTTGGTTCCGCCCTCTTCGGCATTCCCATCAACAACGACAGCTCGTTCTCGTTTATCGTCACGGGTTACCCTGACTTCAACTATGCTGGCGACCATGATGAGTCGGGGAACTATCACGTATACGTTGATATCTTCAATGACTTTGGTGAATTTGAAGAAACCATTGAGTACGACGCAACGCTCGCTTCCGGTGAGGTGCACCAGTTCTATCTGGATGGTTTCAACACCTTCTACAGCTACGACGTGATTATCGACAACACAGTAGGCGGGGCTTCCAATGACGGCGATTTTGATGGCGATGGCGACGTCGATGGCCGCGATTTTCTCCGCTGGCAGCGTGGCGATTCGCCATCTCCGTTTAGCGCCGCTGATTTAGCAGCGTGGCAAGCCGAATACGGACCTGGGCCACTTGGTGCGATGACTGCCGTGCCGGAGCCAGGAACTGCGCTGATTCTTGCCGCAATCGCTTGCGGTTTAGCGGCAGGCCGGTCCTCGCGTGTCGTGGATCGCTAAGCCGCGAGCGGCGTCAATTTTTCGTGAACTGCGAGAGGTCGGGCCCGTACTCATCGATGAGATGATCCTTGAGATTCCCCTGCACCGCTCGCGCGTTGAACGGCCGGCGTTCAGGGTCTTTCTCTAACAGTTGCATGATGACCTTTTCGAGCCACTCGGGGCAATCGACCCCCTGCTCACCCAAACTCTTGGGTTGGTCGTTAAGGTGTTGGCTCCACACTTGCGCGAAGTTGGCTCCCGAGAATGGCGGTCGGCCTGTGAGCATCTCGTACATCACGCAACCCAAAGAATAGAGGTCCGACTTGCCGGTGATCGCCTTGTCGCCGCAAATTTGCTCGGGCGACATGTAGGCATAAGTTCCCATCGTAACGCCCGTGTCGGTGATGTCGGCGTCATGGGTATCGCGGGCTATGCCGAAATCGCCCAACAGCAGCTTGCCGTCCTTGTCAAAAAACAAATTGCTGGTTTTGAGATCACGGTGGATGATGCCGTGGTTGTGGGCGTGTTGCAGGGCCGAGGCAATTTGCGCTGAGTAAGCTGCGGTCTGTTGCCAGGTGAGCGGGCCCTGTTTTTTGATACGTTCTTTAAGATTGCCACGATCCAAAAGCTGCATGGCATAGAAATATTGACCCTCCATCATGCCGCCACCGTAGTTGCGGACGATGTGCGGATGGTTAAGCCGCTCCATGATCGTGATTTCGCGCTGAAAGCGGTCCACGATGTTCTCGTCGTGGGAGATGTTGGGATGGAGGACTTTAATGGCCACTGGTTCGGCGATGTCGGGGCTTTCCGCGCGGTAGACCGTGCCGACCGTGCCGACACCCAAGGGTTCCAGCAGTTTGAAGGTTGCCGAAGTGGGCAAGAACTTCAGGTTGCGGCGGGGCGGCGGGGATGAGGAATCGGTCATCAGTAACGCTTGGGACTGGTTGGCGGATAAGCTGTCATGGCCGCTAGCAACCTGCTGGGGCACGAACATTCTCAACCCGCCGTTAATAAGCTGAGGGAATTGGACTAAATATAGGCCATTCAATCGTTTAGGGAAAATGCAGTCTCTCCCAACAATCCAGGGCGTAGTTGGTGTCGTGCCCTCGTTGGAAGCGTGCTTCGGCACTGTCATGCCATGAATTCGCGGCTCGGAACCGCACCATGATAAAATTTTGATACTACGGAAAGGGCCAGCGTCTAGCAGTCGGACGCCAATATTTCTACGATGGTGGTTTGCTCACAATAGGCAATTGTGAGCCGTAGGCGGCGCTTCCTATTTGACGATGTCTGGCGGATCTCTCTGCCCGATATCGAGGCGATAAACAAAGTTAGGAAATTGTTGTCGGTTGGTCTTCCGACCTACCGCGACCGCTCAGGTCATCAAGGAATGGCAACAACAATTTTCCGTAGGGACAAATCAAGTCACAAGGTTAATTTCGATTCAATCGAGGAGTCATCAGAAAGATGAGTTACAAGTTAGAGTACATTTGGTTGGACGGTTACAAGCCCGAGCCCAACATCCGTAGCAAGACCAAGATCGTCGACAGCGATCCCAAGAAGGTCGAAAATTGTCCCGGCTGGTCGTTCGATGGTAGCAGCACGCAACAGGCCGAAGGTCACAGTTCCGATTGCTTGTTGAAGCCAGTCCGTATCGTCAAAGATCCACAGCGCAAGAATGCCTCGCTCGTGATGTGCGAAGTCCTGAACGCTGACGGTTCGGTTCACTCCACGAACGGCCGTGGCACGTTTGAAGACGACCCCGATCTGTGGCTCGGCTTTGAGCAAGAATACACTATCATGAAGGATGCCCGCCCGTTGGGCTTTCCAACCGATGGCTATCCTGGTCCCCAAGGCCCCTACTACTGCTCGGTCGGCATCAAGAACTGCGTTGGTCGTGATCTTGTGGAAGATCATCTCGATGCTTGCCTCGAAGCCGGCCTCTCGGTCACGGGTATCAACGCCGAAGTGATGAAGGGTCAGTGGGAATACCAACTGTTTGGCAAAGGTGCCAAGCAGGCTTGCGACGACCTGTGGCTGAGCCGGTTCCTGATCTTCCGTACCTCGGAAAAGTACAACCTCACGATCGAGTTGCATCCCAAGCCGGTCAAGGGCGACTGGAACGGCAGCGGCATGCACACCAACTTCTCCACCACCCCGATTCGCGACAAGGGTGGCGAGGAATTGATCAAGGGGATCTGCGAAAAGTTCAGCAAGCGTCACAAGGAGCACATCGCTTCCTACGGTTCCGACAACGACCAACGCTTGACCGGTCTTCACGAAACCCAATCCATCCACAAGTTCAGCTACGGCGTCTCGGACCGCGGTTCTTCGATCCGCATCCCCATCGGCACCGTGCAGGGGGGTTGGAAGGGTTATCTGGAAGATCGCCGTCCCGCGTCGAATGCCGATCCCTACAAGGTGGTCCGCGAGATTCTCGCGACACTGCGTTCTTGATGGGCATTCGTAATCGACGCTAAGCAAATTGCTTACATGAAGCCCCTTTTGGCCGCTGGCCAGAAGGGGTTTTTTCTTGTATCGTGTCGTGTTGTTGTGGTCGCTAAATTGCTGTCATCCCGAGAGAGGCTCGCAGACCGAGGGATCTGGCCTGCACTATTCCAACGTATGGAAAACGTGCGAGGATTGAACCCAGATTCCTCAAGTCGCGGGACTCCTTTCGGAATGACACTTCTCAAAGGAACTATCCGTGATGATGACGCCTCAAGATGTGTTGGCTCTTTGCCGTGAGCGGGGTGTCCGCGCGGTGGACTTGCGGTTCATGGATTTCCCCGGCCTGTGGCAGCACTTCACCATTCCGGTCGAGAAGCTCGAAGAAGAGGTGTTTGAAGATGGCCTGGGTTTCGACGGTTCGAGCATTCGCGGTTGGCAGGCGATCAACGAGAGCGACATGCTGCTCGTCCCGCAACCCGAGACGGCCTTCATCGATCCGTTCACCGAGATCACCACGCTCTGCATGATCTGCAACATTCAAGACCCCATCACCCGCGAGGATTATACCCGCGATCCGCGGAACGTCGCCCGCAAGGCGGTCAATTATCTGAAGAGCACCGGCATTGCCGACACTTGTTTCATTGGTCCCGAGGCCGAGTTCTTCGTGTTCGACGACATTCGCTTCGATCAAGCTCCGCAGCACAGCTACTTTTTCATCGACAGCGATGAGGCCCAGTGGAATCGTGGTACCGATTACCGAGCGCAGGGCCGTGGCTCGAACTTAGGTTACAAGCTCCGGCACAAGGAAGGTTACTTCCCCGTGCCACCGGCTGATCAGCTCATGAATCTGCGCAATGAGATGATGATGACCATGATCGACTGCGGTCTCGACGTCGAAGCGCAACATCATGAGGTCGCCACGGCGGGTCAGTCGGAGATCGATCTCAAATATAATGATCTGGTGCAGATGGCCGACAACATGTGCTTGTACAAGTACATCATCAAGAACGTCGCGGCGAAGCATGGCAAAACGGTGACGTTCATGCCCAAACCGCTCTACGGCGATAATGGTTCGGGGATGCACACGCACATTTCGCTGTGGAAGGGTGGCCAACCCTTGTTTGCAGGCGGCGGCTATGCGGGACTCAGCGACGAAGCGCTTTACGCCATCGGTGGCATCCTCACCCACGCCCCCGCGATTTTGGCGTTCACGAATCCCACCACCAATAGCTACAAGCGGTTGGTCCCTGGCTACGAAGCCCCCGTGAATCTGGCGTACTCGCAGCGCAATCGCTCGGCAGCCTGTCGCATTCCGATGTACAGCCCCAGCCCCAAGGCGAAACGGATCGAATTCCGCTGTCCCGACCCGAGTTCGAATCCGTACCTCGCGTTTTCGGCACTGATGATGGCGGTTGTCGACGGCATTCAGAACAAAATCCATCCCGGGGAGCCGCTCGACAAAGATATCTATGATCTCGAACCGGAAGAACTGGCCAAAGTCTCCAGCACGCCGGGCTCACTAGGCGAAGCACTTGCGGCGTTGTCGCGCGACCACGAATTCCTCCTCCGCGGCGATGTGTTCACGCAGGACGTGATCAACACCTGGATTTCGTACAAGCAAAAGAACGAAGTCGAAGCGCTGGCATTGCGTCCGCATCCGTATGAGTTTTGTTTGTATTATGACATGTAGGCGAGTGACTAAATATTTAGCCCCGCCACTCGCGGCGGGTGAAAGCTGAAATTGACTCGGCCTTCGGGACAACCTACCCTTAAGGTATGGACTACCGCAGCAGCATCACCATCGAACCGGGCAAACGGGGCGGCAAACCTTGCATTCGCGGGATGAGGATGACGGTGGGTGATGTGCTCGATTATCTTGCTGGTGGGATGAGTGTTGAGGAGATACTCAGTGACTTTCCTGACCTCACACGCGAAGATATCTTTGCTTGCTTGTCTTACGCTGCTGATCGCGAGCGCAATATTTTAATGGTGCCGCCGCAGTGAAGAACACTGATTTTAAGGGGCTTTCTTTTCAACTGATTTGCGATTCTTATAGTTTTCGTATCTGTCAGTAAGAACGTAGACATACTCGCAAATCGCAGATGCGAAATCCAGAATGTCGCGTGCATCTTGTGCTTTGACTTGCTGACCACTCGCATGAGCCCCTATGTTTCGCTCTTGCCTTAATGAGTCTCCCCACTCAAATAAGCGACGGTCGATTATTCCACTATCGCGAAGTTCCTGGAGACCTTTGTGAAGCGATTTTTCGCTAGTATGGGCGACACACATGGCTTCCAATGTCCTTCCACACATTACTACGCATGCACTGTATGCACTAGAGCGGTTTTCATGTTGTTGTAGCGTTGATTCCTGCCGCTTGGAAGAAGCCTCGGCAGTCTTGTGCAGTCACGCCCTTCATCGCTCTGCCGATT
>JAWXAV010000032.1:0-37212 GCA_034439695.1 Bythopirellula sp. | reverse complement strand
TAAAAGAGCGCCACTCTGAGATTGGTAAGACTATTGATCCCGAAAGAATCTCCTACATTAGGCACGATATTGTGTCTTACCCAGAGAACTTGTTTAAGCGTAGGCGACAGGCGCTGCATCCTTTAGTGTTTGCGAGTGTGCTGAAAGACATTGGATTTGAGGGCTTGCAATCTGGGAAGGATCAAAAATAGCAGAACTTGTCGAGCTGTGTTGGTCTCTCGACTTAAACCCTTCGGTTAAGGTATAATTGAGGCATGGTCATTCACATCGAAGCTACCTACGAGAACGGAATTCTGAGGCCAAGCGTGCCGCTGAATCTCCCTAATTCGACTCCGGTCCACGTGACGGTTGTTCCTCGTTCTGATGTCGTTGGTGACGAGACTGATGAGGACGTTTTGCCGCAGGGACCAAACCTTACGGTTCAAGAGTTCCGCAAGGTTATGGAGGAAGGTACAATCCGTGCCCCTTCGCTACCCCTTGATTTTGACCGCGACGATATTTACTCCGATCACGATTGATGTCTTACCTACTAGACACTGGTGTACTTCTTCGTCTGGTCAATAAAGAAGATGCGCAGCATGTGAATATAAACCAGGCGGTTGAGATTCTTTCGCGGAGACGCGAGAGGCTCTTTGTAACCAATCAAAACATCGCTGAGTTTTGGAACGTCGCGACGCGCCCAATGACTGAGAATGGTTGGGGGCTTTCAGTTGAAATTGCTGCGAGCTCGATTCAAACTGGCATCGAGCCAATTTGCACCGTCTTGCGAGAGCATAGCAACCATTACTCTCACTTGAAGAAGCTGCTTGAGTCTTATTCCGTCGTGGGCAAGCAAGTTCACGACGCGCGACTCGTGGCGTCGATGCTCACGTGGAAGATACCATCAATCTTGACGCTTAATGCGAAGCACTTTAAGCGATTCGAGCCTAAAGGGATTGTCATAGCGACGCCAGAAACGGTGCTGGTGGATGAATAGCAAACGGCTCACCACCCTCACCGCCCAAGTCACCACCGACCAAACCGGCCGCGTCGGTGCGGTTGTGCAAGCGCTGACCCAGCTCTCGCACAGCAAAATGCGTGGGTTGTTTGATCATGGCTGCGTTGCGATCAATGGTCGGCCTTGCGACGAGAGTGGCAAGCTCGTGCGAGTTGGGGACCAAGTCGAGGTGCGGTACGATCCGCTGCAGGGTTATCCCGAAAAGAAAAGGAAATGGACCGACCGCACTTTCCAGGTCGTGTTTGAAGACGAACACTTGCTCGTGGTCAACAAAAGCGCGAACGTGCTGACCGTGGCGACCGATCATGGCGAACGCAACACGCTCGAAAATCGGCTCACGCTTTATCTGAAACGCACGGGGCACAAACGCAAGGCATTTGTCGTCCACCGACTCGACCGCGGAGTGAGCGGGCTGTTGGTGTTCGCCAAGACACCCAAGATTCTTGCCGAGTTGCAGGAACAGTTCAAACAGCGCAAGCCCGAGCGGGTGTATGTCGGCATTGTGGCGGGGCATTTGCAACCTGCCGAGGGGACGTTCCGTTCTTATTTGGTGACGGGCGATAATCTGGATCAATTTTCCACCCGCGTACCGGGAGAAGGGGAACTCGCGATCACTCACTATCAAACGCGCAAGGAATTGGCGGACACGACCGTCGTAGAGGTGCGGCTCGAAACCGGGCGACGCAATCAGATTCGTGTCCACTTCGCGGACCACGGCCATCCCGTACTCGGCGATCCCCGCTACAATCGCAAGCTCGCCAAGCACGAGCGTTGGCCCAAGAGCCGGCTGGCGCTCCATGCCACTTCGTTAGGTTTCACACATCCGGCCACGCAGCAGCCCATGCAGTTTCACGCGGACTTGCCCAATCTCATGACCAGATTCATAGGCAAATAACACCGGAAAAGAAAAATCATGGATCAACCCCTCGCGGGCCAACGCCTGCTGATGTTCGTCGGCGACATCTACGAAGACCTCGAAGTCTGGTATCCCAAGCTCCGCATGATCGAAGCGGGAGCGGAAGTCGTTTTGGCAGGACAGGAAGCCGATGTGACTTACGCGGGCAAGAATGGCTACCCCTGCAAATCCGACGCGGCGATTGCTGACGTGAAGGCCAACGACTTCGCTGGTCTAATTGTCCCCGGCGGATTCATGCCCGACAAGCTCCGCCGCGACCCCCAGGTGCTCGACCTTGTGCGCGCGTTTCACGAATCAGAAAAACTGATCGCCGCGGTTTGCCATGGTGGTTGGATTCCCATCTCGGCGGGCGTGTATCGCGACGTGCGCGTGACGGGTTCGCCCGGCATCAAAGACGACTTGGTTAATGCCGGCGCGATCTGGGAAGACAAATCCGTGGTTATCGACCGCCATTTTGTCTCCAGCCGTAAGCCGGACGATCTGCCCGATTTCTGTCGCGGCATCTTGCAAGTCCTGCTGAGCTAGCAGCCGTTTGTGCCACGCAATCGCTACAATCCGCCAAGTTGTCGGCCCGCTGGCAGCCTGATCTCGATTTGCCGGCCACGAAGCGGCGGGCTGATGATGATGCAACGGCGCGGATGCAGTAAAATCAAGTGTAACGATCTGCCTCCGCTGAAACGTCGGAACTCCTTTATGGCAAAACTCGCCACTTGCCCGAGCTGCACCACCCAACTTGCGTTGCCTGAGCAAGCCACGCTCAGCGACCGCGCGCGCTGCCCACGTTGCCAAGAAGAATTCTTGCTGATGGAGACGGTGCAGTTTTCGATTCCCGAAGCGGAGTTGTTGCCGCCGGTTGAAGTGGAAACGGAGACTTTTGCTCCGACCGTGGAAGATCAGTACGCCCCCACAACTTTCGCTCGCGAAACCGCAAGCGATGGGGAGGAGTCGATCGAGGGGTCTGAGTCGGAGACTTTGCCTGTGAGTGCGACCCCTTCAACTCAGAAAACACTGTCGGATTGGGAAGCACGTCTGAAGCGGGCGATTGCGGCGGATGTCGATGACCTGCCGCAAGAAGAGGAAACTACGCTGCCACAGTTTGAGTTTCGCAATCTGACGACGAAAGCACCAGCAGCCAAAACAGAACCCACTCCCGAGCCAGAGGATTACGCGGTTTCTGATGACGATCTTTTTCCTCAAACGACAGCCAAGTCAGCGCCACAGCGTGATGACTGGTCGCCCGAAGATGCCTATGCTCCCGAAGAATATTCTGCCGACGATGAGCCGGTGATCGATTCCTACACCGACCACGACGCGGAGGAACCAGAGCCCGCCATAGCGTTCAATGTCCAAACCGATTCCGCTCCGCGTAACAAGCGCAAGCGCAATCCACTGCGGACCCTGGCCAGTGCGAGCTTGGGCGTCGTCGGCATTCCGCTCGGATTGTATGCCCTGCTCTGGCTTCGCGGTCCCTCGGGAGACGTGCTGCACTTGGCCCAGTACGTGCCGTCGTTTCTGCTCCCCGCTGCGTTCGAGAAACCGTCCTTCGAAGAGCTCGCCGAACAACCCTCGACGACAACTTCGCGGGAGGCAGTTACCGGCCCCCTTAGCGACGATGCAGAGACTGAGATCGCTTCAGCCGAACCGCTACTACGCGACGATCCGGCGGTTGCTCCCGCTTCGGCGGAAGAGCCCGTCTATCGCGGGCCGATCTTCGCGCCCGTGAACGCCAGTGAATTCAACGAGTTGCTCGCCGTCGCCGAACCCGTCGTCACTCAACTCGGCACGGGCGATCTCAAATCCAAAGAATCCGTCGCACGGAAGGGCCAAGCCTACATGGCCCTCGCCCGGCTGGCCGACAGAAGTTCGTATCTCAACTGGCCTGGCCATACTCCCGAAGAAGCCACCAAGACTCTGCTCGCCAAACAACTTTTTGATAGAACGCTCCGCGATGAAGTCGTGCAGCGTGACTTGCCGCAGATTGCTCTGCGTTGGTGGCAATACGCCGAGCGTCCTTCGTCGGGCATTGTGCTCACTGGCCGCGTCGAGCGATTGGAAACAACGGCCATTGGCACAATTGCTTTTGTGTCGCTGAGCACTGAGCCGGTGGCTCCCGAAATTCCCGTGCTTGTTGGCAACGCAGAACATCGCGAAGGCGAGCGAATCGGCATCGTCGGCAGCATCATGACGAATCCTCAAGAACAGATGCCCGCCCTTGAAGTCACAGCCTACCCGCTTGTGATCGCGCACTTTTCGTTTCCACTGGCTGACGACAACATTTCCGCGGAAACGCAAGTTTCAGAGCCGACACAGTAATTTCTCTGCTTTTTCACGACCAATGCGAGCCTTCTTCCCGCGTGTTACTATTGAACCTGGGGAAAATTGTGCCACAATCGGCCCCAATCCGTCTTAATAATAATCTGGCAACTTTTCTGCCGGCAAGCACACTTCGTCCTAACCTTGACTCCCTGAATCCGCTCCCTGAGTTGTCATGAAAGTTGCCGTTGTTCGTGAAACCTTTCCGGGTGAACGCCGTGTGGCATTGGTACCCGACATTCTCCCTTCCCTCACCAAAGCGGGCTGGCAAGTGCTGGTGGAGGCCGGTGCCGGCACGTCCGCGGGCTTCACCGATGCCGATTATCAAAAGAAGGGGGCGGAGATCGTCGCAGATCGCGCGGCCGCCTTCGCTCAAGCCGACGTCGTCCTGCAAGTCCGCACGTTGGGGACCAATCCGGATGCGGGCCGCGCCGATCTCGACCTCTTACGCAAGGGACTCGTGCTAATCGGCACGTGCGATCCCCTCGGCAATCCCCAAGCGATTAAAGAGCTGGCGGACCGCGCTGCGATTGTGTTTGCGATGGAATTGATCCCCCGCATCACGCGCGCCCAAAGCATGGATGTGCTCTCGTCGATGGCCACCATCGCCGGTTACAAAGCCGTGCTACGGGCCGCCGATTATTTGCCGAAATTATTTCCGATGCTCATGACCGCCGCCGGCACGCTCAAGGCATCCAAGGTTTTGGTGCTGGGGGCCGGCGTGGCGGGACTGCAAGCGATCGCCACCTCGCGGCGTTTAGGCGCGATCGTGCAAGCCTACGACGTACGGCCCGCCGTGAAGGAACAAATCGAATCCTTGGGTGCGAAGTTTGTCGACCTGCAACTCGACACGGCCACCGCCGAAGACAAGGGGGGCTACGCCAAGGAGCTCAGCGCAGAGCAAGTTCGCTTGCAACAAGAACGGCTCGCCATCGTGGCAGCCGACTGCGACGTCTGCATCAGCACGGCGGCGATTCCCGGCAAGCCCTCCCCATTGCTGCTAACCGCCGACGCGGTCCACCGGATGCGGCCTGGCTCGGTGATTGTCGATCTAGCAGCGGAGCGAGGCGGAAATTGCGAGTTGACCCAAGCGGATCAAACCGTGGTGGTAAACGGCGTCACGATTCTCGGCCCGACCAATCTACCCGCCGAAGTGCCGCAACATGCCAGCCAAATGTACGCGAAGAACTTGGTAACATTCCTGCTGCATCTCACGAAAAATGGCGCACTCGAAATCGACCTGAAAGACGAAATTATTCACGACACACTAGCCGCCAAGGATGGCCAAGTACAAAACCAACGCTTGCGCGACATGCTCAACCTCGGCCCACTCTTATTGCCACCGAGTTCTCCCCCTATCGATCACTTGGCTGATAACTAACTCCCCTGCGACACGTTGTGTCGCGGCTAGTGACTACTGACAACGGACAAATGACAACATAGCCATGATAAATCTCGAACCAAAACTGTTTGTCTTCCTGCTTTCCACGTTCTTGGGGCTCGAAGTCATCCGCCGCGTGTCGCCGCTGCTACACACCCCCTTGATGTCGCTCACGAACGCCATCTCGGCGATCTGCGTGATCGCGGCGATCCAAATCACGGCCGAGGGCCGCACTTCGTTCGGCACGTTTCTGGGAACCATCGCGGTGATCGCCGCCACAACCAACATCGTCGGTGGTTTCTGGATTACCGACCGCATGTTGAAGATGTTCCGGGGGGAGGGCCGCAAGCGTGACTAATCTGCTCGAGAACTTGACCCTGTTCGCCCAAGCCGCCGGCACGACCGAGGTGGTCAACGAAGTTGCCGAAACGCTGGCCCAAGTGGGACACCACCCTGCCAAGGACAGCATTTTGGTCTGGGGTTCCTACCTAGTTGCCGCCGCGCTGTTCATCCTGTCGCTCAAATGGCTCAGCCATCCCAAGACCTCGCGTCGGGGCGTACGGGCGGGTGAAGTGGGCATGGCACTGGCCATCATCGGCACACTGCTGATGTACGACGTGGTGTCGTACACCTGGGTCATAGTCGGTATGGTACTGGGGACGGCGATTGGTGCTCCCATGGCCATTTGGATGCCCATGACCGCCGTTCCGCAACGCACGGCCTTGTCACATGCCTTTGGGGCACTCGCCGCAGCGCTCGTCGGCATCGCGCATTATTATGAAACGTGGTCAATCGATAGTTTCACGATGGCCGTGCTCGCAATTGAAGTCTTGCTCGGCACCCTTACCTTCACCGGCAGTCTCATTGCCTTCGGCAAATTACAGGAAGTGATCCCCAGTTCCATCAAAGGCTTACCCCACCACAACATCATCAATTTTTCGCTCTTGGCGGGTGCCTTCTTGATGGGTTGTTGGTTGATCGCGGCACCCACCCATTGGTTTGCGTTCCTGTTGCTGATTATCTTGGGCCTCGCATTTGGGCTTTCGCTAGTGATCCCCATCGGCGGGGCCGACATGCCCACCGTGATTTCGCTCCTCAATTCGTATGCCGGTCTGTCCGCCAGCATGATGGGCTTCGTCCTCGACAATTATCTCCTGATTATCGCCGGGGCACTCGACGGCGCGTCCGGGCTGATCCTGTCGATCATCATGTGCAAGGCCATGAACCGCTCGTTTACCAACGTGCTCTTCGGTCGCATGGAAACCAGCACCGTCGCCAACGCCGATGACGTGTACGGCGGCAAGATAAAAAGCGCCACGCCGGAAGACGTGGCCATGATTCTCGACAGCGCGCAGCGGGTCGTCGTGGTTCCTGGCTACGGTCTGGCGGTTGCCCAAGCGCAGCATACCGTGCGCGAACTCGCCTCGTTGCTTGAAGCCAAAGGTACGGTTGTCGAGTACGCAATTCACCCCGTGGCTGGCCGGATGCCGGGGCACATGAACGTGCTGCTCGCCGAAGCCGACGTACCCTACGATCAACTCAAGGAAATGGACGAGATCAACCCGACCTTCGCCCAATGCGACGTGGCCATCGTCATCGGTGCCAACGACGTGGTCAACCCGCTCGCCAACACCGACCCCACCAGCCCCATCGCCGGGATGCCGATTCTCAATGTCGGCGAAGCCCGTACGGTCGTCGTGGTGAAGCGCAGCCTGAGCCCTGGCTTCGCGGGGATTCCCAACCCGCTCTTTGCCCAGGACAACTGCCTAATGCTCTTCGGCGACGGCAAGGAAGCCCTGATTCAACTCGTTGCTGCCGTGAAAGAGCAGTAACTTTCTCAATTGTTTTGCCGATATTGGTTGAAGTGAGCTAGTAACTACGCTAAAATCGCGAAGATACTGATACACAGTCTCAACTCCTGCTCGACGGTCTACCCTTATGATCGACCTACATCCATTATCCCTGCTGCGAGCTGGCGATTTGGCGGAGGTTCAATCCGTCATGGGCAGTGCGGAGCTTGTCCGACATCTTGCCGAGATCGGCCTGCGTTTAGGCACACGCCTGGAAATGATTCGCCCAGGCACTACCTGCATTCTGCGGATCGAGGGGGCCAAGCTTTGCGTCCGTTGCGATGAGCTATTAAGAATTTTGGTCTCGCCCCTCCCCGCCACCGGGCACTCAGCCCCAGCCGTGAGGCAATCGGCATGAACTCGCTCGCGCAGCTCAGTCTCGGTCAATCGGCCAAAGTTGTTCAACTTTCCAAGAGCGGCGAGATCGCTCAACGGTTGATGGAAATGGGGGTCACGCCGGGAGTCGTCGTGCGATTGATCGGTTCCGCCCCCTTGGGTGATCCTTTGGAATATGAGCTCCGCGGTTATCGACTCTGCATGAGGCGGACCGAAGCCGAGCAAATCGAGGTGGAAGCATCCTGAATGTCGACCACAACTTCGCGCTCGACGATCCGCGTCGCTCTGATCGGCAATCCCAACACGGGCAAGTCCACGCTCTTCAACGCGCTCGCCGGTGTGCAACAACGGGTCGGTAATTACCCCGGCGTGACCGTCGAAAAAAAAGTCGGCCACTTCCGCCACGATACCCAGCAGTTTGAAGTCATCGACCTGCCCGGAACTTACAGCCTCGCGCCGCGTTCACCCGATGAGATGGTGGCGGTCGATGTGCTCTTGGGCCGACGTGAGGGTGAAGCTCTCCCCGACATCATCCTCTCGATTGTCGACGCGGCCAACCTGCAGCGAAATCTTTATCTCGTGAGCCAGGTGCTATCCTGCGGATTGCCGACCGTCGTTGCCCTGAACATGGTCGACGTCGCCGCTGAGCGGGGAATCGAAATTAACGTCGCTGACTTAAGCCAACGACTTGGCGTGCCGGTGATTCCTATTCAAGCCAGCCGGGGCCAGGGTCTCGAAGAACTCAAGCTGGCACTCATCGCTGTTGCGGAACACAGTGAACACAAACCAACTGATCCGTTCCCCTCGGTCTTTCAAGAACACATTAACAGACTCTCTGAGCATCTCAACGCGAACCGCAGCGATCCCCTACCCCGCTACCTGGTCGAGCGTCTGATTCTCGATGGCAACGGTTATCTCGAACAGCAACTCTTGCCCAGCGAACAAGCCAACGAACATGTCGAATTGCAGGCGATTCGCGGTTCCCTTGCCGAAGCCGGTTACCCCGTCCCTGCTGTCGAGGCGATGGCCCGCTACGAATGGGTCGGCAAAATCTTGGACGGCGTCATGCACGTCCCTGATCGCAAACACCTTACGGCCAGCGACCGCATTGATGCCGTGCTGACGCACAAGGTGTGGGGCACGCTGGTATTGATCGCCGTGATGTCGCTGCTGTTTTCGTCGATCTTTCGCTTTGCTGAACCAGCCATGGCCTTGGTGGATTCAGGCGTAAGCTGGCTAGCGGATTTGGCGAGCGGCTTGATTCCCGAGGGAGCTTTGCAATCGCTTGTGGTCGACGGCATCATCGGCGGCGTGGGGGCGGTCGTAATTTTTCTGCCGCAAATACTGATCCTGTTCGCCTTCATCGCCGTGCTCGAAGATTGCGGCTACATGGCCCGGGCCGCTTATCTCATGGACCGCTTGATGGCTGGTGTGGGCTTGAGTGGCCGTTCGTTCATTCCGCTCCTCTCGTCCTTCGCCTGTGCCGTGCCGGGGATTATGGCAACCCGCGTGATCGAAAACCGTCGCGACCGTTTGGCCACGATTCTCATCGCCCCCTTGATGAGTTGCTCTGCCCGCCTGCCGGTCTACATCATTCTCATTAGCGCCTTCGTCCCCGCGCAGCACTATCTGGGCGGTATCGTCGGCTTGCAAGGCCTCACGATGGTCGCCATGTACGGAGTGGGCATCATTGCGGCCGTCGTCGTGGCTTGGCTGCTCAAGAGCACCCTGCTCCGCGGCGAAACTCCGCCGTTTGTGTTGGAGCTACCCAGTTACAAAATGCCCTCGCTCCGTAATGTGTTCTTCCGCATGATCGAACGGGGCTGGGATTTTCTTTACGTCGCAGGCACCCTGATTTTCGCAATCACGATTATTGTGTGGGCACTGGCTTACTATCCACGGTCCGAGGCCCAAGTCGCCGCCGCGATTACCGCCGAGCAATCTGCTTTGTCCAAACATGTTGAAGCCGCCGTTCCCGACACAGATGCTCGTGCCGCCGCTGAGCAGGCACTCGCCGAGTTCAACGAAACTGAGAACCTCGACCACCTCACCGCCAGCCTCCACCAGCAGTACAGTTTCCTGGGCCGTGCGGGCAAATTCATCGAACCCGTCGTGCGGCCACTCGGTTGGGATTGGCGGATCGGTAGTGCGGCCATCGCCTCCTTCCCGGCGCGCGAGGTGGTGATGGGCGTCCTCGGCGTAATTTACAACCTGGGCGGCGATCTCGACGTGGGCGAAGAATCCGACCAAACTCGCCTGCAAAGCCGCCTCCAAGCCGCCCGCTGGGACGACACGGGCAAACCGGTGTACAATCTACCGGTGGCATTGTCGCTGATGGTGTTCTTCGCGCTCTGTGCCCAATGCGCGGCAACCCTCGCAGTCATCAAGCGCGAAACAAATAGCTGGCGCTGGCCGGTGTTCGCCTTTAGCTACATGACATTGCTCGCCTATGTGGGAGCGTTCGTCACTTACCAAGTCACGAGCCGCTTTTGGCTATAACATGCAAGACATTCTCGCACTCACCATCGTCGCCCTCGCCGCCGCCTACCTGGGGCGCGCCGCGTGGCAGCGCATTATGCAAAAACGCACCGGCAGTTGCGGCACCTGCGGCAGTTGTGCCTCGAATCAAAAGCCGTTGGTACAGATTCAATCAAGAATATCTCACGCAGAGGCGCAGGGAGCGCAGAGAACTAATTAGTCGTACCTCCGCGACCTCCGCGCCTCTGCGTGAAACATCTTCGAGGAATTATGGCAACGGATTGCACTACCTCCCCCGCCCTCGATTCCAAGTGGAAACAATCCTTCCGCCGTCGCTTACTCGCCTGGTACGCCCATCACAAACGCGATCTCCCTTGGCGTAAATCACAAGACCCCTATCGCGTGTGGGTCAGCGAGGTGATGCTCCAACAAACCACAGTCGCCGCTGTCAAACCGTTTTTTGAGCGATTTCTCAAACAATTTCCCAACGTCGAAAAACTTGCGGCAGCCGACGAATCACAAGTCTTGCGACTCTGGGAAGGCCTTGGCTACTACCGCCGCGCACGCGGTCTGCACGCCGCCGCCAACCAAGTCGTCGCCGTGCATGGCGGCAATTTTCCCCGCGACGTGAGAACCTTACAAACTTTGCCCGGCATCGGCCGCTACACCGCCGGGGCGATTGCTTCCATCGCGTACAACCAGCGGGCACCGATTCTCGAAGCCAACACCATTCGCCTACTCGCCCGATTGTTGGCCTATCCCGGCGATCCCACGAAGTCAGCGGGACAAAAACTCTTATGGTGTACTGCCGAGGAAATCCTGCCTCGCACCAACGTCGCCGAATTCAACCAAGCGCTCATGGAACTCGGTTCGCTCGTCTGCACACCGGTCAACCCACGCTGCGACGATTGCCCCGTCACTCAACACTGCGAAGCATTTCAAGCGGGCTTGCAGACTAAAATTCCCAAAGCAGCCACGAAACAGAAGTTCACCGACCTGCGTGAGGCGGCGGTCATCGTCAAGAAGAATCGGCAAGTTCTCATTCGCCAGTGCGGCCCCAACGAACGCTGGGCCGGTCTGTGGGACTTCCCTCGCTTTGAAATCACGAGCGAAGGCCCGCTCTTCGTCCGCGAGGAACTCATCGCCAAAGTCCGCGAACAAACGGGTATCACCATCGAGCCCGGCAATCTGCTCACCACCATCAAACACGGCGTCACGCGCTATCGCATCACACTCGATTGCTACGCCGCCAAATTCAAGTCGGGCAGACTAACCACGAAAAGCAAATTGCGCTGGATTCCACCAAGTGAGTTAACACAATTACCGCTGAGCACAACCGGTCGCAAGCTTGCCAATCTCATCCTCCGCTAAGCCACCAACTGCCGCTTGCGGCTTAGCGTCAATATTCCACCGTCACCCACTGCTTTTCGTGACTACTCTTGAGCACCGCATCGCAAATCGCAATCTCATTATGCCCATCAACGAACGTGGCAAAATCGCCCCCCGTCCGTTCGCCGATAATAAAACCATACACATTGCGGAACAGATTCTTCGGCCCGTCCGGATAAGCTTCATTATGCCCGCCCGGATAGTGCGCGTATTCGCGCGCCGCGGCATACAGCAAGCTCGGGTCTTTCATAATCGTTTGGTTCGGCCCGTCACGACGGCCCACCCACAATTCATTCGGCTTTTCTTGGTTCCAGGCGAGCGCACAATTGCTGCCATCGATCTCAAAATACAGCCGGTTCTTCCGCCCCGCCGCGCATTGATTCACCGTCAACACCCCGTGCATCCCCGAATCAAACTCCAGCAGAATCGATGCGTAATCCTCGGTCTTGATCGGCACGTCTTCCATCTCTTCCGGCTTGAGCACCTTGCCGGCATAGGTTTCAACTTCCACCCGTGGACGCTTGCGCACCGGATGAATCGTCACCAAGTCGGCCATCACGCACACGATTTTCAGACCCGTGATGAACTGAATGAGATCGCACCAATGCGAACCGATGTCGGCGACGGCCCGCGATGCGCCGCTCATCTCCGGCACAAGCCGCCAATTCCAATCGGTGTCTTTGTGCAACCAATCTTGCAGATAAGAACCATGCACCGCCAAAACCCGGCCCACGTCGTCGGTTGCTTGGCACATCAAGCGTGCCTGCTGCACGAGCGGCATGTAGCGATAGTTGAAGTCGATGGCATGGACCACGCCCGAAGCTTCAGCCAGTCGGACCAACTCACGGGATTCCTGGGAATCCATGGCCAGCGGCTTTTCCGAAACCACATGCTTCCCCGCCGCGAGAATGTCGCGGTTCACTTCAAAGTGCAAATGGTTCGGCGTGCAATTATGCACCACTTGAATCGCCGGATCGGCCAACAGTTGATGGTAATCGCCGTAGGCCTTGGGAATCGAAAGCTCGGCCGCCTTACGCTCCGCCAAGTCCTGCCCGCGCTCGGCAACAGCGGCCACTTCGACGTAACCCAAGCGACGAATCGCCTCGACGTGAGCGGGGCCAATAAATCCCGTGCCAATGATGCCGGCTTTGACGTGCTTCATAATGAGTCTGCCTGCCCCGCCATTATTCGTAAGAGGCGATAAGAGTTTAGTCGAGTTTTCTTACCAGGCTACCAATGATACTGCTAGCCAAGAGAGTTACAAGTCTTCAGGTTGCAGACCTGTGTGTCGAGCAATCCTTGCCATCATTCGAGGACCAATTTCTTCGCGGTCATGAAAAGCGAATACATAATCCTTGTCGTCGGGACGTTCGAGAACTCGATGAGAACCGGTTTGACGCTTGATCGACCACCCGATCCGCAGCAATGCATCCAGGACACGCCTCGCTTTGGTCGCTGGCCAACGGCTCATGGCTGCACGGCAAACACGTCGCCCATCTCCGGCACACTTTCTCCGTGTTCCAGTCGATCTGCCATAACTCGCAGAGATAACGCCTGGGCACGCTCGACAGCTTCTTCACGAGTGGGGCCATAAGCCTGCACTCCAGGAAGATCCATGACCTCAGCAATCCAGCGTCCGTCCTCTTCGCGCTCAACTTCGACTCGCAACATTCTTATATTCCTAGAGAATTTCGAGGTTTGGTGCGGAAAGGACCGCACTCTTGATTCCACTCTAGTCTACTCAATAATCTCCACGGAAGTCCAACTCCCCGCATCAATCGAGCGGTCCACGGCATCCAACACCGCCACGCATTGCGTGCCGTCGCGGAAATCGGGGACGCACGGCTTATTGTGAGCGATGGCCTGCGTCAGTTGATAAACCGCGTGCGTAAACCCATGCTCGTAACCCAGCATGTGCCCTGGCGGCCACCAGCTACCTACGAACGGATGCACACCCTCCGTGGCGATAATCCGCCGAAACCCGCGCGCTTCCGCGGGATCCTTCGTCGAATAGTATTCCAACATATTCAAATCTTCAAAGCACCACGCGATTGATCCCGTGCTGCCATTGATTTCAAAACGATTGTAGTTCTTTCGTCCCGGTGCCAAGCGTGTGGCCTCAAATGTGCCCAACGCACCGTCCTGGAACTTGGCCAAAAACACGGAAGCATCGTCGACGGTCACACGCTCAACACCTTCGCCCGCCGTGGCCGTCAATCCCGAGGAAGTCCCCTCAGCCGGGCGCTCCGTGATAAAAGTCTTCTTCATGCCGACGACCTCGCCAATTTCGCCGACCAGAAATCTCGCCAAATCAATCGAATGGGCACCCAAATCGCCGTGGGCACCCGAGCCAGCCGCTTCTTTTCTCATCCGCCAATTCATGGGGAACTCAGGATCGACCAGCCAATCTTGCAGATAGGTGAACCGCGCATGGCGAATTTCGCCGATACCTCCCGAGTCAATGATCTGCTTGGCCAGCGACACTGCCGGGCAGAGCCGATAATTGAAATTGACCATGTGCTTGACCCCCGCCTTGCGCACGGCAGCCAACATCCGCTTGCCGTCGGCGAGCGTGAACGTCAGCGGCTTTTCGCAGAACACATGCTTTCCCGCCTCCGCCGCCGCAATGCCGATCTCGGCATGGACGTTGCCCGGCGCGGAAATGTCGACCACATCCACGTCGCCTTGTTTGACGACCTTCTGCCAATCGGTCGCCGAATTTTCCCAACCCCAACGCTCGGCAAAGTCCGCCACCGCCGCAGCATCCCGGCCACAGACAACTTTCAAAACCGGCTCGAGATCGAGGTCAAAAAAGCGACCCACGGTACTCCAGGCCTGGCTGTGGGCCTTGCCCATGAACTTGTAACCAATCAGGGCCACATTCAGCGTTTTACGCGGCATAAATGATTCCAGAATTGCAAACGGCGGGGACCAGCTTCAACGAGGTGCGCCATTTTAGCAATTCAATTCCCCGCGCACAGGGACCGGCGAGTCCGCTTCAGCGGGCGGCGCGAGGCATCGCTGTCACTCAAATAGTCCCCAAACCTCCCCCCACAACCCCATCCCACTCACCGCCGCGACAACGAGCAAAATCACCGCCGACAACACTCCTCCCACCAGCATCCACCACCGCGTGCGATAGCCCGACGGCAATTGAAAATTCAAATACAAGGCCGCGCACATCGCCAGCGCCACGCCGAGATTCGTCGTCAGAAACGCCACGATATGCGTGAGCGTGTCGAACTTCAAATCACTCCACACCACCAGCGACGAAGCCACCAGCACATAAGCGAGCACCCCCAGGTGAATCCGTCGATGCGACCATTTCTTTTCCGGCCAAATCGCTTGAGCAAAATCGTGGATCACGCGGGAATAGATTTCAGGAAACGCCTGGAGCGTACCCCACAACGCCAACAGCACGCAAATGTAATACACCCATACGAGCACCGGGTGAATGTTGCTCCACACATACGCTTGATCGGTCAGCAAACTCCAGTCGCTAAACGACGCCGGGAGTTCGCCGCTCGCGGAGAGCGGATACAACACCGCGGCCCCGGCCATCATGAACGACGCGCTCACCACCCATAGCACCACCGCCCCGCAGCCGACATCCCATTTCAAGGGGGCGAGCGAGCGCAAAACGCGGTTCGCCAGCGTCGGCTCGGTTGGCAAATAGTCGGCGGGAGATCCTTGCGCCGCCTGCTGTCGAATCTCCTCGATTTGCGGATGGCTCGTCAGCCCCCAACCATGCAGCGAAATCCAGTTGGCATACACGATATAACCCAGCACGCTCCCACCCACGTAACCAAATGTTGTCGCCAAAGTCAGCGCCGGCTGCGTGCGCACACTCTCCGGCGCCCAGGGCGGAAATTCTGGCACTCGACCCAAGGAAAGACTCCCCTTGAGGGCCGCCCACAAGTCGGGCCTCACCAAAATCGTGCCGATGATGGTCCCCACGACCAACAAACAGCAAATAATAACCTGCTGCTTTTCGAGTTTGTCGTAGTGAATCACCATGCTGAAACCCAAAGCCGCGACGATAAATGCCATCGTAATCGAGCGGGCAATAAAAAGTTTGCTCTCCGGTGAGGCTGACTGTTGCCCTTGAAACAGCAAGTAATACAAAAGATCGCCACAAGGCCGCGCCACGGCCGCCCACAATGGCCCCGCCGCAGCCATTTCGAGAAACACAAGCGTAATGAGCAGCCACCCACGCGGCCCCGGCACACGCACCAGTCGCGCGCTAATCGGCTCCCCACTCACGGCCGTATATCGGCCCAACAAATACGTAACAAAAATCCCCTTCACTAACACGCTCAACAGCACCAGCCACAGCAACCCATATCCCGCCCATGCCCCCGCGCGGACGACGACAATGGTCTCCCCCGCACCAATCGCGACCGAAGCCACAATCGCCGCCGGCCCAAAGATGTGCAGCACCCGCCACAGTTTGGAGAGCGACCACGGCTCGGCGAACACCCCTCGATATTCCAACGGAACGATCATTAATTTTGACTTTCAAAAACAACTCAATTAAATTGCGTTAGCCGCGACGTGTTGCGAAGCAACGCGGGGCGCTCCGTTAGCCGCAACACGAAGCGCAGCGCAGTGGAGCGCTCTCCCCGCACGTCACATAAAACACCCGCTCGGCTTCGCTCCGCGACGCCTCGCGGCTAACAACGAGATGAATCTCATGATCGCCAATCATATCATCTTCGGTGCCTACGGCTTTTGGCTTCCCAATGATCCCCGCGGGTCGTGGTCCACGTTCGTCGGTTCCTGGGAACTCTTTCGCTACGGACCGGCAACCAAAACCACCGAAACCCGCTCGGTCGCGCATCGGTCCCACGACTATCGACAACGTCTCGCCGCCAAGACCGCTCTGAAACGCACTGCCGTACAATTCACGATGCCCCAAATCGAAGCCGTGGCGGCGGGATTCGCCGCGTACGCGCGGAAATCCAATCTGGTAATTTACGTCTGTGCCGTATTGCGTGATCATGTGCATTTGGTCACCGCTTGTCACTCTCTCGATCCTCGCAAATTGGTGATTCAACTCAAAGGTGCGGCCACCAAGGAGCTTTGCGAACGCGAGATTCATCCGTTCGAGGGCCACGCCAAAGCCTTCGCCCGCGGCGAATGGGTCGTGTTTCTCGATACGCCCACAGACGTCAATCGTGCGATACGCTATGTCGAACAAAACCCCGAAAAAGAAGGGCTACCACGCCAACACTGGCCCTTCATCACCCCCTACCGTTAGCCGCGAGGCGTCGCGAAGCAAAGCCGAGCGGTCTGGTCCAGCGAAGCCGAGCGGTCCGGCCACCCGCAATCCTCTTCTTCTCAAATAGTGAACCGCGCGGCCAAAAGTAATGGCTAAAAAGGGCAGCCCATTTGTGATAGAATCAGCAACGCGCGAAACTAGGCTTAGGCGCCGGTTCCTTGAAATTTGGGTTGGCGAGGCACACCAGATATTGGGGGAACTCGGCCCAACGACGTAAAAAACGCGAGTTTTTTCTCGCCGAACCACATCATCTAGGTAGTCTGTGATTAAGTGTTGCTGGTTTTGGTCCTACAAATCAGTTTAGCACTGCAGCATTGACGGTTTATGGACTCTAGTATGTGGGAATCGATCCTTCCGATTTGCCGAAATTTCTTCTTAATCTCCTGGCTTGTGTATCTTCCGCCAATGTCTTCGGGCTTCTCCCGTCCATGAGCCACTGCATTGCGGTGCTCAACTACCTCGTCAATAAGCGGAAGCAGCCGTCTATCCGGTACGATTCGGGTTTTTATTCCAAAGACAACCCAAATAGTTTCGATTTGCGTACGGCGGTAATGCGTTCCGTCAGCGGGAAAAGACTCTACGTTTATGTCGGATGATAGTCGTGCCTGCAGGGATTCAAAAAGTTCTCGGCGAGCACGCCATTGGTTTGCAGTACTATCCTTAATGCTTCTTAAATTGTCATGGAGCGCCAAACTGAGAAGTCCTGGATGCAATTCACGTAACTCAATTCCAAGATTAGCAATAGCAGTCAGGCCGAGCCGTACCGCAGTAGTCGTAGCGTACTCGTGTATTGCATACATCTCAACGAAAGCCAAGCCCTTAGCTCGCACAATTGCAGTTTTTTTGCCAGTGCTGCAGATTAGAGAAAAATGCTCGATTCCTTGAGCAACTCGTTGATTTATGTCGTTTTTGGTTTGCTCAATCATTTGCGACGGGGGGCGAAGGAATACCTAAGAATCGATCTCTGCAGAACTCAATCCTAAACTTGACTGCAGGGCGGTTGTTTGTCGCTCCCGTTGTATGGCGGTGTAAGTCTGAATGAGACAGCCATTTTTTTGTGTTTCTTGTGCCCTTAAGCATGTGTGTTTTCTGAACCGCAAGCGCAGCTCCAACGACAACAGCATCATACAATACCAATGAAGTGGAGCCGCTTTGTCGACCAGCGCGCCTAAGCCCGTTAGGAAAGACATCTGCAAGCAAATCAAACGTTTCCTCGAAAATCTCCCTACCTTCTACAAAGTTGAAATTTTTGGACGCTGCTTCCATATACTTATTCAAAAACTCACCGACTAAATGATCGAAGGATTTGTATCTATGCAAATATGCGTAGAACCTTAAGACACACTCTTCTCGCGTTGCATCTCGCTCTTGTTCGCGATTCAAGCGAAGCACTTTCCTAAAGTTTTTGTTTGCCGACATTTTTTCAAGGTGGTCCGCAAATTCACCCCTAAATACACACTGCCGAATTTCCTGCGGAGATAGGTCGATACCGCCTCTGTTTAGTCGCTCAAAAAGATCAAATCTCACGATTCGGTCGCTTTTGTCACTAAGTGTTACAACCTTGAGTGACCGTCTGAGGAACTGCAACCTTAGTGCTGGCGGCAATTCACCAAAAGTACAATCGTTATAGGATTCCAATTTTTCCAAGCCCGATAGTCTGAGAGCCTCCAGGCCCATTTTCTCCTGCAGTTTTGGTGAACCAGCGAACTTAGCGACTGCAGTCAATCTTTGCAGTCCGTCAACTAATTCCCATGTGCCGTCATCGTCTGCCGCCATAAAAAGACTTGGCACAGGTATTCCCAAAAACAGCGACTCGATTAGTTGAGAAGCGCGAACGTCGCCCCATCGATATTGTCTCTGATATGCTGGTGCAACGTCGATAGTGCCATCTTCAACCTGCTGCAGCAATTGCTGCAGCAAAATATCAAACGTGTCAAAATCAACCTTCCGCCTGTGTTCCTTGAGTTGTTCCTCAAGGTTTTTAGGATTAACCCTAGAACCCAAGTTAGTTTTTTTTCTTGCCATGAACATTCTCGTTTGTATTTGGTGCCGCTCCCACTACCTGGAGAGCGGCCCGCATCTCGGCTGATGCAGCAGATTTATAACCTGCGATAGGGAACCGTACGCACGGATTGGGTTCGACTCCCCCTCTCTCCGCTAACCAGTACGTCGCTTAGCGGCCTTGATTAGCGTTTCTCTCGCCCATGTAGACGGCTTGCCGTTCGCAGCGCGTTCGATCTGAGCCAATTCAGAGGCCGACAGGCGTATCTGGAATCGGATTTCGCGTCGGTCTAGGGATTCTTTCTTCGGTCTGCCGCGTGACTCTGCCATAGCCGCATTGTACAGACAAAAAAACTTTCAACAATACCCTTGCGGACCATTTATTTGTCTGTACAATAAATAGAGAAGAAAAAACCCGGTGAAGCCTTGGCGGGCCTCATCGGGCAACTAAAACTGGCTTTCGCTAGCCTTAGCTTGGTAACTGAATTCTAGCGAATAGCCCAAGAAATTGGAAGCTTTCGCATGATAGTCGCTGTTTGCAAACACCAGAACCGTAAGAAATTCGGCAAAACCAAGGCAGGCACACCCCGCTTTCGCTGCTGCGACTGTGGAAGGTGCTTTACCGAATCGACCGGCATGTTCGCCGGGATGCGGATCGGCTTGGACAAGGCCGCCAAGATTATCGAGATGCTCACCGAGGGGCTTTCGATTTCGACCACTTCTCGGCTGACCGATACCGACTTGCATACGATCATCGACCTACTCGTATTGGTAGGCGAACGCTGCGAAAAGTTCCTTGCTGACCGGCTCCGCAATCTTCCCGTGGGCGAAGTCCAAGCCGACGAAATCTGGGGTTACGTGGGAATGAAGCAAAAGACAGCTTTACGGTTGGGCCGTCCGACTGATCGGCTTGGCGACGCCTACACTTGGACCGCGATGGACAAAACCAGCAAGCTACTCGTTTGCTGGCACTTCGGTAATCGGGACCGGGATAACGCTTTCCTGTTCTGCCGCAAGCTCTACAACGCCACTAGCGGCAAGTTTCTGCTGTCGACCGATGGATTCTTTGCCTATGAGGAAGCCGTGAGCTATCACCTATGGGACCGTTGCGACTATGGCCAGATTCAGAAAATGTTCTCTGGCCCAACGTCGTCAGATATTCGCGCTTCCACGATGGGCCAAATAATAGCGATCAAAAAGCGTAGAGTGATGAACAATCCCGACATGGAGAACGTCAGCACTTCCCTTTGCGAGCGATTGAACGGCTCGATTCGCAACTATACCAAGCGGATGCAGCGTTGCACCTATGCGTTCTCCAAGAAGTATGAGAACCACCGGGCCGCGATGGGGCTGTTTTTCGCCGCCTACAATTACTGCCGTCCTCACAAAACTCTCAAGGGCAAAACCCCGGCCATGGCGCACGGGATTGCGGACCACAAGTGGAGCGTGCGAGAATTGCTAGCGGAAATCAGCAACACTTAATCACAGACTACCATCATCTAGTGGGTCTGGCCAGACTATCCACTACCAATAGACATTTCTATACCTGCCGCACACAAAAAAATAACGGGCAAGGAACAGTTCAATTGTGGTTCAAGCCCAAGGAGCAACCACAACATAGTGTGGTTCAATGACAACCCGCCGAGCGCGACAGATTGCAACAATAGCTACTCCGCCACCACCGGCTCTTTGACTTCCACCTCGGCGGAGGCCGGTTGCACGGCACCGTCCACTTGGAGTTCGTCGGCAACCGCCAACGGCTCGCCCAAGAGCTTGCGGAGCTCGATGGCGAGATTCTTGCCCCGGGCGCGCATGCTCACCACATTTCCCGCTTGATCGACGAGAATCGCGCGGGGGATGCCCGTGATGCCGTAGTAAGTGGCCAGCGGATGCTCCCAGCCACGCTGGGTTTCATCCTGATTGAAAAGCGTCACCCACGGGATGCCCGTCTGGGTAATGTATTTCTGGGCATCCTCGGGCTTTTCGTCGAGGCTAATCCCCACGACATCAAACCCTTTGTCGTGGTAAGCCTCGTAGAGTTTCAAAACATTAGGAACTTCCGCGCGGCACGGGCCGCACCAAGTCGCCCAGAAATCCACGAGCACGACCTTGCCCCGATACGCGGACCAATCGAATTGGCTGCCATCCAAGAGCGTTCCACTCACCTCGATCGGGTTCCCCGGCAAGGCCATCCGCCGGGCGATTCCTTCGAGCATGGGAACAATGCTTTGCAGGTCTTCATCCTTGCTCGACTGATAAAGGGGAATCGTAGCGTCAAGCAACCGCTTGGCATAAACCTCGCCGCCACGCATGTCACCGACATAATCGACCACCGCCATAACCATCTGCAACTTGCTCTGATCGGGCGTGCCGCGACTCACGAAGGCAACAACCGTGTCGATCAGGCCATTACGCTGTTGCTCGTTGAGCTTCGGCCACATCCCCAGGCCGAGTTCGATATGGAACTTCATACCAATTTCGCTCACCTGTGGGCGCGGATCGGAAATCGCTGCGGCAATCGCTTGATTAAATTTTTCACCTGCCCCCGGCTCGCCAAGTTGCTGCAAATACTGCAAGGCTTGCAGGCGATAGAAATGACCTTCCTGGGCCTGGGCGTCAGTCATCTCCAGCGTGAGAGCTTTGTCGATCGCTTGGTTAACCGTGCGAAAGATTTTTTTCTGGTGGGCAATGATTTCTTCCTCGCTTTTCCCGGCAGGCTCCATCTCGCCGAGTCCATCGAGGAATTCGTAAATCTGCTCGACGTTCTGTGCTTCGGGAGGAAGCGGAATCGACTCTTCGGCTCCCTGAGGGGCCCCGCCCAACACTTGCAAATTGGTATCTTGTTGGGCCAACACCGACGTGCAGGTCATGCTCAGGTACAAAGCAGCCGCAAGGGAAGAAGACAACAGGCCGCAAAGGATGCAACGAAACATTGTCAGAAAATTCTCAGGGGTGGATCGGGGAAATGGCGACGCCATAAGTCAGCACAATTATCCCAACCCTGCCCGCAACTGCAAGTCGTATCAGTGCCAGCCGCAAGTCTGAAATCAGAGAAATTAGCCGGATTTCGAGCAATTAGTCACAATGTCGATGAGTCGAGCGGCAAGCCCAGACACGTAGCAAACGCAGTCGTTGGTCAGTCGACGTGATGGAAGTCGGCTATGATCTTCCAAGCCTCGGCAGGAGTCTCGGCGAAGTAGCACAACTCCACGTCATCGTCCGCCACGACCCCTTGATCGGCCAGGTACTGGAAATCGATCACGTTCGTCCAATATTCCTTGCCGTAGAGAATGATGGGGATCTCTTGCATCCGGCCCGTCTGGCGCAGGGTGAGCGTGTTGAACAGTTCGTCGAGCGTGCCAAAGCCCCCCGGGAACACTACCAGCGCCGCGGCCCGCAGCACGAAGTGAAACTTTCGCAGGGCGAAATAATTGAACTGAAAACAGAGTTCGGGCGTGATGTAGGGATTCGGTTCCTGCTCGTGCGGCAATTCGATGTTGAAGCCGATGCTCTTGGCACCGATTTCAAACGCACCCCGATTGGCGGCTTCCATGATCCCCGGTCCACCGCCGGTGGCGATCACAAAATTGCATTTACCGTTTGTTTGACACGAGGAAGACACAATGCGGCTGAACTCACGAGAATCGTCATAAAACCGCGACTTGGCCACCACGCTTTCCGCCCGCACAACGGCACGCTTCGCTTTAGGGTCGTCGGGATTCTCCGCCAAGTGTTGCTGAGCCGCGAGCAAGCGCGCGTCGGCGATTTCTTTTTCAACAATCTGCGTCCCGCCAAAAACCACCACGGTCGAGTCGATCTTGTTCTCGCGCAACAGAGTTTCGACTTTATGCAATTCAAGCTGCATGCGGATCGGACGCTGCGCGGCCCGACCCAGGAAGTCGATATCGATCTCGGCCTTGCGATAGCCGGGGGAACGCAGGATCGCTTGGCGGTTTTTTTCTACGTCGGGGGGAAGTTCCATATCTCGTTCTCACACGCCCATCAGATTGCTGGGGATCGCGCCGAGCGCATTTTAACTTTTCGTCATGATTGTATGGGTGATCAAGTGAGCCAGCGAGGATGGCAATCGTTCGGATTACACCAGTTCTTGGGTCTCCCCCAAACGAGGAAGATGCACGTCCCAACCCCGCGAAGCGGTAAGTTCGGCAGCAAACGACTCGGCACTCTCGATTTCACCATGAGTGAGAAACGTACGGCGCGGAGCAGCCAGTGGTTCAAGCCAACGCAGCAAACCCTTGCGATCCGCGTGGCCGCTGAGACCCGGCACGGTTTCGATAGCCGCCCGCACGGGAATTTCTTGGCCATGCATCTTCAGGAACTTGGCCCCATCTTGCAAGAGTCGGCCGCGCGTTCCCTCGGCCATAAATCCGCCGAGGATCACCGTGTTCCGCGCATCGGGGAGCCGCTGCTTCAAATGATGCACGATCCGCCCACCGGTCATCATGCCGCTACTGGAAATGATCAGCGCAGGTCCACCGTGGCGATTCAGCGCTTTGGACTCCTCGGTCTTACGGCACAAGTACACGCCAGGACCATCGAACAGGGGATGCTCGCTGTCGAGTTCGCCTTCGCTCAGGTCGTGGTCTTCATCGAATTCGCGATAAATGTTCGTCGCATCAACCGCCATCGGGCTATCAAGATAGATGGGAATATCAGGAATGCGCCCCGCTTTTTTCAAAAGTTGCAACAGGTAGATCAACTGCTGCGAACGCCCGATGGCAAATGCCGCCACGAGCATGACACCGCCACGTTTCACGCTGCGAGTCACGACCTCGGCCAAACTGTCCGTCAAATCCCCCTCGGCGTGATCGCGATTGCCGTAAGTCGATTCGCAAATGAGATAATCACACGCAGTCGGCGGGGCGGGGTCGTGATAAAGCGGCCCATCGTACCGACCAATGTCACCGGAGAACAAGATGCGCAGCGGAGGTTTCTGATTGCGGATTTCAACCTCGATCATGTTCGATCCCAACAAATGCCCCGCGTCGTGATACCGCATCCATACTGGCTCGACGGGCGAGAACCATTCACCCCGACCAATCGTGCGAATAAGTTTCATCGTTTGCTCGACATCACGAGACTCGTACAGCGGGAACGCGGGAATATGCTTCGAGAAACCTTTTTTGTTCGCGTAGTTGGCGTCCGATTCTTGAATCTTGGCCGAGTCGAACAGCGTGATCTCGGTAAGTTCGGCCGTGGCCGGCGTGCAATAAATCTTGCCGCGATAACCTTGCTTCACGATTCTTGGCAGAAAACCAACGTGATCGAGATGGGCATGGGTCAGCACCACCGCATCGAGTTTTTTGGTGCTAAACGGGGTAGAGGCCCAGTTCAGTTCGCGGAGTTTCTTAACCCCCTGAAACAATCCGCAATCAATGAGCACGTTCGCGGCGTCCGTTTCCAGCAGATACTTGGAGCCGGTGACCGTTTGAGCCGCACCGTAAAATGTAAGTTTCGTCATCAAATGCCATCCCGAGTTGAAAAGTGCCTGGGTCGTCCTACCAGGATAACGACGTTTTCAGATAATCCCATAGAGCGGTTTGCCCGCGACAGCAAGGGCTTCAACACGGCGGGTAATCTCCGGTGGTTCTTCGAGCACAGGCGCGTGGTGGGGTTTGATCCGAGCATCAAAAACCAACGGCCCGCGGCAGCCCCAATGCTTATCCGCGATGAAACTCTCGATTCCATACAAATCCGCGGCTGGATTCGTGCGTGTAAATGTGACCCACAAGAAGTTCCTGAGCGATTCGGCCGCGAACTGGCTATCGTCGACAATGACAATCCAACGGATACCTTCAAAGTCTTTATTGACTCCGCAGGTAGTGCAGAATCGTTCCAAGGGTGCCGCGACTTCTGCACGCGACATGCTTTGGGCAAGCAAAGAGACATCGTAATCAAAAGATGGTGCCGGACACTTAGGCCCAGTGAGGGCAAGCACCCCTGGGAACACGATGCGAGGATTGCTAAAACCGCTCGGCAAGTTCACCTCTGGCACGCGGGCAGCCAACTCAAACCGTTTTGGTCCCACGGCAGCCATCACTACCTTCGACCCAGCATTCAATCCCGAACCGCTGTAATCGAGCGTATCGACCGTGGTCTGCGTATGAAAATGCAAGTCGCGCGACCAATCGGCCCGCTCCAAAAGATGACGAAGAAACGGTTCGATCTCATGCACGTCGAGTTGCGGGGCATCTTGCTGGGCGACGATCAACAAAAACTTGGCGAGCGACAGTTGCCCCTGCCCCAAAATGGCATTGGCCTGGGTAAGCAATTCCTGCGGACGGTTGGCGCTGAGGAACGGCATATAGCGTTCGCTGCCAATCGCCAACAGCAACGGATGCACTCCAGCCGCATCAACGGCATTCACGCCATGAATCCCCGGCAACACTTCGGATATCAGCGGGCCCGTGATTTCGTGGATCAATTCGCCAAACAGGCTATCCTCTTGCGGCGGACGGCCGACCACCGTGAACGGCCAAATCGCGCCTTCGCGATGGTACACATTTGTCACACGCAACACCGGAAACGGATGGGCCAAACTGTAATAGCCCAAATGATCACCAAATGGGCCTTCGGGTTCGAGCCGATTGGGAATGACCTCGCCGGTAATGCAGAAATCGGTATCGGCATGAATCGGCAAACTATCGTCACGCGCAATCATCCGCACCCTTCGGCGTCCGAGCGCACCAGCAAAACCGAGTTCGCTCATTCCCTCAGGCAACGGCATCACGGCGGCAACGGCCATTGCTGGCGGACCACCAACAAAAATGTTCACGCGAAATGGCTTGTCTGCTGCGAGGGCCGCGGCATGATGCACTCCAATCGAACGATGAATCTGATAGTGCAAACCGATTTCTTCATCGGCACGGTAGTGCTGCCCCGTCAGTTGCACGCGATACATGCCCAGATTGCTGTGTTTGAGCCCCGGGCTGCGCACATCTTCGGTGTAAACCTGTGGCAACGTTACAAACCCACCACCATCATGGGGCCAACTTTTGAGTTGAGGCAGATCACTGATCGTCGTGCGATGGGCCAGAATTGGTCCATGCGAAACCCATCGCGGCAACATGGAAAGGCCGCTACGTGGCACCCCCAAATAGTGCCAAGGTCGTCGGAGAAGTAGTGTGGGATCACCACGCAGTTCGACAAGCTGCTTGATCGCATCCAAGCCATCACGAAACATCAGCCGCACCCGCTCCATCGTGCCGAACAGATTGCTGACCATCGGGAAGCGGCAGCCACGCACATTGGTGAACAAGAGTGCCGGCCCGCCAGCGGCCACAACCCGCCGCTGGATCGCCGCCGCCTCGAGATTGGCGTCGATAGGCTCGGCAATCCGTATCAATTGGCCATGGCGCTCAAGATCGGCAACACACTCTTGAAAACTGCGATAACCCATGACTTATTAGTGATCGGCGACTGGAAATGAGTATCCCCGCCAAGGGGGGAGAAGTGACCGATTCTAACGATAGCAGTCACGGATACCACCTAACCGCTCCCCTGGCCCCACAATAACCTGGTACGCTTCCTGCGGTTTGGAAGGGCTTTGCGGGGGCCTTCGAGGAAAAATGCACCAAATCGGAGCACAAAACTGGTGCGACTTCCCGCTGGTTCCTAAAATAGAGCCATGGTCCAAAGGTGGCCAAATTAGTCAAAAATGCACATCGAGTAGCTCTACCAAATTCTTTCCTCGAGGAATAGCTTCCCACTCTAGCGAGTTGCGACCGCACACGCGACTTCCCGAGAATCAGGACATCTTTCAATGAATCACGACCGGCATGAAGAGGATCACCGTATCCCAGAAATTGCCATCACAGGCGATCTAACCGAACATGAAGCCGACCTGACCGAACGACTCTTGGATATTGAGCCCGGTGGGCAATGCACACTCTATTTTGACTCGCCTGGTGGAAGTCCCTACTGCGCGGTGTCGCTGATGACTCTGATTCGCTTGCGCGGACTACGGGCAACCGGCATCGTGACCGGCGAATGTTCGTCGGCGGCGTTGTGGCCTTTTGCTGCTTGCGAGCGGCGTTTTGTCTCGCCTTACAGCGTCCTGCTGTTCCATCCCATGAAGTGGCAAAGTGAGGAGAATGTCGGCCTAGCGGAAGCGGCGGAATGGGCTCGGCACTTCGGAGCCTTGGAAAAGGATATGGACGCGTTGCTCGCCGACTTGTTCGGGGTCTCCCGTGATGTGATGCATAGTTGGATTAATCCTGGCAAATACATTTCAGGGGCTGAACTGGCTGGGGCGGGATTGGCCGAATTGATTTCCGCCGCTGATTTGGTGAAGCCTGCGGGAATCTTTCACATTCTGAATCAAGAAGATCGCAACGGCGAATCGCTTCCCACGGCTGGCAAACCCAAACTGCGCAAAGCCCCGTAATTCTGGCTTAAGCCGTCAGTGGCGGTGGGGAAGCTGCGAATTCGTTGATCAATCGCGCGGCGATTTCCAAGTCGTTTTCACTTGGAAAAAATGCCCCGCGAACACGCAAGCGGCGGATGACTCCTTTTTCTTGAAATTCGCCGCCGAGTTCTCTGCAGATCATGAACGGACTGCTGGGATCGACCTGCCAACTGCCCAAGTCGTCGGGATGCGTGACCTCCAGATAGCTCCACCCGCGTTTCGCTTCACGCAACAAGATCCCCGCGAATTTGTTGGTTTCATGGTGTGAGTCAATTTGCGAAGGGGGCGCTCCCTCACCAGTCACTTGCCAAGCTTCTGTCGCGGGCAGATTGGTGGTGAGCATCACTTTGGGGAAACATTCCAGCAGCGAGGTTTGCAGTGAGACTATAGCGTCGAGGATAACGAGTTGAGGTTCAGCCTTGGTCAGCCGCCAGTAAATGTGCAGTGTAAAAGGTTGGCTTTCTGTCTGAGGATAGTTGGCCACGAGATCATCGCCACGCACGAATTTGTCGAGTCCCACGACGGAAAGGTTCGACGGCTCAATTGATTCCTGAGCGACGGTCACGCCGAACAAATTCCCCGCCACGGAACCGTTATTCCAGGCAAGTCCATTCACGCCGAGCGCGGGATTGATGAGATCGACTTGGCCCCGCAATGGACCCACTTGCAATTGGGCTCGCGAATCTCGAAGTAGCCAAGGATTCATGGTTTGATTCATGCTTGGCAATGTAGCAAGAATACTGCCTTAATGCAGAAGCGATGATTGGCATCGCGAAGTTAAGGCAATCAATAAAAAACCCCGCCGAACACCGAGGTGCTGCGACGGGGCCGGAACAGAGAAGAGGCCGAATGTTTGCGGGGGGGATAATAAAGATAAGGCAATGACCTTCCACCAATGCGTGGTCGGATTGTCTTGCAAACACTCAACCATCAACTTCACGTTCAATCACGATCATACTCATTCCGGAAGCCGTGTCCAGCTTTCTTGTCAAAATCTTTTGAGAGAATTTCCGGGGCACTCCTAGACAAATCCAGCGCAATTTGTCGTTAGTACTTATTCGATAAAGTCTTACGTTCATCTCCCCAAAACATTAATGCAACCAACCGAGGGTATTCATGCTGGATTTTGCACGATTGCTAGCCGTTTGCAAAGCCGCTGCCCGTGCCGGTGCCGCCGAACTCCTGGCTTGGCAAGGCAAGTTTACCTCCAGGGAAAAGTCGGCTCGTGATCTTGTCACCGATGCCGACTTGGCCTCGCAACATGCCGTACAGGAAATTATCCGCCAGGAGTTTCCCGACCATGGCTTTCTTGGCGAAGAAAGTCCTGATCGTAGCCAATTGGAGCTTCCCTATTGCTGGGTGGTTGACCCTTTGGACGGCACGACCAACTACGTGCATGGATTTCCTTGCTTCGCAGTATCGGTAGCCGTCGCTTTTGAGGGCCAACTGGCAGCCGGCACCGTGATCAATCCCTTGAACGGCGAATGTTTTACCGCAGCCCGTGGCCTGGGAAGCCATTTGAACGGCAAACCGATTGCCGTCAGCGATGCCACCCAACTCAACCATGCGCTCGTGGCGGTGAGCTTCCCCCCGCATCCTCAAAACGACTCGCCCGACGTTCAAGCCTTTTTGCGAGTCTCTCCCGAGTGCCAAGCCGTGCGTCGCACGGGATCAGCCGCTCTCAATTTGGCCTTCGTGGCCAGTGGGCGTTTAGACGCTCATTGGGCCCACTTTATCCACAGTTGGGATTCCGCGGCGGGGGTCTTGCTAGTGCAAGAAGCGGGTGGCGTGGTGGGTTCGTTTGCCGGGGGCGATTACGAAGTCGCCCAGGGAGATTATTGCGTGGCCGCGACGCGCGAACTTTTCGACGAAGTTTTGCCTCTCATTCAACCACCAACAAATTGATTGCGAGCAATAGCTCCAAGCACAAACGCCAACATCCCTCTGCCCGCGGACAGAACGGATGTTGGCTATGAAATCTGGCCTCCTCGCGAGGCCAGCGAGTCACTCTTTGGCATCAATAATTACGATTAGGGTCGTTGAAGAAATTGTCAGGAATCGTGCGATCGACGATCCGTCCCAATTCGTTTTGGGTGCGACGCTGCCCCACCGTGTGCCAAGCAGAAACTTCGGCTAACTCGGGCATGATGTCGATAAGCTGGCTCACCAACATGCTGGCCAATCGTTTCACCGAACGGTCATGGGCTGATTCGAGAATGGCCTTGGCGGTTTTCATCACGCGCAACATGCCAGCGCGGCGACTGACCGGTTCCGAAAGGGGCCCTTCATTGTCCACCAGCAAGTCAGCCAACGGCACTTCCAGTACCTTTTGCCACTTGAGCAACTCGGAAATTCGCAAGTCGCTTTGGGGGTTGCCTTGCTCGCGAATCTCGTTGGCGCTGATATCCATTTTGCGAGTCAGCGAGCGGACCGTGGCCCCTTGTTGGTTGCAAACTTCTTGGATGCGATGGTATTTGGGCGCGGGCTGGGGTGTCGATGAAGCTGGCGTCGTGTTCCGAGGGATCGGAATATTAAAGCCATTGCTTTCGTAGTTGTACTCGATAGTACTCATAATGCGTGTTCCTCCGCAGGGCAAAGACTGCCCAATTTGAAAAGGGTGCCGAGTGTGTGGGCGGCGCGGAGCACTTCTGCAGACGCGCAATTGGCCAAGCACTGGCAAAGGTATGTTCCGAGAAAAGCTGGTGTCTCTTCTATGAGATAGACGCAACAAACAGCAATCAATGCTCTTAAGTTGCGATGTGTAGGTCGACCACCAAACCAACCAGCCGAGAGAGGTTTTTGCCCACGGTGATCGCCGATACTACTTTTTCAATCCTCCGGATGAAATCTCAAGATGCTTTTTTTCATAACATCTTTCGTATGTCGTTAGGCATCTTAAGCCCGCTCAGGTGCTTTGGCAAGAGAAGCGAAGGGAATTTCGTCGGCGGTTACTACTTAGCCAAAAAGTCCCAACCGGCCAGTTGTTCAGAAGCAGAACAATAGGCTTGGGGAGACCGCTTTCAGTGAGCGCACAGCAGCCATTGCCACCTAACAGAAGAGTAAAAATCTCTAAACAACTGGACACTCCGCCAGACGGAAAGAGTTTGCAAAGAACTGCAGGGTGTCATGCAAGAACGAGCATGACCGTAAAGCACTTGTGCAGTGTTAGTATGCTCACGACAAGGGCATGGCACCGAAACCCGTCGGCAGATTGGCTAGATAATTTCCCATCGACAAACTCGTAACCACGGGTGTAGCCGGTTTTTTCTGTTCAACTACTTGTCGACGACGCGGCACTAAAGGTTTCTCCAACCTGAGCCAGGTAAAACCAAGAGCCCTGCGGTGCGCGATTTCCATATTCTCATGCAGCGCTCGGACTGCGGCAAAGCGACGCGAACCGTGCGAGTCGATGCTCTCGACCGTTTGGGTGTCGCTGGCATAGGGGGCTTGTGAATGAGTGCGATCGCTCATCAGGAGTTGCTTGAGCTCGGCAGGATCGACGCGTGACACACCGTCGTGCACGATCACCATCTCCACGGTCAGCCGATTGCGCACCAACTCCAAAACCGAAGAGAGGCCACTGCGAAACGGTTGCCGCAGGACTTGAATGCGGGGATACATGCGGGCCAATTCGCATGCGCTCTCGAAAGTGTCATCGGTCGAGCCATCATCCACGATCACGAGATCGATTTCGGCTTTGACGAGGACCGAAAGATCGAGAAGATCATGAACTGTCGAGCGGATTTGCCGCTCCTGATTATGCATCGGCAACACGACGGTTAGCTGCTGTGTCAATGCAAGGGCTCCCATCTTGGGGTCGCTCCGCCGGTAGCCGTCGATAAGAACAAACGTGCCGCCGCCGTTCGACCGATGTGACAGTTTCTAGTTCGGGCCCAGATTTTGAACCTTAGTTGTGGCATCGACTCGCCCCTTGCATCGGCTAGAGAAAATGAGAAAACGCACCGGATTATTCATTTGTCCTCGCCCTGCGGATCATAGCGGTTGGGGCTGGGCTCATGGTCAGAGAACCCGACTTGGGGTAAGCTCAGGGTTGGCTCATGGATCCCTTCCTGCAAGAAACTCGCCCTCAAGTTAGGTGACAGGTGGACCAAATTCCTGATTTTTCGAAAGGGGAAGGACTACTCCCCGCAATCGCCCAAGATGCGGCCAGCGGTGCCGTGCTCATGCTCGGCTACATGAATCGCGAAGCTTGGGACCAGACCCTCGCCACGAGTAACGCCGTTTACTACAGCCGCAGCCGTGGCCGTTTGTGGAAAAAGGGGGAAGAAAGCGGTCATGTCCAACGTGTGAAAGCGATTTACGTCGACTGCGACGCGGATACAATCCTGTTGCAGGTAGAGCAGGTGGGGGGAGCTGCCTGCCACGAAGGTTATCCAACCTGCTTCTTTCGCCGCTGGAACGGCACCGATTACACGATTGAAGCGGACAGGGTGTTCGATCCCGGCCAGGTTTACCAGCAACCCTCTCCATAACCACCAACAACAATCTTGTATGCAAGGACCGTAAGCCGTGAGTTCCGAAGCCCGCTTTCTCGCTCTTAACCTGGAACTTCCCCCCGCACCGAAGGCCATGGGCCTCTACCGACCCATCGTGGTGGTCGACAACTTGGCCTACTTATCCGGCCATGGTCCGCTGCAACCCGATGGCAAGCTGATTTGCGGAACAGTTGGTATTGTGCTTGATCTGGCCGGCGGACAAAAGGCGGCTCGTCAAACCGGCTTAGCTATGATCGCCACACTGCGAGCTCATTTTGGCAGTCTTGATCGCATCAAGCGGCTCGTGAAAACGCTGGGATTAGTCCGCTGCAGCCCAGAATTTGTGGATCACCCCGCCGTCATCAACGGCTTTAGCGAGCTCATGAAGGATATCTTTGGCGAAGAGAACGGTATTGCCGCTCGTAGTGCCGTGGGGGCCGTCTCGCTACCCGGTGGCATGGCCGTGGAGGTGGAAGCCATCTTTGAATTGCACCCGGCCTAATTCGCGGCTGCTAATTCAACTTCTGGAGCTGACGCATCCACGGGAGACTGATCGACCGCCGTGTTCATTTTCGCCAGTTGTGAACGGAATTCCTCGATGCCGGCGAGCACGTTCTCTTCGTCGACTGGTTCGCTCGCAGCAGGTTTGGTGGCCGCTTGCTCCGCGATGACGCTCACCGCCGTTGGGGCCAGGGTTGGCAAGTCTTCGGCAAGCTTCTCTACCGGCGGCGGTTCGGCAGTCTTTTGCTGCGCAGCGGCAGGTGACTTGCTCCGGCTCAGCAGCAACGTCCCAAAGTGCCGATTGACGTAGATCGCCAAGCCATAACCCAACGCGATGTTGGTAACTGTCAAGAACGCGATAACCAAGACCATATCAATTCCTGCCCGAATCGAAACTGCAAGGGTTTTCAAGGGCGCGCAAACGGTTGCGACGTTTCCCCTCAGGAAAAGCCTACTGCGCGCGGGTTGCAGCCGCCGATCAAGTCGAGGTATTTACGCACGCAAACGCTTTAAGAGATCGGTTGGTTCGATTGTGAGGAGTTTGCCGTTATATTCAGCGGAGCAATTGCCCTGCGGCGGCCGTGGCAGGGGAACGCAGCGGCAGGGATGATGGGGGATTGGCTAGCGAGTTCACAAATTCTGGCGAGACATTATTGAGCGTAATCACTTCACTTTTCCCGCCAGGGTCATGCGGACGAATGATGCAGATCACCTCTGATTTCAGCCCACGATTTTGTATCTCCTCAAGAGCAGCCTGCTCACTCGTGCTGAGTGATTGCCGTGGAGCACTCGGCGCTGGCACGCTCGCAAACTCATCCGGCAGCCGGTCGACAAGTTCATCTTGTCCACGAACGGCAACACTCTGGGGAGGTGCGGCGGCAACCGGGGACGCTGGTTTCGTGGGGGTAGCGGCGACTTGCGTTGACGGCGTTTGATAAACCATCGCCAAATTCAAACTGTCGAGCTTGGCTTGAATTGAGGGCAAGGAAGCATAAAGTCCTTCGTTGCTCTGCGGATCAGCGGCAAAGCACACGCCGACGAGTTGCCCTGCCCCGTTGAACAACCCCCCACCACTCCGCCCCTCGACGGGTGCCCCGGCGACTTCCACATTGGGCGGACCTTGATAGCGGTCAATCGTGGTGATTTGCGAGTCAATGGCCGTGGGATTATCTCCGCCGTTGCAGCCGACCGTGGTCACGGCCGAACCCGGTACCAATGGGGTGTTGAGCGGAGCGATTGGCAATGCCTTCACGGCGGCTTGCGGGCGGACAATCACGAGCGCCAAGTCACGTTCCAAATCGTAGTTCAGCAATTGCCCCGGTGCCGTTTCACGCACTTGGGCACCGGCGGGGGTCGCTTGGTAAAAAGTGATCTCAATCGGCCCTTTACCAGCCGAGGTGCGGAACAAATGGCCACAGGTCAACACTAGGGCGGCACCATCGCGGGCATCAACAATCGTGCCAGTGCCAGCCGACGTGCCGTCGGCGTCTTCCACTGAAATTTTGACCGTCGCTTGCAACAACTGGGCATGTGCAGCCGACGGCGGACTTGCAATGGCAACTTGATTGGGAACAGAATTGCCAAAAGGATTGCCGGCGGGTGGCGAATTTCTAGTGGGTACACGACTGGGATCCTGAATTTCAATAATTCGCCCAGCGCTAGGATTTTCCAAACCCGAGTACGTCGAGAGTGGCTGTGCGTTGCCACTTACCGACGCCAGTTGACTGATCGATTGCTGCTGCCTGGGTTGTTGGTTCGTAGGATCGGGCGATTGACCTCGCACCGCCGCGTTTTGCGGCGTGAGCATTTCTTGCAATTGCTCAAAGGTTCCCGTCCCCACCATGCGGGCGTGTTCACGACCATCGACAAACGCGATGAACGTCGGTACTTGATCCACTTTGAACTGCGCCGTGAGCGCCGACTCGCGCGTAATGTCAACGTGTCGCACGCGATAGCCGGCTGCCGCGACGCGTTGCACAATCGGCCGCATTTCCTGACACGGAGCACACCCGGAAGAGCTAAACTCCAGCAGCACAATCTCGCTGGCCTGTACAACGCTGCCCAGCAGAAGAGCAGCAGCGACAATCAGAACTCGCGTCAGTAGCAAATACATTTTCAGAGCGACCATCGGTTCCCTCCATGGATACCCGGTCAAGCGGATACAAAAACATTACGCCGCGTTGTCACGAGGGAGGACCGCATGCCGCACGAGAAGTTATTCGCGGCGAAGAAACGACCCACAACCCATCGTCCTGATGAGTCAAAGGTTCACTCGCGTCCGCGACAACTTCCGTGTTGTCTCGACGATGGGGCTCTCTCGCAAGTTGATCGCCACGGTGAAAATCCATTTTCACGAGGGGCGGTTGCGACGAGTTGTCGTAATCAATTATTTTCGCGGGACTAGCCTCCTGGCTAACCAAGCGAAATCTCAATTTGTGAAATGTTGGTAATTCTTACAAGTCCAACACGCTGCGCGAGCCGATGGCAGAGAACCAAGCTTACAAATCTCGTGTCTCTGTCACTTGCCAGCAGAGCTACCGTCATCACAAATCTCGACGAAGTCCTGCAAAGCACCTCGCGTGCCAAACACAGCGCGGACTCCCGCCCTGTCACGAGTCACGCTACAATAACCCGATCAAATACCTGCACTGATAGCATCCTTTCCAGTAAACATGACCAAACGCCGCCTTCTTGTCACCTCTGCCCTCCCCTATGTGAATGGCCATATTCACTTGGGATACATTCTTGAATCGGTCCAGACCGACATCTGGGTCCGTTTCCAAAAGCTCCGCGGGAACGAGTGTCTTTACGTCTGTGCCGACGACACTCACGGCACGGCCACGATGATTCGCGCGCGGCAAGAAGGTCGCACCGAGGCGGAACTGATCGCCGATATGCAAGCCGCTCACATCGCCGATCTCACCGAGTTCGATATCGCGCACGACAACTACGGCAGTACGAACGATCCGGAGAACGAGCAGCTTTGCCGCGTCATTTGGAAATCGATCCGCGCGGCAGGACTTGTGAAAGAAGCCGATGTTGAACAACTCTTTGACCCCGAAGCGGGAACATTTCTCGCCGATCGCTTTGTGCGTGGCACATGCCCCAAGTGCGGTACTGCCGATCAACCGGGAGACAACTGCTCTAAGTGCGGAAGCACCTACAGTCCTGCCGACTTGATCAACCCCAAGAGCACCCTTAGTGGCGCGACCCCCGAAATTCGCTCGGCCAAGCATTTGTTCATCGAGCTGGAACAACTCCATGAGTTTCTCGAAGAGTGGTCGCAGAACGGCAAGCACCTGCAACCAGAAATTGCCAACTACTTGAAGGGACACTTTCTTGGTGAACCCTTGCGTGATTGGGACATTTCGCGGCCCGCGCCGTATTTTGGTTTTGAGATTCCCGACTATCCTGGCAATTATTGGTGCGTCTGGTTCGACGCGCCGATTGGTTACATGGCCTCGACCCAACAGTGGTGCGACCGCCATGGTCAGAAACTCGACGATTGGTGGAAATCGAAGAATACCGAAATCCATCATTTCATCGGCAAGGATATAACATACTTCCACACACTCTTCTGGCCGGGAATGTTAAAAGTCTCCGGCTATGGTCCCGCGGAGAATGTGCATGTCCACGTCCATGGCTTTCTCACGGTCAACGGCGAGAAAATGTCCAAGAGCAAGGGCACCTTCGTCAATGCACGGACATACCTCAACAAACTCGATCCCAGTTACTTGCGCTATTTCTTTGCATCGAAGCTCAACGACCGCGTGGATGATCTCGATCTCTCGCTCGATGAGTTTATCGCGAAGGTGAATACTGACCTCGTTGGTAAGGTCGTGAACCTCGCCAGTCGTACGGCAAAGTTCGTCGAGCAAATGGGCCTCTCGAAAGCGTATCCCAACGATGGTGGATTGTTTTCCCAAGCTGCGACCCTGGGCGACAAAATTGCCGAAGCCTACGAAGCCTGTGACTACAGCCATGCCATGCGGTTGATTATGCAACTTGCCGATCAGGCCAATCCTTTTGTCGAAGAAAACAAACCTTGGGAGCTACGCAAAGACCCCGCGCAAGTCGCCCGATTGCAGGATGTTTGCACGATCGCACTCAATTTGTTTCGACAGATCGCGATTTATCTCGCGCCAGTCTTACCGCGACTCGCCCAGCAAACGGGCGAATTGCTCAACGACAAAATCACTTCTTGGGACCAAGCCAAAACCCCACTCTTGGGAACGCCCGTCGCCAAGTTCCAACATATGCTCAAACGCGTCGAAGAAAAGGATGTACAAGCCATGATCGAAGAATCCAAACCCTCCACCCATGAATCCACCTCGACAAGCAACGCTGCTGTGGACCAATGGAACGACTCGGGCGATGCCATCACAGCTGAGCCGCTCGCCACGGAATGCACTATCGACGACTTTGCGAAGGTCGATTTGCGCGTGGCTCGCGTTGTCGAGGCTGAACTTGTGCCCGAGGCTCGGAAACTGTTGAAGCTGAAACTCAGCCTGGGGGGCGGCGAAACTCGCCAAGTCTTCGCCGGCATCAAGGCCGCCTATGAACCGGAATCGCTTGTGGGACGCTTAGTAGTCATGGTTGCCAATCTCGCCCCACGCCAAATGAAGTTCGGCCTGAGCGAAGGCATGGTCGTCGCCAGCGGCCCCGGTGGTGCCGAGGTCTATGTCTTGTCCCCCGACGAGGGGGCCGTGCCCGGGCAGCGCGTGCATTAGGTTTATCCAAACAAATTGTGGTATAATTATGATGTGCTTACACCCAAAGTAGGATTTCATCCTGGCTATGCAACCTGCTATTTCCAACTTCCAAGACATTGCCGAGTTTTGCCAG
>JAWXAV010000031.1:0-31155 GCA_034439695.1 Bythopirellula sp. | reverse complement strand
GTCACGATGGCATGTTGAGCGTACAAACCGCTGTTTTTACAAGGTGTGGCGCAAATCGCGTGCCATTGTGCGGGAAGTCATCTGGGAAATCCGGGATAATGGCATGTTCCACTCGACAAACGGCTGCGAAAGTTGGGAGGAAATCACCGGCGTCGAGCCAGCCGTGTTTGGCTTTGCGGTGGCCGTGCATCCGCGTGATCCACTGACGGCTTGGTTCGTCCCAGCGACGAAGGACGAATTTCGCATTCCGAAGGATGCGAAGTTTGTTGTCACCAAGACGACCGACGGGGCCAAATCTTTCCGCCAAATTTCCGCGGGACTGCCGGCTGAAAAGGCCTACGACATCGTGTTTCGTCACGCGCTCGATGTCGACGAAACAGGAGAGCGGTTGGTAATGGGTTCCACGACGGGTAATCTGTGGATTTCAGAAGATGGTGGTGAATCGTGGCAGAATGTGTCGAGCAATTTGCCACCGGTGTATGCCGTGCGGTTTGTCAGCGGGTAAGATGAAGACCGCTAAGCCGCCAGCGGCTAGGTGAAACTTTTTATCGTGTCGATATATGACATATACATGCGAACGATCATCACCACGATAAACGACGCAACTAGCAGCCAAATCAGGTAACCGGCGAATTGGGCTATGACTGACAGAGCCGTGCCTGACTTTTCTTCGTAGTTGACCGCCTCGCGTTGCATCGTCTCCACCAACTGGCCGCTTTCTTCGCCTACGGCAATGCTGTTGAGCAGGTCGCTGGGAAACACCCCCGTAGCCGCGAGCGACTGCGTAACGCTTTGACCTCGTTCGATACGCTGCGCAATGTCCGCGCCATGTCGCGCGAAATAGTCGTTCCCCGTCGCATTGAGCGCGAGCACCAACGCCTTGCGAATATCCATTGGCGTATCGAGCACCAATTGCAAGGCCCAGGTGAATTTAGCCAAGGCGAGAGTTTTGAAGGCCCCTCCCAGAATAGGAATCCTTACAAGTGACTGCTGTATCCTGCGAGTCCAAGCCAGGCTGCGGCGTAATGATTCATACAGAAAGAAGCAGGCAATCCCAATGATTATTAAGATATTGCAGTAGATAATCAGCCCCGGCGTGCCAATCAGTCCCCAACCGAGCGTGTCGACTTGTACTCCGGCGGAGGTCTTGTTCGCCGGCAGCATGCCCAAAATCCAAATCAGTACACCAATCACAATCAGCGCCATTCCCAATTGCATAATGGGCCACGCGAGTCGCTGCATGAAAGCGCGCCGAGAAGCGAGGACGCGGTCGTAGTGCCGAGCGAGCCGTTTGTAGATTTCCCCCAGCCGTCCGCTGATCTCGCCGACTTCGATCATTTGCCGAAACAGCGGCGGATAAAACTCGCCCGTGTTGCGCAGCGCATCGGTAATGGAGTTCCCAGCGGCCAGCGAATCGCGAATCGTCGCGGCGACGGCCCGTTCGGAACGTGAACCGCGTTCGGCTTCGTCGGTCCAAATCTTGCGATCTTGAATCCCGGCATTAGTGGCCATCGCCAAGCGATGACAAAACTGCGCGAGCGGCTTGAGGCGAATTTGAGGGGAAAACAACATTGACGATGCGGACTGTAAAATTGCAGATGTAATAGGAGATGCCGACTAGGGCCGCTTTTGTCTATTACTATTCTACAACTAGCACTCTCCAATGTCTTCGTTCCATAACTCCGGATGAGCCGCGATAAACTGCCGCATTAATTCAATGCATTCCGCGTTATCGACGATGGTCAGCTCCACGCCCCGCGAGCGAACGTAATCTTCGGGGCCTTGAAACGTGCGGTTTTCGCCGATCACGACCCGCGGAATGTTGTAAAGCAAGGCCGTACCGCTGCACATGTCGCAAGGGGACAACGTGGAATAAAGTGTCGCCCGGCGATAATCCCGCGGCTTGAGCCGTCCCGCGTTTTCAAGGCAGTCCATCTCGGCATGGAGAATCGCACTCCCCTTTTGCACCCGGCGATTGTGTCCGCGACCGACGATCTGGCCGTCAATCACCAACACCGAACCGATGGGAATGCCACCTTCGGCCAATCCCGCGCGGGCTTCTTCGATGGCTGCTTGGAGAAAAGGATCACTCATGTTTTTTCCCGCGAATGACGCGAATGGGGCGAATAATACAAAAAGCATTGTTAAGGTAAGACCATCTTTCCCACATAAACAATTTCTTCCATTCGCGAATATTCGCGTCATTCGCGGGCAACTTTTTTTATTTCATCAACGGCGTAAACTCAAACTTCCCACCATCGAACAAGCCGAGGTCACTCAATTTCAGTGCGGGGATGACCAAGAGTGCCATAAACGACAGCGTCATGTAGGGTGCCCGCAGTGGCGAACCCCATGACTTCACTGCCTTGTCAAGTTTTTGATACGCCTCGGCCACTTCGGCACAGGTGCCGGTCGCCATGAGTCCCGCGACGGGGAGCGGCAAAACTAGCTTCACATTCTCCGTGGCACAGACAGTCGACAATCCACCACCCGCTGCCATGACGGCGTTGATCGCCGCAGCCAGGTCGCCGTCGTTTGTGCCCACTGCGATCACATTGTGCGAATCGTGGGCGACGCTGGATGCCATCGCCCCGAGTTGGAGGCCGAAGTTCTTGATAAATGCGATGGCTGGTGGAGCTTTGGTGTACCGATTCATCACGACCAACTTCAAGATGTCACGATTGGTGTCGCTCACCACTTGGCCATCTATAACTTTCGGCGACAGCGACAGCGAGTTGGTAATCAACTGCCCATCCAGCGCCTCGATCACTTGCAATGTTTGGCCCTCGGCCTTCACTTGCAACTCGGTGGGTTCGACAGTCGAAGCCGTAAAATTGTTGACGACTGCCGGCTCAATGCGTGGGATTTTTGTCACGCCGTTCTCAGCGACAAGTTGGCCATCAATCCAGGTACGGCTGACCTTAAAATCTTTCAGCGAATCGACCTCAATAAAATCCGCCGGATCACCAACCTGCAATTGACCCACGTTAAGGCGATAGTGGTCAATCGGATTGAGACACGCCGCTTGCAAAGCATCAAAGACGTCGATATTCTTCTCGACCGCGCGACGGACCAAGCCGTTGATGTGACTCACCAATAACTCATCCGGATGTTTGTCATCGCTGCAGAGCATCGTCTGCCGGGGATACTCGCCGATGAGCGTATAAAGGGCGTCGAAATTTCGAGCGGCGGAACCTTCGCGGATTGAAATTTTGCAGCCAGCCGCGATCTTGTCGAGCGCTTCTTCCTTGGTGAAACATTCGTGGTCGGTCGTGATGCCAGCGGCAATGTAGCGTTTGGCCTCTTCACCACGTAATCCTGGTGCGTGACCGTCGACCGGTTTACCCAGTTCCTGCGCGGCAGCAACTTTCGCCAAACATTCGGGATCGCCATGCAAGATTCCGGGGAAGTTCATCATCTCACTGAGATACAGAATCCGCGGATCGGCGAGCAGCTTTTTTACTTCCTCGACCGTGATCGTCGCACCGGCTGTTTCGAAGGTCGTTGCCGGCACGCACGATGGTGCGCCGAAGTAAAACTTAAACGGCGAGGCGGACGCGTTGGCAAGCATGTATCCCACGCCGGCCACGCCCAGTACGTTGCCGATCTCGTGGGGATCGCTCACCGTGGCGACCGTGCCGTGGGTCACCGCAGCGCGGGCGAACTCACTCGGTACGAGCATCGAACTTTCGACGTGAACGTGGGCGTCGATGAAACCTGGCAGCAAAAAGTTATCTGGCTTTTCGTCGACCGGTTTAATCGCAGCAATCCGACCGTCGAGAAAAGTCACTTCCGCCGCGTAAATCCGCCGGCCACGAATATCCACGACATTGCCAACGACGCTGCCTGAATTCATAGACATCGACCACCGCTAAGCCGCAAGCGGCTGGAATTATGATTTCTTGTGACGACGACCGCCGCGACTCCGACCACGCGGGGCACCCTGCGGTTTGGAGGGGGCTTTGCTCCGCTGAGCGAGATTCGCTTCCACGATCACGCCAATCGCGTCATTCCACGTCGGCAGATTGCGATGGCTCGCACGACCACCCTCGGCATCATCGCCATCCTCATCGTCCTCGACTTCATCCTCATCGTCGTCATCTTCATCACCCACATGCGAGGCAATGCGGCGGCGAACTTGCGTCTCATCGGCTTCCGGACCGCTATCGCCTTCCTCGCTGCGGCGAGATCGACCACCGCGTGGACGGCGACGACGGCGAGGTCTTTCGGTTGAAGCTTCACCGTCTTCGGAGGCACTCTCTTCAGTACCATCCTCATCAGCTCCCCTCGCATCATCGTCGAGGGTTGTTTCCTCGACGAAATCTTCGTCCGTGGGTTCTGTTTCCGAGCGCTCGGTTTTGCGACCGCGACCACGGCCCCCGCGACGACGGCGGCGGGGACGCTTTTTCGTTTCTTCGCCGGCAGTTTCCCCTTCCCCTTCACCTTCCTCCTCATCGTAAGCCGCGCCTGTCTCGGGAATGTCTTCCGCGAAAACCGCTTCCTCGCCTTCGGTGAACAGAAAGGACGACTCAACATTGGTCCGCGGAGACACAAACGCGCTTCCCCAATTCACGGCTTCAGCAGAGAAGAGGGCATCGAATGCGCTGCGAGCTGCCTCGCCAGAGATGCGTTGCTTTTCTTTCTCCTCGGCGGTTTGTGGTTCACGGGCGGTGACTTCGCCACCCTCAAAATCCTCGGTGAATTCGTCGGACGATTCTTCGAGGATTTCTTCAAAGACGATGTCCTCTTGAATCTCCACCGGCTTCTCGCGACGACGGGAATCCGAGCGACCGCGGCCGCGCTCCTCGGAGCGAGCCGGTTTTTTCTCGTCAGACCCACTCTCAGGGCGTTGTCTCTCGGAACGTTGCCGCTCAGGACGTTCCTCATCGGAACGCTTACCTTCAGAATTCTGTCTCTCGGAACGCTGGCGGTCGCCACGGGGTCGGTCGTCGCGTTGTCTTGGTTCGCGAGGTCTCTCCGCGTGTTGAGGTTCTGGCGATTTCTCGACAGGCTTTTTGGCGACAGGTTCCGCTTTCTTGGACTCCGGTTTCTTCGGCGCGGGTTCCTCGGGAGGAACTTCCAAGCCCAGCGACGACGCCAACCCCGACCAATCGCTGGGCGTGGCGGCAGGAGGGATGACCTCTTTCCGCTCGTGAACCACTGCAGGTAATTCCCGCGGTGCGGGTTGCTTGCGCTCGAGCGCCTCAGGCTTGATTTCCACGCCCAGATCGCCGATCAACGAATCCCACGGCGAGCCATTTTCTGTTTCTTCGTTCATTGTTTTCGCAATACGTTATGTTATGTCCCTGGCCGAACCGCCACGCGGTTGGGCAGCACGAGACTTTTCAAATGTTTTAGACCCTCAATATACGGCGTTTTGAGCATTTCGGAAAGACACGCTACTAATGCCCTGAATCCTTGCCTTTCGAGCCGCTTGCGGCTTAGCGACAAGGCTCCATAGAATTCTTTGAAGACGATCTACCCTCCTTTGCGGTGAACTCATGACGCTCGAAACTACGTCTCCTGAACACCATGGCCCCGTCGAGGACGTGGAAGTCCGGGGGCACATTATCGACAGCCTCATCCTGCCCAAAGTGCTCGATTGTATCACCACCGCCGGTGGGAGTTTCCGGATCAAGCACATCACCATCGGCCAGGAACGCTCGGACCCCAGCTTCGCACTTGTCGAGGTGCGGGCCGACACTGAGGACGCCTTGCAAGCAATCCTTGGGCAGATCGCCGACCACGGGGCGATCACCACCTCGGGCAGTGATTGCCGACTCGTCGAGGCCGACATCGTTGGTGCGTTCCCCGAGGGATTTTACAGCACAACGAATCAAGAGACTGAAATTCGGCTCGACGGCAAATGGCACTCGGTCGCGGAGCAGGAAATGGATTGCGGGATCACGGTCGATCCCAAGACCAACGCCGCGCGGTGCGTGGCGATGTCCGACGTTGCACTCGGCATGCCGATTGTCGTTGGACATGCGGGCACACGAGTTTTTCCGCTCGAACGAGCACAGCAAGATCACGCCTTCGCGTTCATGAACAGCGCAGTCTCGACGGAGAAACCCAAGGGGGTGGTCATTCGGCAAATCGCGCAGTTACTGTTTGACAATCGCAACGGTCCAGGCAAGTCACTGCTCGTGGGTGGCCCGGCGATTGTGCATACGGGAAGCGGCGTGCTGGTGAGTGAGTTGATCCGTGGCGGATACATCCACAAACTCTTCGCGGGAAATGCGCTGGCCACGCACGACATCGAGCAAGCGATGTTCGGCACGAGCCTGGGCGTGAACATCAGCGAAGGGAGCCTCGCCGACGCGGGGCATGAACACCATCTGCGTGCGATTAACCGTATCCGCCGCCTCGGTTCCATCAAAGCCGGTGTCGAACAAGGCGCGATAAAATCGGGCATTATGTATGAGTGCGTCAAAAACAATGTCGACTTTATTCTCTCCGGCAGCATCCGCGACGACGGTCCGCTCCCTGACGTGATTACCGACGCCCTGGAAAACCAACGCCTCATGCGGGCCGCGATTCGGGATGTGACGTTCTGTTTGATGATTGCCACAACGCTCCACTCGATTGCCGTGGGAAATTTGCTGCCAGCGAGCGTGAAAGTGGTCTGCGTCGACATCAATCCCTCGACAGTCATCAAACTCAACGACCGTGGCAGTTTTCAAACCGTGGGACTGGTAACCGACGTCGAACCGTTCCTGCGAGCTCTGGTGAGTGAAGTGAAACGGCTAGAAGAGAATAAATGAAAATTGCAAATTGGCAATTGATAATTTGCAATCATCATACCCATCAATTCACAATTTTCAATTTGCAATTTCCCCCCATGTCCACGCCCCATCTACTCATGTGCCCGCCCACTTTTTATGGCATCGAGTACGAAATCAATCCGTGGATGAACAAGTCACGACAAGCGGATCACGCGCTCGCCAACCAACAGTGGAGCGACCTGCGTGACATCCTCGAAGGCACCGGCGCGGTCACGTCCGAAGTCGAGCCGGTCGAGGGGCTGCCCGATTTGGTCTTCACGGCCAATGCCGCGCTGATTTACCACGAACGGGCGTTGCTCGCCCATTTCAAGAACTTTCAACGGCAAGGCGAGGAACCTCAATTTCGCACCTGGCTAGAAACGCATGGCTGGCAGGTAAGCTACTCGCCCGCCGGGATGTACTTTGAGGGAGCCGGCGATGCGCTCTTCTGTGGCGACACTTTGTTTGCCGGTTACCGCCAGCGGAGCGATGCCGCGGGCCATCAACAAATCGGCGAGCAACTCGGTGTGCGAGTATTGCCGCTAGAGCTGACCGATCCTTACTACTATCATCTCGACACCTGCTTTTGCCCGCTCACGGCCGGCGAGGCCATCTACTTCCCCGGGGGGTTCGACGACTACGGCAAAAAGGTGCTCGCCGAGCAAATCCCTCACTTGCACGCAGTCGAGGAAGCCGAAGCCCGCAGCTTCGCCTGCAACGCGGTGGTCGTCGGTAAGACGGTTGTCACGAACACCGGCTGTCCCAAGTTGCACGAACTACTTCGGTCGCTCGGTTATGCTCCCATCGAAACACCTCTCTCGGAATTCGTCAAAGCGGGCGGCAGCGCGAAGTGCCTGACACTGCGACTCGATGGCGAAGAAGCGGCGAGTTGGAAGGAGTAACCACGAATCTGACGAATTGCACGAATGGGATTTAGGAACCGCTGATGGACGCTGATTAACGCGGATAATTTTTTGAGATGTAATTCGTAAAAAGGGCCATTCCTTTGCGCTACGTGTATAGTTCTAAAATGTACTCATCAGCGTTTATCCGCGTCCATCAGCGGTTCAATATCTTACTCGTGCAATTCGTTGTAGGCGTACTCGCCGCCACAAACTAAGCGTGGTTACTCCATTTCTTCCTTCGCCAACTTGCTCATCTCCTTAAACTCACTCGTCCCTGCCACGCTGCACCACTCAAACAGCGCCGCTTCGGTGGTGGTGAGCAGCGCGCCGGAGGCTTCCATTCTGCGTAGCGAGATTTCGTGGTCGATTGTATGCCGCGTGCCAACGGCGTCCACCGCGACGAGCACTTGATAGCCCGCCGCCAACAGGTCGAGCACCGTTTGTTGGACGCAGACGTGGGTTTCGATGCCGCAGACGAGCACGCGATGGATGCCGTCGTTTTGCCAAGCGTCAAAAATCTCGCTGCAGGCGCCGCAACTGAAGGTGAGTTTGCTCACGGCTTTGTCGGTGAGTCGCTCGGCAAGAATCGGTGCCGTGGGGCCGAGCTTTTCGGGGTACTGCTCGGTGCAAGCCGTGCGGACGCCGAGAATTTTGGCACCGTCCAGCAAACGGCGAATGTTCCAGGTGATCCGCGCGCCGTCGGGCAGCACCGCGAGGAGTCGTTCTTGGACGTCGATCACCAGTAGGGCCGTGTCGGCGGGCCGCATGAGTTCGGGAGATTTTGATAAAGACATGTGAGTAAGTGGGTAGGTGAGTGAGTTATCCAGAGGCTGCCCACTATGATACGCAGTGGATACAATAACCACAAAGGCACGAAGGGCACTATGTTTTTTTGAGACTGCCTGTTTCTGAATTCCTTGGTCGCCTTCGGCCCTTCGTGGTTAAATTGAATTTATGAGCGAAAAACCGGAACCGACCAAAGAGATTTGCCACTGGACGAAGTCGCAGATGGAGCACCATGTGGCACTCTTGATGCGGATCGTGGCCGAGCCGCATTTCGTTTGCACCAAATGCGGCCGCGCGGCGAATCAAAAAAAATGGTTGTGCAAGGCGAAGAAAATTCCCAAAGAGAGTTAACCACGAAGGGCACAAAGGACACGAAGAAATTGCTGAATTGATTATTCTTTGTGTCCTTTGTGACTTCGTGGTAAATCCTACGAATTCTGCCCCCTAGCCAGCGGTGCGGGTGTAAGCGAAAATAATGTGCTTTCCCGCCTCCCCACGAAATCAAAAAAATGAAAATTCGTTCCACCACCATTCTCACCGTGCGGCATAATGGCCAGGTCGCCATCGGTGGCGACGGGCAAGTCACCATGGGACAGACCGTGGTGAAGTCAGACGCCGTGAAGATTCGCCGGTTGATGGATGACAAGGTGCTGGTCGGTTTCGCCGGCGCGGCGGCTGATGCGTTCGCGCTCATGGAACGGCTCGAAGGGAAGCTCAAGGATCACCCCTCGAACTTGCCACGGGCGTGTACTGAACTCGCCAAGGAATGGCGGATGGATCGCGCCCTGCGGCGGCTCGAAGCCTTGGTGGCGGTGGTGAATGCCGAACACTCGCTGCTGGTCTCCGGCACGGGCGACGTGATCCAACCGAGCGACGGCATCATCGGCATCGGCTCGGGCGGGAACTACGCCCTCTCCGCCGCGCGGGCATTAATCAAACACAGTTCGCTCTCCGCCGCCGAGATCGTGCGCGCCGGACTCGAAATTTCCGGCGAGATCTGTGTTTACTCCAACCGCACTATTACTATTGAAGAACTCGGGCACCATTAAAGAACTCAAGTGAAGAATCTGACCCCTCGCGAAATCGTGGAGCATCTCGACCGGCACATCGTCGGCCAAGCCAACGCCAAGAAGGCCGTCGCCGTGGCGATTCGCAACCGTTGGCGTCGTCAGCAACTCGACGAAGAGATGCGCAAAGAGGTCGCGCCGAAAAATATCCTGATGATTGGCCCCACCGGTGTCGGCAAGACCGAGATCGCGCGGCGGCTGGCGAATCTCACCGGCGCGCCGTTCATTAAAGTCGAAGCGACCAAATACACCGAGGTCGGCTACTATGGCCGCGACGTGGAGAGCATGGTCCGCGAGTTGGTCGAGAACGCCATCGGCTTGGTACGCGACCGGGAATTGACGAACGTCAAGGAAGAAGCAGAACGCCGCGTGACCGAACGCCTACTCGATTTACTCGCGCCGATGCCCTCGTCGTTTGACGTGGGCATGGAAAGCGCCGATTCGCCGGAGAGGTTTGAACGGACCCGCGAAAAGATGCGGGCGATGCTAGTGGGGGGCGAACTTGAGAATCGGAATGTCGAGATCACAATCGAACAAAAGGCCCACGCGATGATGATCCCCGGCATGCAAGGTCCGGGGAGCGACAACATTGAATTCGACATGCAGGGAATGCTCGAAAAGATTTTGCCGAAGAACGTGATTCGCCGGGAGATGACCGTCGCCGAAGCACGGAAAGTGATCTTCGACCAGGAGTGCGAAGCGCTCATCAATCAAGAAAAAGTGAACGCCCAGGCGGTCGAACTGGCCGAAAACACGGGCATTATTTTTATCGACGAAATGGATAAAGTCGTGGCCAGCGAGGGGGGCCGTGGGGCGGACGTTTCACGACAGGGCGTGCAGCGGGATTTGCTGCCGATTGTCGAAGGCACCACAGTGCAGACCCGGTACGGCTATGTGAAGACCGATCATGTGCTGTTCGTCGCCGCGGGGGCGTTTCACACGACCAAGCCGAGCGATTTGATGCCCGAATTGCAGGGCCGGTTTCCGATTCGTGTGGAGCTGGAAGCGCTCGTGAAGGACGATTTCGTGCGAATCTTGTCCGAACCGCGTAATGCCCTCACCAAGCAATATGTGGCGCTGATGCAGACCGAAGGGGTCGAGGTCGTGTTTCTGGAAGATGCCATCGACGCCCTGGCGACGTTCGCGTTTCAGGTGAATCAAACAACGCAGAACATCGGTGCCCGACGGCTACACACAATCATGGAACGGCTCCTCGAAGAACTGAGCTTCGCCGCGCCCGATATGCACATGGGCCGCGTGGAAATCAACGCGGCGTATGTGAACGAACGCTTGGCGGATATCGTGCAGGATGAAGATCAGAGTAAGTACATTTTGTAATTGCCACAAAGAACACAAAAAGGCACGAAAAGGGAACTTGGCTAATGGTTTCTCCTATTTTTTGTGACTCTTTGTGCTTTTTGTGGCCAATTCTTCTAGGCTTTGGATGACTGATTCGTACTCTGCGGCTGTGGCGGAGATTGTGAACTCACGTTCGGTGGCACCCACGGGCACGATCTCGATCTTCAGATAACCGGCGGGTAAAAATTTCTCGAAGCGGTCGGCCCATTCGACGAACGTGATCCCCTGCCCCGTAAAATATTCTTCGGGGCCGAGTTCCAGAAATTCGTCCTCGTCGCGCAAGCGGTAGGTATCGAAATGGTAAACGGGCAGACGTCCACCGAGATATTCGTTCACGAGCACAAACGTGGGACTGGTGATTTCATCGCGGGGAACACCGAGCGCCGCGGCCACCGCTTGCACCAGCCGCGTTTTGCCCGCTCCCAATGTGCCGACCAGGGCGACGACGCTGCCAGCCGGCAACACTTCGGCAAGCCATTCGCCGAGGCGGTCGGTATCAGCTTCACTGTTGGCAGGAAAATAAAAACTGCTCATGCTTCGGCCTGATGTTCGTAACCTTTCGGTTCCAAGGGTTGTCGTTTGCCTGAAATAAGTTGCCACAAACCAGGTTCAGCGATCACTTCGCCTATGCGTGTGATCGGAATTGCGAGCGGCTGAGCACTTAAGATTTCGCGGGCGGCGTCGGTCGGTACGGCCAAGAGTAACTCAAAATCTTCGCCGTCGCTGAGGGCATGTTCCAGCGGCGAGCGGCCATCGCGTTCGCTAAGTCGGCAAGCAGCATCCGCGATGGGAATTAAGGTTGGATCAAGCACAATGCCGCAACCACTGGCCTGGGCCAAACGCGCGGCATCGATGGCCAATCCATCAGAGATGTCAATGCCCGCGTGAAGTACGAAGCGTTCGTTGAGCAACAACGCTTCGGAGATGCGCGGTTCCAATTCGAGATGCTTGCCAAGAATGCTGCCGCCGAGCGAACCGGTGACAAGGACTTGGTCACCGATTTTCGCGCCGGAGCGGGTCAGTGGGCCACGCGGCGTTGTTTCACCAATCGCGGTGACACTGATCGCGAGCGGGCCGTCCCAGGTGTTGGTGTCGCCGCCGGCGATGACCATGCCGTACTTTGCGGCGAACGGAATCATGCCTCGATACAATTCGATGGCGAGTTCCAGCGCGGAAAGTTTGCTCGTGCCCTGTCTCGGCAACACGAGCGACACAAATGCCGCCACAGGTTGTGCCGCCATCGCCGCGAGATCGCTGAGATTCACACCGAGAGCCTTGCGACCAACTAATTGCGGATCAACTTGTTCGAGCAAAAAATCAACGCCATCGGTCAGCATGTCGGTCGTCACGACGGAATCAGCACGGCTCGCCGCGATCACGGCCGCATCGTCTCCCAGCGCGATCTTCATGCGCTCGCCAGTCGGCAGATTTTTTTCCAGCCAGGAAATTAGTTCTGATTCAAGCGGCATCAAACATCCCAGACTGCGCAGACCACCAAGGCAATCCGCCGATTTGAGAATTACTCGAGAAAAAAACTGACCGCGACGCAACCAACTGCTTGCGTTCGGCCACAGCCAGCATTAGCGTTACGATTAGTGAGGACCATCGCGAGCCGTCGGCTCATCGGACCTTGCCCTATTCTCAGCTAACGGATGCGATTTGCAAACCCTACGCTGAAAACCTCAGTGTCGGTCGTAACTGCAATTCATTGTGAAAAGGAGTTCACCCTCGTGCTGGTTGTTTCGCGAAAAGTCGGCGAACGCATCCTGATCGGCGATCAGATCAGTGTCACCGTGATCAAGGTCGGTAGCGGCGGCGTACGGATCGGTATTCAAGCACCCAAGGAAATGGCCGTCGTGCGCGAGGAATTGGCCAAGCAGGTGCGCGAGGCGGAACAGCAGATCATCGATCTCGCCCAACAGCAACAAGTCGACGGCGAGTCCGTGTCGGTGGGTTCGACTTAAATGCTACAGAGCGACCTCCCAACCTTCCATGGCTAGGTCCGCGGCACTCGACCAGTCGTTTTCCTGTGGATGCGGTTCTGCTTCTTTCCCAAAGATGACGTCGCTCTCGGAACTTATCCGCCCAGTGTAGGCTGGCTTGCCGAGAAATGTGTCATCGGCTTGGTACATTAAAAGGGCTCGCTGCGCGATATCCGTTGCGATCCATGCGTCGGAACGGTCTGCGTTTTTGCGGTCCCAATTAACCACGGGAAGTGGTGACAACCAAAAGCCTGCGGATAAGCCTGGGGTAAGCGATTGCTCCACGGAGGCTGCCGTAACAGTCGCGACATCCGGCAATGCTTGGTCAGCGGTTAGTCGATTCGCAATCTCTTCTGGAGCAATGATTGCAACGGCTGTGGTTTCGATTGGCTCTGGCTCAGATTCACTGATAACTGGCTCTAAAGTTGTATCGACGACAGGTTCAGGTGCCGGGCCTGTGTATTGACGTTGCCAAACCAGAAAATCACGGCCGTCCACGTCACCATCGCTATCGCTGTCGCCTTGATCTTGAGCTCCAAAAATTTCACGAATTCCATAGCCATTCTGCCAAGCAATCAAGTCAAATTCGTCAATCACCCCATCTTGATTGAAATCTGCTGTTGTCGGTCCTACGGGACCACCTAGCCCATAACCAGCCTGCCAGAGTATCAGATCAAGTCCGTCGACGATTCCATCGACATTGGCATCACCAAATTCCGTTGTCAGTGCGGCAGAAGAGCCGTAACCACGCTGCCAAATCAAAAAATCTTGCCCATCGATATCCGCGTCGTTGTCAAAATCCGCGGTTGGAGGAGGTGGAATATCAAGTGCTTGAAACATATAATCACTTACAACTAACTCTTCCCGTTCAGCGGTCGTCAATGCCTCGGTAGTATTAAATTGAATTGCATACCATTCCAAGGGTGTGACTTGTGTTCGAGTGGCATTGCTCAAATATATCGCAGTCGGAACGAATTCAGCGCCTGTACTCACTAACGATTTACTATCCAGTCCGTACCCGTTGCGAGTCACCAGCATTGTTACGCCCAGTTCTTCAGGCGAATTCGAGATGACGAGTCGAATTTGATCTTCGCGATCCCAATAGATCGACTTGAACGACATCTTGTCCAACAGCAGACCACTGCTGTAGACATCTATTGAGAGCACTCCTGCCACGGCAGTAGTTTTGGTAAAGGTGATGTCAATATGTTCTTGGGTACTCTTGAAGACCGATGCAATCGTATGGACAATTCCGACACCAACAGCATCAAAGTAACTTGAAAAAGCACTGACTTCAGACAAACCAAATGTCAGCGCTGTCGACCAGAACGTTGTTGTCGTGGGAAGGATAACTTGTGCAAGTTCGTTCGCGCCCATAGTATCCGGAGCGAGGGGATAGGTCGGAGCCACCGATTGGGTCATTCCTTCCAGCGCCATGAGCCAACGCCGTGGAGCGGGGTCGTTACCTGTAAACAATCTTATCTTCTGATCGCCGGAATTCGCATTTCCAGGGCTGGGAACAGCATAGTCGAGGGTGGGCACCCAATGCTTATTGGCATACCAAACCGATTCTTTCTCGGATCCGATAACACTGCCAATACGCACTTGAGGAGAAATACCGTTACCGTCGAGCGAATAATGCCAAGCCGAAAGCCAATGCAATTGATTACCCATGCTTGCCGTGCCGGTGATATCCCATTCTCCCTGAGCGCGGCTCGAGCCATCGCTCGTAACTTCCCACATGGGCATGCCGTTGACGACCGGTGGAGCACCCGTGGGCTGAACATCCAACGGTTGGCTATTGTCAGCATAAACGTATTGCCCCCCGACATACGAAACTCGCCGCAAGGCATTGCCGGGGGCGGGGGCGGATGTTTGAGTCCAATCCACGGTGGCTAAGTTGAAACCGCCAGGATTAAGTAGCAACGGAGCTTGTGCGCTCGTTTCGCTCTTTCTGGGCAGCTCTAACGAATACAGTTTTCCTGTATTAAGTACAATCACTTGGTTGCCGTAGAGGTACGGCTCTGAATTTCCTAAATTCAGCAAGCTGCCCCAGTCTTCTCCATTCACGGAAAAGTGGAGGGCATCGATATTGTCGGCTTGGGATTCGTACTCTTTCGAGATATAGCCGACGCCGCGGAGATGTTGCAGCCAGATCGAAAGCCGTCCAGCGTATCCACTGCCGGAAGTGACACCAGAGAATGAACCACGCAGATTGGAAATCAGGGCCTTATCACCCAACTCCTCCGGTCGCTCGACTTTCATAATCGATTCGGCCTGTTCGTCACCCGCAACCAGGATCTCGCCAAATTCTTGACCAGGCGCGGCGGCGACAGCTTGATTACCCAGCAGATGGACTTGGGCGTTGCTGGGACTCCACCCTCCATGAAAAGCTTCTTGATGGGTCCAAGTTGTGGTTGTGTAGTTTTCTAGATCCGCAGCGACATGGCGGACCATTTGATTTCGATAAGAGACGTCGCCCCAAAACGAAGCCATACCATCGACAAACATGCCAGCCGTGTGCGCGTGATATCCTCCCGAGTCGTCAAGTCGCCATGTTTCGTAAACCAACTTATTGGCTTCCACGACCCACTCTTCGCCAATGGCTGCGCGCCGCGCGCGGAAGACACCAATCTGCCCCCCCTGGGGGCTGCCTGATTGTTGGAGATAGTCGGCCCAAGGAAACCAAGCACCGAGCATGTCGCCAGTGGATTGTTCCGGAAACGCGTTGGCAAACGACCAGCTTCTGGCCCGCTGCATGCCATCGGTCACTCCGCCAGCAATCGCGGGGACATCAAAGCCGCCGCCAACCTGATCCACCCGCGCGAATGTTTGACCGAGATCTTGCGTGTAGGCAAAAGAAACACCCTCGGTAATCCAGGTGTTGCCGGAGCGGCGCTCGCGCTGGCACATGACGACCACGAGCCCTTCATGAATGACCGCATGTTGCGCGATGTAGCGATAACCCGCCACGGTCCCCTTAAGCAAATCCCCGCTGCCCGTGTTCAGGTTCAGGGTATTGGCGAGTGTAAAGTCTTCGCCACGCAAAAATTGCATCCGCAAAGTGGTGCGATCCCAGAGGATCGCCAGCGGCGTCTGACCATCGTGGTCCCAGCCTGTCCCAAGTATTTCGGAGAGGCCCACGTCGGCATAGGCTTCCGACCAGGAATTGATCTCGCTCAAAAGTGTCTCGTCACCAAAGCGCGGAATGCCAGGCGGAACGACGGTTCCTTGGGGGTCGACCGTTTGAGCATTTCGCGTGAACAGAAACGGAAGCGTACCGGTCACCCCGTTATCAAAAATCGCTGACTGCCAGTCGTCGAGAGTTAAAGCCGAGCCCCCGGAAAACGCATAGCGAGCTTCCAAGGACTCAATGTGCAATGTTTTCTGGAGTGACTTCGGGCGCGCGCGATGAGGCGGCTTCCTGACGGAGAAGTTAGATAGAAACTGAATCATCGACACGCCTTGTTCCGAGCCAGAAGAGGGCGGCGAATTGCCTAGCCGCTTCCTCAAGAAATGCGGGCCCAACCCCAGTTTGTGGTACGGGGCCGCAGTTTCCAGGATAGATGCCCTCTGCCGATTAGACAAGGAATTTGGCTGGAACGCGGCTTGTCCCGGGCCGAATTGTAGCGGTTTTGACACCTGACCTGGAGGCGGCACTCAGGACGTAGGCCGGAATCCCGGCGCGCCGGGATTCCGGCCTACGATCTGGGGAAAAAAACGCGAAAAAAATCTGGCGAGGCTTGGTCGTTTGCTGGATAATGGGGGCAATGTCATAGAGGTGGTTTCAAAATCACGAGAGAAAACCGGACGCTAGCGCGTGGCGGCTGATTTAATCAGCCGCCGGGTACCCTCTGGGTGGCTAGCCCCCGGTTTTTGAAACTAACTCTCGGCACGCTCCGCCGTGCCGTAACAAGGAAACGCGACCATGTTAAGAAACGCGCTGCGATTTGGCGGTTCGGCGACGGCACACGGAGTGTGCCTGCTGCTTATTGGCGCCGCCTCGGCCAGCTCGTTCGTCATCCGTGATAGTATTGGTGGTGGCACGACGTTGACGAATGGAATGCCGGGGGGGGTTACAAATCACGATGGCGCATCCTGGAATACACCCGGATTAGTTGTGACGGCTCCCGTTGATGGTGAGTTGACGGAAGCGCGGTTTGTCATCTTCGCTCGCGGCCCCGGCCCAGTATTTCCTCCGGAAAACAATCTGGCCAATATCTACGGTTTTCCGATGGAGTTTCACATTTGGACGGATGGCGTAGAAGGTGGGGCCGATTCGTTTGATCTCAATCCGCAAGGTTCACCATTGGTGCCGGGACATATTGATGTCGACGTCAACACTCCAACAGAAAGTTTCATCACGATAGTGCCTTTTGGCATAACCGGGCCTTCAAACGAGTTCACAACCTTCTTACTCACCGTGGACCTTTCCAGCTTCAATCTTGCGCTAGAGGGTGGCCATCAATACGTGATGGGGTTAATTCAAGACAACGAAACCAATTTCATTTCCGGAGGCGGCTTCTTCCGTATCAGCGCATCTCGCGCCACCGGCTTTGAAGATGTATTTAGATCTTTCCAAACACCAACCTCCTCAGCATTTCGCCCAGGGTATGTAAAAACCCAGCTACTTAACTCATTTGAGCAGTACGCCGGCGCGTTCACCCTCGCGCCGCAGCTTCACGGCGACTACGACTTCGATGGCGACGTGGACGGGGCCGACTTTCTCAAGTGGCAACGCGCTTACGGCACCAGCGACTCGATGGCCGACGGCGACGACAGCGGCACGGTCGGCCCCGAAGACCTCGTCATCTGGCAAGACCACTACGGCGAAACCGCCCCGCTCACCGCGAGTGTTGCCGTCCCCGAGCCGAGCACGCTGCTGCTCTTTGCGTGGGCCGGCATGGGTCTGTTGTTGCGGCGGCGACGAGCGTGATGTCGCCGCTGCGCGGCTAGCGGCATTGTCATATCAGGCTTCCGTGGGCTTGCGCCCACGGCTAGGCGCTATCACTTAGCCGTGGGCGTCAGCCCACGGAAAACATGTCTAATTAACTCAAGCCGCGCAGCGGCGGCATCAGTCCCAAAGATACCGCTCGTCGGCCGCCTGAGCCACGACGTGGCGGCAAGGTTATTTCACAACCGGGGTATCCGCATCCACGGGATCTTCTTTTTTGACCGTGCGAGGCCCAGTGGTCTTCTTCACGGTTCGCGGGGTGACCATGAGTTGATTGCGGACATCGACGATCGCGGGACTCTGCACTGTATCAAGCGGGCCGTGTTGGGTCACGCAATTGCGGAGGCGGTCAAGCTTGGCGGCGAAATCGGCTTCACCCGGCGGTGCGATTCCCGGCGCGGCGCCCCAAACCACGCGCGTCCCGCCACGGGTCATGAGGTCGTAAACATAGAAGCGATGCTCGTCGAGAATCTCGGGCCGTGTTGACGGCAAAATGTCGACCAGATGCAATGACTCCCACACGTCGGCAAGCCGCACGGCGAGGTCCACCGCCCCCTGCACGCGCTCATTCTCCCATTTCTGTCCCACGGGAGGACGGTCGACAATGTTTTGAATCCGCGGCATGTAACGCTTGCGAATTTCGGGCACATCATCGAGCGGCAGGACAATGCCACGCTCATCAAGCGGCACAAGCAACATGCCCGCTTCGCTGGCCATCTCGACCACGGCAACCGGCTTGCGAAAAGTGACCTCGACATGCACACCTGCGGGAAATTGCTTGGTGATTTTCTCGACCGAATTGATCCAAGGGTGCAGCACGAACCCATCTTGAACAACGCCCATGAACCCGTCGTCGAGAATCGAAAGCCGCTGGTCGAGACCCGCATTGCGAATGACTTCGCCGCGAATATCGGTCGTAATCCACTCTGGCTGCGGGGTCATCGTAATCCGCTCGGCGGACAACAAATACGGCTCGCGATGAATCACCGCGGGGGCCACGCGCTGCCAAACGACTTGCATGGCCCAACCGAACAAGGCGACGACAACGAGACAGAGAACCACACGCATCCGCGGCAAGGAAATCGAGCGCAGCTTGCTCGGGGGTTTCGGGCGTTCAGCCTGAACACTTTTGCCGGTAGATTTTTTCTGGCGTTTGATGGTAGCCACTCCAACACCTCCTGCGTTGAGTCGCGACGATATCTTAATTCTCGTGCCCCAAGTCCATTTTAATTAGCCACGGATGAAACACGGATTGAACACAGCCATTACAAATAGTAAAAGTCGTTTTCCGTTTGCCACAACCATGCTTGCTCTCAGCAGAGACATCACTTCCAATCATCCGTGTTTAATCCGTGAAATTCCGTGGCTTATTTAATTTCTTACCTGATCACGACTGCTCAATAGCAGTAATAGAAGTTGAAGTTTTTTTGGGCGTTACCAAATCTCCAGTTCGGTCTCCAATTCCACGCCCAGCCGTTCCGCGACTCGGCTACGAATCATGTCGATCAGCCGCAGCACGTCCTGGCTGGTGGCCCCTTCGGTGGCGACGATAAAATTCGCATGACGCTGGCTCACTTCGGCCCCGCCGACACGCGTCCCCTTGAGGCCCGCTTGGTCGATCAACATGCCGGCGCTCATGCCTCGCGGATTTTTGAAGACCGTGGCGCAATTCTGATGCGACAACGGTTGCCCCGCTTTCTTGACGATCCACTGCTTTTGCATCCGCTTGGTGAGTTGCTCGGGATCGTCTTCTTCCAAGAGAAACTCGGCATTGAGAATCACCAGTTCGTCGAGACTGCTCTGGCGATAGGCGAAAACCAAATCCTCGCGGTCACGTTGCACGATCTCCCCCGCACGGGTCATCACAGTCGCTCGGCAGGCCCATTGACCGATATCGCCAGCGCGGCTGCCGGAATTCCCGTGCAAAGCACCACCGACGGAACCCGGAATGCCCACGAGGGGTTCCAGCCCCGCCAGGCCGGCACGTACCGATTCGCTGATCGCGTGGGCCAAGCGGGCACCACCGCCAGCAGTGAGGCGATTGCCGCGAATCTGAATATCGGCGAAATCCCCGCTGGCAAGGCTAAGCACCATGCCAGGCACGCCATCGTCGCGGATCAAAAGATTCGAACCACCCCCCAGCACGCGGATGGGGACTTCCTCGTCGCGACAGCGGCGCACGAGCGCCCGCAGTTCGTCGACGGTCTTAGGCTCGGCAAAAAAGGAGGCCACGCCCCCGATCTTGAGCCAAGTCCGCTCGCCGAGCGGTTCATTTAAGCGAACGATTTTTTCAAAGCCACTGACAAGTGTCATTGCAGATTGCACCTCAAAGAGCAGGCATTATCGTGACTTGTTGGCCGCGAGTCGTCAATTCTCCTATCCGCAAGCCCAGCCCACCAACCGCCACGGCGCACCGGCTATTTCGGACCTCTCTTTCATCGGTCCAAAGGCATTTTCGCATAAAACTTGGACGAATCGAAGCCGAACAAACAGCGCCGCTGGAAAAAATTCGATGAAATTGTGGAGAATTGGGCAGATTCTGCTCAAGGCGGCGACTTGCCGGGTGCCCAATCTTCCTAAGAAACTCAGCGATTCCAAGAAACTCAGCCGCCCCATTGACGCAGGGCCTCGTAACAAGCCACGGCGGCGGCGTTCGAGAGATTCAGGCAACGCACCTCGGGCCGCATCGGCAGCCGCAGGCAGCGCTCGGGCCGAGTGAGCAGTTCGTCGGGCAGCCCTTGCGATTCACTCCCGAACACCATAACCGCCCCGCGCAGGTACTGCACGTCGCTGTAGCTGCGTGCCCCTTTTTTCGTAAAGTACCAATGTGATTCCACGGGAAGCTGGGCCACCAAATCCGCCCAATTCTCAACAACTTCCAATTCCAAAAGCTCCCAATAATCTAGCCCGGCACGACGAACTGAGGCGTCGTCGATGTTAAATCCAAGCGGCTTCACCAGCCATAATTTCGCCCCAACGGCCACACAGGTTCGGCCAATGTTGCCGGTGTTATGATGAATCTCCGGCTGATGGAGCACGACGTGGAGTTGGGGTTCGTAAGGCACTGATAAACCAATAATCTCAATAAACCACAAAGGGCACAAAGAACACGAAGTAGAGCTTTATGGCGAATCAAAAATTTCTCAACTCGCAAAAATTCAATCTGCTCTTCGCTTTATTCCATATTAAAATGCTTTCTTCTGCAATGCTTATCTTTGTGTTCTTCGTGGCTTAGTGGTTCAATATTCTTTTGGAGTTTTTTTCATGGCCATTGGATTTGGCATAATTGGCACGGGGATGATTAGCAAATTTCACGCTCGGGCCATCGCCGACGTGCGTGGCGTGAAGCTGGTGGCCTGCTACAACCGTACCGCGGCGAAGGCCCAGACGTTCGCGGATGAGTTTGGCTGCCAAGCCTATGATTCCCTCGACGCTTTGCTGGCCGACGACAAAGTGGATGCCGTCGCGATCACCACGGCCAGCGGTGCGCATTTGGAACCAGCAATTGCGGCGGCCCGCGCCGCCAAGCATGTCATCATCGAGAAACCACTCGAAATCACCCTTAAGCGTTGCGATCAGATCATTAGCGCCTGTGAAAAAAATGGCGTGAAACTGTCGACTGTGTTCCAGTCGCGGTTTCATGATTCGTCGCTCAAGCTGAAACAAGCCATCGACACGGGTCGCTTCGGCACGCTCACGCTGGGCGATGCCTATGTTAAGTGGTGGCGTTCGCAAGAGTATTACGACAGCGGTGCCTGGCGGGGAACTTGGCAGTTCGACGGGGGCGGCGCGCTCATGAATCAAGCGATTCACACGGTCGACTTGCTCACGTGGTTGATGGGGCCAGTGGCAAAAGTGCAAGCCTTCACCGCGACCTTGGCCCATAAGCGGATCGAAGTCGAGGACGTCGCCACCGCCACCCTCACCTTCGCCAACGGCGCGCTCGGTGTGATCGAAGCGACCACCGCGGTTTATCCCGGCTATCTCAAGCGGATTGAACTCCACGGCACGCAGGGTTCAGCCGTGCTGGAAGAAGAAGACATCAAGAGTTGGGAATTCGCCAAAAAAGCTCGTGGCGATGAGGCGATCCTTGCCGCGATGAAAAACCAGAAAAGTAAGGGAGGCGGCGCCGCCGACCCCGCCGCAATCGGCCACCACGGCCACGCGAAGCAATTTCAGGATTTCGTGAAAGCGATCCACAACGACACAACTCCGGCCATAGATGGCCCCGAGGCGCGCAAGTCAGTGGAGATTATCCTGGCGATTTACAAATCCGCAAAGACTGGCAAAGCGGTGACGTTGCCGTTGAGGTAACAAATCACGTTATCATGCGAAAATGGACTTCGTGGCAACGAAACATTTCAGCCACTGTCATCAAGGTTTAGCTCAACCGCATACGATCCAGCAAATACTTCCGCACGGCAGGGTCTTCGGTCAGGCCCACCGCACGTTGGAAGGCGGCCTGGGCTTCCGCGGTGAGTGACATCTCGGCAAGCAAGTGAGCACGCAGCGCCCAATAGGGCTGATAAGTTTCGATTCCTTTGTCTGTCAAACTATCCAGCATGGCGAGGGCTTGCGCGGGGCCATGCGATTGCCCGATAGCGGCGGCATATCCGACCATGGCCCCGACCGACGGCGCGATTTTCACTAGGCCCGCATACAGTCGCTCAATGGCAGGCCAGTCAGTCTCGCCAACCACGGCCCGTTGGCAATGAGCCGATTGAATCGCGGCTTCCAATTGGTAGGGTCCGAATGCGGAGCTTAGGTAAGCACGACGTAGCAATTGCTCTGCTTCATCGATTAATTGCCTGGACCAAAGCGACACGTCTTGTTCGGAAAGCGGAACATAATCTCCGCTGGGCGATCTTCGAGCCTCGCTGCGGGCTTGGTTGTAGAGCATCAACGCGAGCAGCCCGAGTGCTTCCGGCGCCTCGGGCATCAGCTCAACGAGTACGCGCCCCAGCCAAATTGCTTCCTCGGCCAGATTGCCATGTTTGTTATCAGCCCCCGTGGGAAGTTCACAACCAATCGCATAAGCCGCGTAGATGGTTTCGAGCACGCTATTCAGCCGAGCTGGCAATTCATCGGGCTCCAAGTCGCGAATCGGAATTTTCGCATCTCGAATTTTTAATTTCGCGCGGACGAGCCGCTGGCTCATTGCTTTGGGGGCCACCAAGAAAGCCTGAGCAATCGTTGCCGCATCAAGGCCCAGCACCATTTGCAAGGTAAGCGGCGTACGAATCGCAGGATCGATCGCGGGATGCGAACAAAGAAAAAAAAGCTTCAAACGTTCATCGGGAATACGCGCCTGTGTGATTTCTGCCTCCTGTTCTTTGACAACCGCGGCGAGTAGCTCAACGCCATGGTCGGTGGTCAAGCCACGCTGGCGACGCTGCTCGTCAATGATTTTGCGTTTCGCCGTGGTCATCAGCCACGCTTCCGCATTCTCGGGGATGCCCTGCGTGGGCCAATTCTTGAGCGCGGCCGCGAAAGCTTCGCTCAGCGCGTCTTCCGCCAACATGAGGTCGCCGGTCTTGGCAGCCAAAAACGCAACGAGCCGCCCGTACGATTGGCGGGCGACTCGTTCGATTTCCTGCGTTGGGCTGATTGAAGCCAATGCGTTATTCTGCCAGTTACCGAATACCAAGTTACGATGGCATTTCTAATTGGGGACGCACCTCGACAAGTGCCCAAGAAGCCGCCGGGCATTTGGCCGCCCAATCCAAGGCGGCATCGAGATCGGCGGCCTCAATAATGAAAAACCCTCCAAGCTGCTCTTTGGCGTCCGCATAAGGACCATCCTGCACATGCCGACGGCCATCCTTGATGCGAACCGTCGTCGCGGTTTCAGGGCCTTGTAGAGCGGCACCCCCTGCCCCCACGCCAGCCTTTTTGAGCGCTTCACTGTACGCACTATAGGCACCCCAATATTCGCCCTGACGACTGCCGTCAGTCCGAGCCGCGAAATCCTCGCCACGTTCGTACACCATCACAACGTATTTCATCGTTCGTCCCTTCAGGTTGCAATAATTGCCGCAAACTTTTACGGCTTTATAAGCATGACGAACGAGGAGACAGGATTTCGACAAAAATTTTCAGAATTTTCTAATCACTCGAACAGTCTTACCCCATCGTCCGCGACACCCACTGACAAGTAGCGAAAATCCAAGGATTAACATCCCTGATGCTGCTTCGGGGACGGCAAAACTCGCGCCCAGTGGACCTGCCATGCCGTAGTTCGTCTGCCACAACTGGAGGTCCGGTACTGTGCCCCCTGCCCGCTGCCAGGCAAGAAAATCACGGCCATCGACATCTCCGTCAGCATCATGATCGCCTTCGACTTCCGTAATAATTCCTTCGGCAAAGAGGAATTCATTGCTCGTGGTCAGCACCGACTGAGGATAGCCATGCAGAGACGCGTATTGATGATACCAAAACCCATAAGGACGATACCTTGAACTGATGTTGCCATGCACTCCGGCCACATCGACGCTATAGCCTGCGGAGATGTCGATGCTCAAATAGTAGTCTCGATTCGGTACGAGCGAAATTGTGTCCGGAAAATCGAAGAGCAGCCAGCTCGTGGAACGCTCGGCAATAGTGAGTTGATTCGTCGTGCCGAGTAAACCTGAAAGCACGCCCTGGGTCATGTTCTGCGCATGACTCATGTTGGCCCACAAGCTGATGCTCACCGTCCCCGGTCCACCGCCCAGATTGTCATCGTCCGGCGTGTTGGGATTGTTGGCGATGTAGTCCGGATCGTCGGGCTGCTCCGAATTCTGAAACACAAAGCCTACCCAGTCGATGGCGTTGCCCGACGGCTGGAACAACTGGCGATTCCACATGTCGGTATCACCCGTCTGATCGCCAATGTTGTAGATCGTCTGCACGCCATAGGGAATCGTCCCCTGGTCAACTTGATAGCGGGGAGGCAGCGCGGGTCCACCCGGAACTCCTCCATATCCTGGTCCGGGATTGAGAGGCGGAATGTAGCCACCGCCGTCGTCATCGCCCCGTGTGGAAAAGGCGGCAACCGAACAGACCGCAAAAACCAAACTCACGCGGATCAACAGATGCCGTAGAGCGTCAAGCCGAAAGAATGGCAACATGGAATAGTCCTCACTGAGAAAGGTTGGACGAGGTAATCCCCAGAAGACCTCGCGAACCGACTGCGTTTAACGTGAGGAGTACCAAACACCCTCACGAACCGCCAAACAATTTGCTTTTTGCGATTTTTTGGTTGAAATCTATGCCGCGCGTGCCCACTGTCCGGGCAATCACTTTCGCTGGTGTGAAAAATCGCCCTTCAGGCCGATCCGCTATTTCGCCGCGTTAACTCGCTCGACCGCAGGGTGGAATTCAGCGATCCTGTAGCTCAAAAAATGCTTGCTTTGACCTCTAAATCCGTTCACAATGCAGCGGTCACGGCTAAGCTAACTGGGGGAGTACAGCATGTCTCGTCAGGATCGCTTCCCAGGGAGAGCGCAGCGTTCTCTCCGCTCCACAAACCAGAATCCCAATGCTCGCCGTCTGCGGATCGAGCCGCTCGAAGACCGGCGGCTGCTGGCCAGTGTGACGGTCGGGAACCTCAACGACGTAGTCAACGGCACGACGACATCCATTGCCGCACTGATTGCCACGGCGGGCGCCGACGGCATCTCGCTGCGCGAGGCGGTGTTGGCCGCCAATGCCGACGCGGTGGCGGATGTGATCGATTTCGCCCCGGCGCTCACCGGTACGATTCAACTCACCAATGTCGGCCACGTCGGCGAGATCGTGATCACGAGTAGCCTGACGATCAACGGGCCTGGCGCGGGCTTGCTCACAATCCGTGCGTTCGATCCGACGTCGTCTCAAAAGAACGGCGACGGCAGCCGAGTGTTCAATATCGACAATGGCAACGATAACACACTTGTCGACGTCGAGATTATTGGATTAACGATCACGGGCGGAGACAGTCCGAGCGGAGGAGGCGCGATTAACAGCCACGAAGACGTGCGTGTGGCGGACAGCATCATTAGCGGTAATACAGCGAGCGGCGATGGCGGCGCGATCTATGGTTATTGCGGCAATCTCACGATTTTAGGCACCACGATTTCCAACAATCAGGCACGAGACGACGGCGGCGGAATCAACTGCAACTTTAGCACCACAGGCAGTCTGACGATCCGTGACAGCACTTTTCACCAGAACTCGGCTGTGCGACGCGGAGGCGCAATCTCCACGTTTCGCTCGACGATTCTGATTGAAAACAGCATGATGACGGACAACTCGGTGCCCGGTTCGAGCGGAAAGGGCGGGGGGCTCTTCTGCGGCTTCGGCACAACGACGATCGACGGCACGACCATCAGCGGAAACAATGCGTTGGATACATTCGGCGACGGGGGCGGGATTTACCATAGCGCCGGCGTCTTGTCGATCACCAATTCCCTCATTTCGGGCAATCGCACTGCAACGAATAACAACGTGGGCGGTGGCATTTTCTCCTCTTACACCGACATCTCCGTGGAGAACAGTACGATTAGCGGCAACTCGACTGGTGCCGGCGGCGCTGGGATTTACCTGCGTAGCAGCGACTTGCTGCTTTCGGACAGCATCGTCAGCGGGAACTCGTCGCTCGGTCTGTTCGGCAGGGGCGGAGGGGTGTTCGGCAAAGGCTACATAGAAGTGGTTGGCAGTACGATTCGGGACAACTCGGCCACTCGCGACGGCGGTGGAATTTTCATTTCGCAAGGAAGGTTGCGGGTCGAGGACAGCACAATTGGCAATAATTCCGCGGGCGCGACGGGTGGCGGCATCCGCGGCGGAATCGGTGACGCGCTGCCAGGAACTACGACGATCGTCAATTCGACAGTTTCCGGCAATGTGGCAGGTTCGGAGGGCGGCGGCGTCTTTGGCGTCGAAGGAACCTATATTGACTTCAGCACGGTTACGGCGAACTCAGCGCCGGTGGGCAGCGGAGTCGCGAGTTATGGTCCGCCGGCGCTCACGCGGATTCGCTCCAGCATCATCGCGGGGAACACAAGTGGCGACGTCGATTTTGTCGGATTCCAAGCGACCAATAGTTTTCAATCAGGCGGATACAATCTGATCGGCAGCGGTAACGCAGTAACAGCGTTTGATGAGCCGGGCGATCAAACGGGCATTATCGACCCGATGCTGGGCCTGCTGGCCGACAACGGCGGACCGACGCTGACCCACTCGCTGCTGGTCGGCAGCCCAGCCATTGACGCGGGCGATCCGGCGGCGGTGGCGGGAGTCGGTACGGTGCCAGAGTTCGACCAGCGCGGGGCACCGTTTGGACGGGTCTCCGGCGGCCGGATCGACATCGGTGCGTTTGAAGTGCAGGCAGTTCCACCTTCCGCCGACTTTGACAACGATGGCGATATCGATGGCCGCGACTTTTTGTTTTGGCAACGAGGTGGCTCGCCCACTCCGTTAAGCAGCGGTGATCTTGCGCTGTGGCAGGAGGAGTATGGGAGTGGGTTGTTGGTGGCGAGTGGTGAGTTGTTGGCGAGTCAAGAGCTGAGAGTCGAGAGCGAAGAGCCGGAAAGTAGCGCGGCCCCCTGGGCCGTGAGTTTGTTGACTGGCACACGGGCCGGGGGCCCATGCTGCGTTTTGTATCAATATGTCGAAAACGTGGATCGGGCGCTGGAAGAATTGGCGGCATCGACAACGCTGCTGGGCAAGCCAGCAGTGGCACCCTTCGGCGAGTTAGTCGTGCGGCGCGGGACGGCGCAGCGAATCGCGCTGGCGTTGTTTGAGTCGCTGTCCTAGCCGCACAACCACCGAGAAAATCGCTCTTCACGCCACTCCGCGTTTTCGGCGACAATACCCGCTCCAAGGAAGGAGCCTCGCGGTGCGCATGAAGCCTGTTGTCGATTACATTGTTTACCTCATCGTGCGGATGCTCATCTGCATTGTGCAAGCGTTGCCGCTCGACTTGCTCGAACCGATCTGCCGCCAACTCGGCTGCCTCTCTTGGCACGTCCTGCGGTTGCGTCGCCAGACGATTGCAGAGAATCTGTTGATCGCGTTTCCCGAACTGTCCAACGCCGAGCGTGAGAGAATTGCGCTGGCCATGTGGCGGCATTTGTATTTGATGATTGCCGAGATTGCCCACGCCCCTCGTAAGCTGCATCGCACCAATTGGCGCGCCCATTCCACCATCTCACACATGCGCGAAACCATTCGTACCCTGATCGACGAGCGGCCAACCGTGATTATTTCCGGCCACCTTGGTAATTTTGAACTCGGTGGATTCTTGCTGGCGTTGCACGGCTTTCCCACCCATTCCATTGCTCGACCGCTCGACAATGTTTATGTGGACCGGTTCGTGAATGAGTTTCGCGGCTCCAAGGGGCAGTATGTGCTCGCTAAAAATGGGAGCGGCCAGGAAGTCAGTGAGTTATTAAATCATGGGGGAACCCTGGTGCTCTTGGGGGACCAGTATCCCGGCAAGACGGGTTGCTGGGTCGAGTTTTTTGGCAAGCCAGCAGCCACCCACAAGGCAGTCGCCGTTTTCTCCTTGGCCAGCAAGGCTCTCACCATGGTGTCCGCGGCGGTGCGAACGGGCCAGCCGTTGCACATCACCATGAATATCGGAGCCATCGTAGATCCCGGGGAGCCAGATTTCGAGTTGGGCACGATTCCCCTGCTGACCGAGTGGTACACGAAAAACCTAGAAATGATGGTCCGCAAGGTTCCCGAGCAGTACTGGTGGGTCCATCGCCGCTGGCGGGGGCATCCCAACGACCGGCAAAATAAGCGGCTCTTGCGGCAAAAACAACAAGCCGCCTAGCAGGCAACCCATGCAAAACGCGAATTGTGTGGTCGGTATTTCGCAGTTCCACTTGCGACGGTTGCCATCCCTGCCATAATCTTCGATTGGTGCTATAATCCTTGATTAGGGCCCCCGCCATACATCCCACCCCTCCCACCTGGATGTCGCCTGCCACCGTGTACCACCTTCGACCGTTTCGCAATACGGATCCACCCCACCTGGCGGAGATTTGGCGCAGCCAGCCTCCCCAACGGGGTATTCTCCAACCGGTCTCGGCACCGATGTTGGAGTTCGCGGTATTTTCAAAAGCTCACTTTGATCGCAACGGCCTGATCGTCGCGGAACTCGACGGCCAAGTGGTCGGCTTTGTTCATGCGGGCTTTGGCCCCAACGAAGAGGGCACCGGGCTCGACAAGAGCATGGGCACCACGCACATGCTGATGTTGCGGGCCGGCTACGAAGACGATGCCCTCGTCGATATGCTGCTCTCGGCGAGCGAAGAGTACTTGCGCTCCTCGGGAGCGACGGTGATCTATGCCGGTGGGATCAAGCCGCTCAATTCGTTTTACTTAGGGCTCTACGGCGGCAGCGAAATTCCCGGCGTGTTGCAAGCGAATAAGTTGCTACGCGAATCATGCCTGCGCCGTGGTTACACCGAAGCAGGCCAGGTTTCCATTTTGCAAGTCGATCTCGTGCGGTTCCATCCGCCGGTTTCGCGAAAGGTTCGGCAGATCGGCCGCATCACGCGGTTTGAAGAAACCGTTGATCCGCTAAGCTGCAATTGGTGGGAAGCATGTGTCTGGGGTTCCCAGCAACGCGATCGTTTCCAACTGCTCGACAAGAACAGCGGGCAGGCGATTGCCACCGCCTCGTTCTGGGACGTGCAACCGCTCTCCGCCTGTTGGGGCATCTGTACCGCCGGGTTATTTGAGTTGCAAGTTGAGCCGGAGTGGCGACGGCAAGGCTGTGCCTCTTTTCTCTTGGGCGAGGCCTTCCGACTCTTGCGCCGCCGCGGAGTGGCCACTATCGAAGCCCAGTGCATGTCAACCAACGAGCAAGCGCTCGCCTTCTACCAAAGCCTCGGGTTTATTGAAGTCGACCGCGGTTTTGTGTTCCGCAAAGGCACAACGATGCAAAGCACAACCTCACGGCCGGCGCTGTCGAAAGTTGCGAGTTGGTTGTAAGGCGAGCCGCCCAGGCGAGCCGGGTTGCGTAAGCTCCCGGAGTTCTTCAAGGATTTCTCACGCAGAGTCGCGGGGGACGCAGAGGGTTGGATCTTACAAACTCGGTTAAGAATGGACTTCGATACGTTTCCCGATCTGCTATAATTTTGCTATGAGCACGGTTTCGCTTGTAACCGCCGACGAAGTACTTGCCTTGCCAATGGGTATGGGCAAGCGTTACGAACTTGTGGCAGGAGAATTGCGCATTATGTCTCCCGGTAGCTGGCGGCACGGTAACGTGATTAGCAACCTCCACGGCAAACTTTTCAATCACGTTAATCAACATAATCTCGGCATGATGTTCGGCGCGGAAACCGGGTTTCGGCTCGCGACCGATCCCGATACGGTTCGCGCGCCGGATATCGCGTTTATTGCCAAGTCGAACATTCCCCACAGGTTGCCCGACGCAGGGTTTTGGCCCGGCGCGCCCGACCTTGCTGTCGAGGTGTTATCTCCTGGAGACCGAACTGGCGAAGTCGATGAAAAAATCGAAGCTTGGCTCGACGCGGGTTCGCTTGCCGTCTGGATCGTCGATCCCAAACTGGAAACCGTGACGATTTATCGCTCGCGGACTGACATCCAGGTGAGGACGGTCGGTGAAGTGCTGGATGGCGAACCTGTCGTGCCAGGGTTTTCGTGTGCGGTTGAGGAGTTGTTTTAAAGACGGTTCCAACGTCTGAGAAAAAATGAGCGACCAACGTCATCCTGGTTTCAAGCAGATGCCTTTGGGAAAAAATTATACAATTCGTCGGCACATAAGAATGAAAGACACCAAGATATCACCTAGCAAAATTACACTATGCTGTTCGGGCACTTGGGCGGCTGTAATTAGGCCAGCTTCACCACCGAGGTAATATCGATCATTCAAATATGGAAAGTTAAACATGGTTGGTAGTTGAATCACATCAAACTTTGGTGGTAGCTCGATTAATTGAGAAAGCACAATTGCATCTCGATACAAAGAACGATCAAAAGCAAACTCTTCTGTATAACCCTTGTAATTGATATTCAGATCAACTCTTACTGAATTTCCGATAAAATGATGATCGATAAAGAAGATTGATTCTAGAGAAGTGTTCTCTGCTGGTAACTTGGGAGTAATCAAATCAGAGCCGATCACGATTCTCGACGTAATTAACGGGAAGCGTGCGTATTCAACATTATTGGGGAACTCATCGGTCGCAGTGTCGTCAACTCTTAGTTCCGCCCGAAATGACTTGCCCTCTGGACCGATTGAGAATGTCCCCCGTGTAGTTGAAAAGCATGGCGGTTCCTCCGCCCAGAAGATACCTTCTGGGAAGAACCATTTTCCCTTTATTGGAGGAACCAACC
>JAWXAV010000030.1:0-14608 GCA_034439695.1 Bythopirellula sp. | reverse complement strand
TCGCCGCCTGTCGCCGTCCCCCACGCCGAAATTTAATTACCGACTCGCGGCATGAAATGCCTGAAAAATCAACGTATCGTTTCCGGAAAGACTCTTAGTATCCAAGTTCACCGCCCACTACTGCTTTTATTGGTAGTGGGGGCCTCGCCTGGGGTGGAAATATGCCAGATTTGCAAACAATTCTCGTCACCGGTGCCAGTGGCATGATTGGCACACGCCTCAGTCGCGCACTGGAGGCATCGGGGCATCACGTACTGAGTGCGGTACGCCGCGCACCCAAAAATGATCGCGAAGTCCGCTGGGATCCCGCGCGAGGGGAAATCGATAAAACAAAGCTTGCCAATCTCGACGGCGTTGTGCATCTTGCCGGGGCCAACATTGCCGGCAAACGCTGGAGCGAATCGTACAAAAAAGAGATTCGCGATAGCCGTGTTGAGGGGACCAAACTGATCAGCGAGACGATTGCAGGGCTTGAGCATAAGCCGCGCGTGTTTGCTTGTGCATCGGCGATTGGGTTTTATGGCGATCGCGGCCCGGCCGAACTGGATGAATCGTCCTCCCCGGGCCAAGGTTTTCTCCCCGATGTCTGCCTCGCTTGGGAAAACTCTTGCCGAGCCGCGCGTGATGCTGGCATTCGCACGGTCAACATGCGGATCGGCGTGGTCCTCAGCACCGAGGGGGGCGCGCTCAAAAGCATGTTGCTCCCTTTCAAGCTGGGTCTTGGTGGAGTGATAGGCAGTGGCGAGCAATACTTCAGTTGGCTCTCGCTCGACGATATCGTGGGGGCAATGCAATTTGTGCTGGCCAACGATTCGCTCTCCGGCCCCGTGAATCTTGTTTCGCCCAACCCGGTCACTAATCGCGAGTACACCAAAACGCTCGGCAAAGTGCTCGGTCGGCCCACGATCTTTCCGATGCCTGGCTTCGCCGCGCGACTGGCATTTGGCGAAATGGCGGACGAGTTACTGCTCGCCAGTACCCGTGTGCAGCCCCGTGAGTTGGAGCGCGCGGGATTCAAGTTCGCCTATCCGCAACTCGAAGCGGCCCTGCGGCAAGTGCTACGGTAGTTCCCTTTTGGCTCGATTTGCCGTATTTCTCGCCCTATCTAAGAATGCTACCCCGGTAGCCGCTGCGCACTATATTATGGAAGAGGCATTTGAGCAACGGCGTAGGCCGATTGTGCCGATTCACCACGCAGGGGTACTTCCATGGACTCTCACCACTTCAAGCCGTTAGCGACGGCAGCTTGGCTGGCCATTTTTACGCTGCCGCTTTACGTCGGTTGCGGGAGTTCCGCCAAAAACCAATATGTACCGCCGCCGCCACCAGCGGTGACTGTGGAAATACCTGTCGAGGAAGAGGTCGTTGAAACCAAAGAGTACACTGGCACGACCCGTGCATTCGAGGATGTCGAGATTCACGCGCGAGTGGAAGGCTTTTTGGATGCGATTGAGTTTCAAGATGGCGACGACGTGAAGGCGGGGCAACTATTGGCTCGTATCGACCCTCGACCATTTCAAGCCACACTCGAACAAGCCCAGGCTAGTCTAGCTCTGGCCAAAGCGCGTTTACAAAGCGCGCAGGCAGGACTCAGCCAGGCTCAAGCGCGCCAAGCGAACGTGCAAGCCGAATTGCAGCGAGTCCTAGCCGCTGTGCAGCGCTCGCCGGGATCGATTAGCGATACCGAAATCGACTTGCGGCGGACTCAAGTCGCCACCGAGACTGCTGCCGTGGAAGCCGCGCAAGCCATGATTGCCTCCGCACAAGCGGAGATCGCCGCCGGCGAAGCCGAAGTCACCAAGGCCAAACTCAATCTCGATTACACCGAAGTTCGCTCACCCATTGATGGCCGCATCAGCGAAAAGAAATTCGACGTCGGTAGTCTGGTCGGCAAAGGCACTGCCACGCTGCTAGCCACGGTTGTGCGTAGCGATCCGATTTATGCCACTTTCACTCTCAGCGAGGATGACTTTCTCCGCTTCAATCGCGAGCGGATCGTAAAGAATCGCAATATCCCCCGCACTGAAGAGGAAAAGGAATACCGCAAACTCTTCTTGGCACTCAGTGATGAGCGAGACTTTACCCACGCAGGATACTGCGATTACACCGACACTTCGATCGACGAATCCACAGGCACATACTTGGTTCGCGGGCGCTTCGACAATCCCCAGCGATTGATTTCGCCGGGGGCATTTGTGCGAATCCAAGTGCCACTGGAAAAAAAATCTTCACTACTGGTTAAGCAATCGGCGGTCGGACTCGATCAGGGCGGCTCGTACCTGCTGGTTGTGAACGATGAGAATGTGGTCGAGATGCGCCGGGTCGACCTGGGCGGTGTTTATGACGGTCGTCAAATCGTCGTCAGCGGCGAGCTTCAACCCACAGACCGCGTGATCATCAGCGGGGTGCAGTTCGTGCGACCTGGCGTGACCGTGACACCCACTGAAGCCACGACAATGCCCGTGGACGAAGAGAAAGCGGGCTAATCATGTTCTCACGGTTCTTTATCGAACGACCGATTTTCTCGACCGTGATCTCGATCGTGATCGTGATTGCAGGTGCGGTCTCGCAATTAAGCTTGCCGATTGCTAAGTTCCCCGACATTACACCGCCCACGGTACAGGTGACTTGCTTCTACCCCGGTGCGAACGCCAAAGTGGTGGCTGAGACTGTTGCTGCGCCCATCGAGCAAGAAGTGAACGGCGTAGAAGACATGCTCTACATGGCGAGCACTGCGGCCGACGACGGCTCGTATGTACTGAACGTCACCTTCGAAATCGGCACGGACATGGATATGGCGACCGTGCTCGTGCAGAACCGTGTCTCGATTGCCGAGTCAAAACTCCCCGAAGAGGTCCGCCGCCAAGGCGTGACCACCAAGAAACAATCGACGGCGATCTTGCAGTTCATCGTACTATCAGCGACCGATCCACGGCTCGATGATCTGTTCCTGAGCAACTACGCTCTGATCAACATCAAGGACGAGCTCAGTCGCATCAAGGGCGTAGGCGCGGTGAATTTGTTCGGTGCCGAAGAATACAGCATGCGCGTATGGCTCGACCCGGCGAAGCTCAAGGCTCGGCAGCTCACGACCGAAGACGTGGTCAATGCCATCCGTGAACAAAACGTGCAAGTGGCCGCCGGTCGCATCGGCGAGCCTCCGGCTCCCGACGACATCGCTTTCCAGTTGGTCGTCAACACGCAGGGTCGGCTGCTGGAAGTCAGTCAGTTTGAAGACTTGATCGTCAAAGCCGGTGGTGAAGGCCGCGTGACCCGCGTGCGGGACGTCGCTCGCGTCGAGCGTGGCGCGAAGAACTACAACCGATCTTCGAAACTTAACGGTCAGCAGTGTGCATCGCTCGCGGTTTATCAGTTGCCGGGGGCCAACGCTCTCGAAATTGCTGATCAACTGCGAGCCACGATGAAACGGCTGAGCCGAGCGTTTCCTCAAGGGATGGAGTACTCGATCCCGTTCGATACGACCATGTTCGTCGATGCTTCGATCCACGAGGTTTACAAGACCTTGGGCGAAGCCGTCGTGCTAGTGATCATTGTGATTTTCCTCTTCTTGCAGGATTGGCGAGCCACGTTGATTCCCTGTGCCGCCATCCCGGTCTCGCTGATCGGCACGTTCGCTTTTATGTCTGCGATGGGTTTTTCGATCAACATGCTCACGCTATTTGGCATCGTGCTGGCCATCGGCATCGTGGTTGATGATGCAATCGTGGTCGTGGAAAACACGGCCACCAAGATGGAGCACGGTATGGCGGCCAAAGAGGCCGCGATAGCCGCGATGGAAGAAATAACGGCGCCAGTCATCGCCATCACTCTCGTGCTGCTCGCGGTTTTCGTCCCCACCGCGTTCATGGGGGGCATCACAGGGCAGCTTTACCGGCAATTCGCGCTCACGATCTCGGCCGCAGTTGCGATTAGTGCTCTGTGTGCGCTCACGCTGAGCCCCGCTCTGTGCGCGATGCTACTGCGACCTGCTCCCGAAAAACGCAATGTTTTCTTTCGCATGTTCAATACGTTCTTTGACAAGATCGGCGGCGGCTTTGATTCCGTAGCGCGACTGACCGTGCGTCGCCTAACCTTTGTCATCCTAATTTTTGCGGCTCTAGTAACGGCCACCGGCTGGGGTTTTATGCGACTTCCTACAGGCTTCCTGCCGGTGGAAGATCAAGGCTATGCGTTCTTGAATCTGCAACTGCCTGATGGTGCAACTCTTTCGCGAACGCAAAAAGTGCTGGATCGTATCGATACCATCGTGGGCGATACTCCCGGCGTGGCCGACCGAATTTTGATCAGTGGCTTTTCGATTCTCACGGGTGTGAGCGGCTCGAACAACGGCTTCATGGCGATTGTGTACAAACCGTGGGACGAGCGATTGACTGCTGAGGAAAGCCAAGAGGCCATCATCGGACATTTGCGACAAGAGTTTGCCAAGGTTCGCGATGCCGTGGCGATTGTCTTCCCACCTCCGTCGATTGACGGCTTGGGCAATGCCAGTGGCTTCCAACTTCAGTTGCAGGATCGTGGCAATCTCGGTCTCGACCAATTGCAAGCCGTGGCACAGGATCTCGTCACCGCAGGCAACGCACAAACGGGACTGCAAGCATTGAACACCACGTTTCGCGCATCGGTACCCCAGTTGTTTGTCGATATCGATCGCACAAAGGTGAAGACCCTCGGCGTACCGTTGTCCACAGTATTCAACACGCTACAGGCCTATCTTGGTTCGACCTATGTGAACGACTTCAACCAGTTTGGTCGCACCTATCAGGTTCGGGTGCAAGCAGATCAACAATTCCGCATGAATGCGGACGCAATTAAAAGCCTCGACGTACGAAACGCCAATGGCGACATGCTTCCCATGGGAACGTTCGTAAAAATCGAGGATACGCTCGGCCCCCAAATGGTGCAGCGCTACAACATGTATACGACCGCGCAGATCAATGGCGAACCGGCACCGGGATTCAGTTCCGGACAGGCGATGTCTCTGGTGGAGCAGATGGCTGACGAAACCTTGCCCCCCTCAATGGGTTACGAGTGGACCGGTATATCGTTTCAAGAGAAGTTGGTTGGCAACGAGCAGTATTTGATCTTTGCCCTGGCGATTGTGTTGGTTTATTTGGTCCTGGCCGCGCAGTATGAAAGCTGGACCAGCCCAGCGGCGGTGATCGCCGTGGTACCGCTGGCGGCACTCGGGGTGGTCATTGCGCTCTTTATGCGAGGTGCCGACAACAACGTCTACACGCAGGTCGGTGTGGTGCTGTTGATCGCGCTTGCAAGTAAGAACGCAATTCTCATTGTCGAGTTTGCGATTGAGCTACGCCATCATGGCAAGAGCATCGTCGAGGCGGCGACACAAGCTTCAAAGCTCCGCTTCCGGGCTATCGTGATGACCTCGATCGCAGCTATCCTCGGCTTCATTCCCTTACTGACCTCGACAGGTGCCGGTGCCGCGAGTCGTCAGGCGGTGGGCAATGCGGTCGTTGGCGGCATGACGACCGCAACCGTGTTCTCACTCTTGTTTGTGCCTGCCTTCTTTGTGATATTCCGCAGTTTCAGCGAATGGACCGGAAAGAAGCGCGGCGCGAAGCCAGGAGCTGTTGTGTAGAGCGAGCCGCTAGCTCGCCATGATTGCCGCGCATGTCGACACCCACTGCCTAAGATGCGGTAGTGGCTAGCATGTTTTGAGACATTCACAAAAACTTCTCGCAATTGCATGGTACGGCGTTTCTCGCTGCATAGAAAGCCAAATTCCCGCAATTCGGTGAAGTTGCCACACGCGGTATAGCATTTGCTTCTCTAATGTGATCCTTCCTGGAACCCCACATTTCGGTACTCCGAACAATATTATCGCCGGTACCCCGAACAACATTTTTAACATCGGCTCGCTAGGTTGAACATAACCCGGGCTTTGGTCCGCGAGCCAGTATCTGATAACAAAACCCCAATGGATGGTTGTGACAATGCGTAGCGCATTAGGTTTTTTGGTTGACATGGATGGCGTAATTTATCGTGGCTCGGAATTGATCTCCGGCGCCAAGGATTTTATTGAGCGGTTGCTCGAGGAGGATGTCCCCTTTTTGTTTCTCACCAACAATAGCCAGCGGACCCGCCGCGACGTAGCGATCAAGCTCAACCGCATGGGGATCGACGCCTCCGAGCGGCATGTGTTCACCTGCGCAATGGCGACGGCTCGCTTTCTCGCCAAGCAAAAACCGCACGGCACGGCTTACGTGATCGGCGAAGGGGGCTTGCTCCAAGCACTCCATGAAAATGGCTATGCCGTGGTCGATAAGTCGCCCGACTATGTGGTGGTGGGCGAAGCCCGCACGATTACGCTGGAAATGCTCGAACGAGCCGTCGATTTGATCCTCGGCGGCGCGAAGCTGATCGGCACGAACCTCGACCCCAACTGCCCCACGCAGCACGGCACGCGGCCCGGTTGCGGGGCGACGCTCGCCTACCTGGAAACCGCCACCGGCAAAAAGGCGTTTAGTCTCGGCAAGCCCAGCCCCGTGATGCTCCGCATGGCACGGAAAGAACTGATGCTCACCACCTCGCAAACCGTGATGATCGGCGACACGATGGAAACCGACATCCTCGGCGGCGTGCAAATGGGCTACCGCACCGTGCTGGTGCTCTCCGGAGGCACCCGGCGGAGCGATCTGGCGAATTTCGCCTACTGCCCCGGCTTGGTGATCGACTCCGTGGCACAACTGGCCGACCGCACCCGCGAGCTCGACGAAATCTTCCCGCCCGTGGTCTTACGCTCTGACGACACACCACACGATCTGCAAGAGTGGATCGCCCAACATGCGTAGGGGAAGAAACCACGAATCAAACGAATCGCACGAATACGACTGGCGAGCCAGAAGCGTTAGCGCCTGGAGTTTTTGCGTAGTTTTTCACGCGGAGGCGCGGGGATCGCGGAGAGGGGCTTATTAGGTAGAATGAACCTCGGTTAAAGGTCACTAGAGGTTCGCTATGATGTCCAAGATCGTTGGGAAAAATAGCCTTATAGGGATACTCATCGTCGTTCTGTTTCTCGCAGCGGCATGGTTGTTGATGCAACACCATTTCGTTCAAACAATGCTCGGGATCACTTCTGAAGATTACGTCATCAGTAACGTACACGTGGGCGATACCGAAAAGCGTCTGGTCGAGCTCTTGCTAGAAAATAATGTTGAGTACGGCATAAGTGATCAGGGTGGCCATACTCTTTACTCGCTTAGCCATGGTCTTGCCGGCGTATGCTTTTTCTATGTGGCTGATGGCAAAGTCGAAGGTGTTGTGTTTGATTAGCCTGGCACGAACTGGAGTGCGTGGCCCTCCGGCTAGAACCGCTCGACACGTGCCACGCTCCGCTTGCGGTTTCGTGAGCGCGAACTCACACCCCCCTCATTCCAACGCCCAAATCTTGCGGTTTCCGGCGGATTTACCGCCATTCATTGCTTTCCGTGGGCATTGTGAGAACGCTCCGAAGCGGTAAACTAGGGGTTTCTCTGCCTCGCACCCTTGCCAGGCATTTGTGCGCTATTGGAATAACGGTGTGATGCATTCTCAAGTTGTCGTATTGGGTGGTGGTCCTGGCGGGTATGCCGCGGCATTTATGGCCGCGGACCTGGGGCTGGAGGTCGCCATCATCGAGGCCGATCCTCGGCTGGGGGGCACCTGCATGTTGCGGGGCTGCATCCCTTCGAAGGCCCTGCTGCACGTCGCCAAAGTCATTTCCGAAGCCCGTGAAATGGAAGAATGGGGCATCACGTTTGGTGCGCCGAAGCTGAATCTCGACACCCTTCGTGCCCGTAAGGATAAGGTGCTCGACACGCTCGCCGGGGGACTCAAGCAACTGGCCAAACGGCGGAACGTGAAGATCATCCACGCCCGGGGAATTTTCGTCGATTCGCAAACGCTCCAACTCGAAGGAGGCACTCCCGCCACCTACGAGAGCGAGCGGATCACGTTCGACCACTGTATTGTCGCCACCGGCAGTGTCCCCGCCGTGCCGAAGATGTTCAACATTGGCTCCCCCCGCGTGATGGATTCCACCGGCGCGCTCAAGCTGGAAGAAATCCCCAAGACGCTGCTCGTGATCGGCGGCGGATACATCGGCCTGGAAATGGGGACCGTCTACGCTGAGTTAGGCTCGAAGGTCTCCGTCGTGGAACTCACCGACGGCCTGCTCCCCGGTGCGGATCGCGACCTTGTGAAACCATTGCACAAACGGCTCGAAAAAATCTTCGACAAGATCATGCTCGGCACGAAAGTAGTCGGGCTGGAAGATGCCGGCAATCATGTGAACGTGCAGGTCGAAGGGCCCGACGGCAAGAAAACCCTCGAATACGACCGCGTACTAATTTCCATCGGTCGCCGACCCGTCACCAACGGCATGGGCCTTGAAAACACCAAAGTCACCGTCACCGAGCGGGGCTTCATCAAAGTCAACAACCGGCAGGAAACCTCCGACCCGCATATCCTGGCCATCGGCGATGTGGCGGGCGATCCGATGCTCGCTCACAAGGCTTCGCACGAAGGCAAAGTCGCCGCGGAAGTGCTGGCCGGCGAACCGGCGGCGTTCGACAAAGCGGCGATTCCCGCCGTGGTGTTCACTGAACCGGAAATCGCCTGGGCCGGTCTGACTGTTGATGAGGCGAAGCGCACCAACCGCGATGTTCAAGTCGCTCAATACCCCTGGCAAGCCAGCGGCCGGGCCATCGCCATGGGCAAAACCGAGGGCCTGACCAAATGGATCATCGAACCCGGCACCGACCGCGTGCTGGGTTGTGGCATTGTCGGCACTGGCGCGGGAGAATTAATTGCCGAGGCCGTGGTGGCGATCGAGATGGGTTGCACGATCCGCGATCTCGCGGAATCGATCCACCCCCATCCAACGCTGAGCGAAACGGTCGCCTTCGCTGGAGAAGTTCACCTCGGCACCGCGACCGAAGTTTATAAACCAAAGAAGAAAACAGAGAACCACAAAGACACGAAGGACACGAAGATATAATCTCTTAATTGCGAGCGATCTCCGAGGTTGTTGTTTTCAAACCGAATATCTTCTTTGTGATCTTTGTGCCTTAGTGGTGAATATCTTTAATTAGGATGTCGTTTATGGCCAATACCAAAGCCGAGCCGATTAAGACGCCGATTCCTGGAGATGTCGATCCGGCTGAAACCGCCGAATGGCTCGAATCGCTCGACTATGTGCTGGAGAGCAAAGGCCCCGAGCGGGTCCAGCAATTGATCTCCGCGCTCGAAGAGACGGCCAATCGCTGGGGCGTGGAACTGCCGTTCACGGCGACGACCCCCTACATCAACACGATTCCGCGGGATAAGCAACCCCCCTACCCCGGCAATCGTGAACTCGAACGCCGCATCAAGAGTTTTGTTCGCTGGAACGCGATGGCGATGGTCACGCGCGCCAACCGTGATCCCGCCGCTCCCGGTGGTCACATTTCGACGTTCGCTTCATCGGCGACGTTGTACGAAGTCGCGCTCAATCATTTCATTCGCGGTCGCGGCCCCAACGGCTACGACGGCGATCAAGTTTATTACCAAGGCCACGCGGCCCCCGGCATGTACGCCCGCGCGTTTTTGGAAGGCCGACTGACCGAGCAAAACCTTGTGAACTTCCGCCGCGAGTTGAGCCAAGGGGGCGGGCTATCGTCGTATCCGCATCCCTGGTTGATGCCCGACTTCTGGGAATTCCCCACCGTGTCGATGGGTCTTGGGCCGATCATGGCGATCTATCAAGCGCGATTCAATAAATACCTCACCGATCGCGGCATCCTCGATTGCTCCAAGAAGCGCGTGTGGTGCTTCATGGGGGACGGCGAATGCGACGAGCCGGAAAGCTTGGGCGCGATCACGCTCGCCTCGCGGGAACATCTCGACAATCTGGTGTTCGTCATTAACTGCAACTTGCAGCGGCTCGACGGCCCCGTGCGCGGCAACGGTAAGATTATTCAAGAGCTCGAAGGTGCTTTCCGCGGGGCGGGTTGGAACGTCATCAAAGTCGTCTGGGGCGGGGATTGGGATCCGCTGCTCGAAGACGACGAAACCGGCCTGCTCGCCCAGCGGATGATGGAGGTCGTCGATGGCCAATACCAAAAGTATGTGGTTTCCGGCGGGGATTTTATTCGCGAGGATTTCTTCGGCAAGTATCCCGAGTTACTTGAACTTGTGAAAAACTACTCCGACGACAAGCTCCGCAAGATGCGCCGCGGGGGTCACGATCCCGAGAAGGTGTTCGCCGCCTATCAGAAGGCGTGCCAACGCAATGGCAAGCCCACGGTGGTGATCGCGAAAACGATCAAGGGTTACGGTCTTGGCGAAGGGGGCGAAGGCCGCAACGTCACGCACAACCAAAAGAAACTCAACGAGGAAGAGCTCCGCGAGTTCCGTTCACGATTTGGAATTCCAATTTCCGACGAACGCGTGGCCGAGGCCCCGTTCTACAAACCCCCCGCCGACAGTCCGGAGATGAAGTACTTGCGCGAGCGCCGCGAAGCGCTCGGTGGGCCCGTGCCGATTCGCAATTCGCAACCCGTGAAGCTCGAAGTACCGCGCATCGCCGAGTACGAAAAAACGATGGCCAAGCTGGTGAGCCCCGGCCCCGGCAAGGAAATGTCGACCACGATGGGCTTCGTGCGGCTCTTGGGCGATTTGCTACGCGACAAGAAGATCGGCAAGTACATCGTGCCGATTGTCCCTGACGAATCGCGGACCTTCGGCATGGAAGGCTTATTCCGGCAGATCGGCATCTACTCGCATCACGGCCAGCTTTACGATCCGGTCGACTCCGATCAGCTTGCGTTCTACAAAGAAGCCAAGGACGGCCAGCTTTTGGAAGAAGGCATCACCGAAGCGGGGAGCATGTCGTCGTTCAACGCGGCGGGCACGGCCTACGCTTCGCACGGCGTGAACATGATTCCGATGTTCATTTATTACTCGATGTTCGGATTCCAACGGATCGGCGACCTCATCTGGGCCGCCGCCGATATGCGGGCCAAGGGTTTTCTGCTCGGCGGCACTGCGGGTCGCACCACGCTCAACGGCGAAGGCTTGCAGCACCAAGATGGCCACAGCCTGGTGAACGCGATGGCGTTTCCGACTGTCCGTGCTTATGATCCCGCATTCGCTTACGAGACGGCGGTGATTATCTTCGACGGACTCAAACGGCTCTACGAGGATAACGAGCAGGCAATTTATTACATTACGCTCGAGAATGAAAACTATTTGATGCCCGAGATGCCCGCGGGGGTCGAAGAAGGCATCATCCGCGGCATGTATAAATACAAAAGCGTTGAGTCTTCAAAATCAGGGGCCAAAGGACCACGAGTGCAGTTGTTCGGCAGCGGCGCGATCCTGCGCGATACACTGCGGGCCGCCGACATTCTGGCCGAAAAGTACGACGTGGCGAGCGACGTGTGGAGTATCACCAGCTACACGCAACTCCGCCGCGATGCCCAGGAATGCGAGCGGTGGAACATGCTCAACCCCGACAAAACGCCGCGGAAGTCCTACGTCGAAGAGCAACTCGCCGGCGTGGAAGGCCCCGTGATCGCGTCGAGCGATTACATGCGAATCCTGGCCGAGCAATTGAGCCCCTGGATTCCGAGCGGCTTGTTCGCGCTGGGAACCGACGGCATGGGCCGCAGCGAATCGCGTGAAGCCTTGCGGCGACACTTTGAGGTCGACGCCGAGTGCATCACGCTCGCCACGCTCACCCAACTCGCCAAACGCGGCAAGTTCGAGCACGCCAAACTCGCCAGCGTCGTGAAGGAATTGAACATCAACCCCGACAAACCCTCGGCGTTGTATGCATAACACTAAATTGACTCTCGCAAAGGCGCGAAGGCGCAAAAAAATAACAACTAGGATTTGCGCCTTTGCGCCTTTGCGAGAGACTTTCAACGATTAGTCATTAACCTTGTAGATCGATTATGGCAACACAAATCACACTGCCCAATTTGGGCGAAAATATCGAATCGGGAGATGTACTTTCGATTCTTGTCTCGGCGGGCGATACGATCAAAGTCGATCAGGACATCATCGAGGTCGAGACCGACAAGGCGACCATGCCGATCCCCAGCCCTCAAGGAGGCAAGGTCACCAAGGTGTTGGTGGCCGAAGGAGACACGATCAAAATCGGCGCGGCGATTCTCGAAATTGAAGCCGGTGGCAATGGCGCCGCCCCGAAAGAAGCACCCGCGAAGGCCGCGCCCAAGGAAGAAAAATCCGCAGCCAAGAGCGCGCCGAAGAAAAAGCCGAAGGACGAAGAAGACATTCCTCCCGCGCCCGAGGATGAAGTCCCCGCGATTGTGGATGAGGAGGTGGAAACCGAACCCGCGAAGCCCGCTCCTAAGAAGATTGCTCCCCCTGCGGCGCCGACTGCTAAAGCAGTCTCGCCTGCCGTTGAGGACGCTGGCGATGGGCAATCCTCTGCCGCGGCGGGGCCGGCCGTGCGGCGGTTGGCGCGCGAGTTGGGTGTCGATCTCCGCCGCGTGCGGGCATCGAGCAGTGGAAGGATCACGGAAGACGATGTGCGGGCCCATGTCCGCGCCAGCAATCAGCAGGCCGCCTCGCAAGCACCCAAGGGAGTCTCGCCCCCCGGTTCGCTCGATTCCGACAGTTACGGCGCGGTCCGTCGCGAGAAAATGTCGCGGCTACGCCAGACCATCGCTCGCAACATGTTCGCGTCGTACTCCACGATTCCGCAACTCACGAATTTCGACGACGTCGACGTGACCGAGCTCGAGCGGATTCGTAAAGATAGCAAAGCCGATTACGACACGCAGGGCGTTAAGCTCACGGCGATGCCGTTCCTGGTGAAAGCCGTGGCGACGGCCTTGCGGCAACATCCCGTGGTGAATGCCTCGATCAGTGAAACGGGCGACGAAGTGCTTTACAAGGAGTACGTAAGCATCGGCATCGCGGTGGACACCGAGCGCGGGCTGATCGTGCCGGTGCTGCGCGACGCCGATCGCAAGAGCATTCCGCAAATCGCCCGGGAACTCGCCGAAATGGCCGAGGCCGCGCGGTCGGGGAGCTTCAAGGTCGAGGATTTGCGTGGCGGGACTTTTACCATCAGCAATCTTGGCGCAGTGGGAGGCACCTATTCCACGCCGATTATCAATCCCCCCGAAGTTGCCATCCTGCTCGCGGGCCGCAGCCGCATCTTGCCCCAGTATGTGAACGACCAATTGCAGCCGCGGTTGATGTTGCCCTTGTCGATCACCTATGATCACCGCATCGTCGACGGTGCCGCCGCCGCGCGATTCCTGAATGACGTAAAGCGGTATCTGGCGAACCCAGGTCGGCTGTTGTTGGCGCCTTAGGTAAATTTGGGCACTCAGTCATTCTGAACGGAGCTCCGCGACGTGAAGAATCTAGGCTCTACCCTTACTCGTTCTCAATACTGGGGGTCGTGCTAGATCCTTCGAGTCGTGGAACTCGCCTCAGGATGACAAAACTGCCCTGGCACACGTTTTGCTTTTCCTCACTGGCAACGCACACTACCTCTTTGCCGTTGCCACTCGATACGTGTCTCAAATTCGTTCCTGACCCAAACTTGACCCGCCTTGGTAAAGCCTGTTTTTCGTGATTTATTGCCGAGTTATGTCATTCGCCGAGCACAGATGCCCTCTTGGCGTGAAGCCCTTCACAAGCTTCCCCGGCTCGTTCTGCGTCCCGTGGAATGTTTATTCCTGGCGCAGTGCGTGCCCATTTAAAGTGCATGTTAAGGTGCATTGCCCAGGGAAGAAAATAACAGGCAAAACTGAATCTGCTTTGCAACAAAGGCCAATTATTGCAAAATCGCCAGCATCTCATTGGTCGTTCCGACCAATCTTGATCTGACAAGATCGTTGAATTGACGAGCATGGAGTTCGCTCGTCCTGAGGCGCCACGGTTGGCACAAACAGGCTGGGCACCCCTGCCGCGTGGCAGGGGTGCCCCAGTCTTTTTTGACAATTCAAATCCTTAGGAAAGGGTGTGCCATGAGCACAATGAGCTACAGTGATTCGTCCTCGACCGATACTCGCAAATTTTCCGGCGCGGCAGCCGGTGGCGGAGGGGTTTCCGCCACGGGACTGACCCCCCGCATGGCCGCGATCTCGGCCGTCACGAATTACCAGCCCCTCTCGCCCCCCTTGGACTTTACCAAGACCCCCGCCCAGCAGCTTTTCGCCACCAACGTCTTTAGCAAGTCGGTCATGAAAGATCGCTTGCCCAAGCCGATCTACAAGTCGGTGATGAAAACCATCGAAGCGGGCGAAAAGCTTGACCCGGAAATTGCCGACATCGTCGCTTCGGCGATGAAGGATTGGGCCATTGAGAAGGGAGCCACGGCCTACGCCCATGTGTTCTATCCACTCACGGGTCTCACCGCCGAAAAGCACGACAGCTTCCTCTCGCCCGACGGTAACGGCGGAGCGGTCACCGAATTCTCGGGCAAGCAACTCATTCAGGGCGAACCCGACGGTTCGAGCTTCCCCTGAGAATGTCCCCCGTGTAGTTGAAAAGCATGGCGGTTCCTCCGCCCAGAAGATACCTTCTGGGAAGAACCATTTTCCCTTTATTGGAGGAACCAACC